>VGYW01000048.1 GCA_016872875.1 Planctomycetota bacterium | reverse complement strand
CTACGCTGGCGGGGCCTTTTCCCAGGGCTCCCTTCGGTCGCCCTGGGCTACGGCTCAAACGCCCCCATTCGGGGGCTAAACCCCAGCCCCCAGAAGATGTGGGCAAAGATCAGGGCGAAGCCCTGGGTATGGGAGATGGCCCCGGCCAGCCCTGCAGGGGCGTACTAGGCGCTCACGAGACGCGATGGCCTCCGTGCCTCGTAGTACGCCCCTTGAGGGCTGACCCACGCACGGCCCTGCTTCCCAGGGCTCCGCCCTGGGCTGATATAGTACGCCCCCGTGGGGGCTGCCGAGCAGTTCACCAGAATTGGGGGCCATACTCGGAGGATTGTCCGCGCTTGACTCCCTTCCGAGGTGTCAATAGAATCCTGGATTGTGGGAGTGGCATCTCGAGGAGGCCAGAGTGATGGCAAGAGACTCAGGAACCGAGCCGAGGCGGGGCGCCAGCGCGTCCGTGGTGGTCTACCCCGTCATCGGGCTGCTGGCGGTGGGGAACCTGGTGTTCGCGCTGCTGTGGCTGCTGAATCCGCTTGCGGGCGGGCCGGAGGGCGGGCCGAGCGGCCGGCGAATCGAGATTCGCACGGCCAAACGGCTGCTGAGGATCGGCGACGGGCTGGCCCCCGACGGGCCGAACGCGGGCTTCGAGACCCGCGTGACGGGCGAGGAGTTCGACGAGCGCACCAAGCTCCTCGTCGGCCTCACCCGCGCCATCCGCACGGGCGAGCAGGCCAGCGAGTTCTTCCAGTCCGAGGCCGGCCGCCAGGCGCAGCCGGCCGTGGTCCTCTCCTTCCCGCAGCGGGGCGGCGCGAGCGACGCCCTCGAGGTCTACGCCGCCGACCTCCGCCGCCAGGCCGTCTACTGCCGCCTGCGGAGCACGGGCGAAGAGCTGGTGATCAAGCTCGACCAGTACCAGAGCGTCGCCGCGAGCTTCGCGCAGCTCGCTGGCGGCGCAGCGGGGAGCTTCGCGGTTCCCTACTACACGGCCGCGAACGAGGCGGTCCGCTCGCGCCTGGCGAAGCTCCAGGACACCTTGCTCGTCACCACCGTGTCGTCGGACTCGCGGCAGCAGTTGGCCCAGACCCTCGGCAGCCCGCTGGCGGCGCCGAGCGGCCTCCAGCTCCAACAGCCGGACGGCTCGACCCTGGTGGCGGCCCTGCGTCTGCCCGAGGACGAGGCGATGGCCCGCGGGCTCGCCGACGCGATGGCGCGGGCGTCCGACAAGGTGAAGGTGCAGCACTTCGACTTCGCGACCCAGCCCGCGGCCGTGCGCGAGTTCGCCCGCGCGCTCAAGCGCTCCCTGAACGACGTGGAGGACTCCGTGGTCCTCCAGTACGGCGGGCGGGTGCGGGTGCTCCGCGGCACCGAGCTCCTCAGGCGCGGGGAGGGCGACCCCCTGACCATGGGCGGCCAGGTGCGCTTCGAGGGCGAGAAGGTGGTGGCCCAGGCCCTCGACGACCTCCTCTCCGAGCGGGGCCTCCTCTACTTCGCCGAGGGCCACGGCGAGCGGCGCATGGCCGACCGCCGCATCGAGGGCCTCAGCCAGGTGGCCGAGCACCTCAGCTCGCGCGGCTTCCGCGCCGCACCCCTCGACTTCGCCGCCGCCAAAGCGGTCCCGAGCGATTGCCAGGCCCTCGTCATCGCCGGCCCGCGCAAGCCCCTCGAGGCCGACGCCGAGAAGGTGATCAACGCCTACCTCGACGGCGGCGGCCGCCTCGCGCTCCTCCTCGACCCCCCCGACGGCATCGTGCCGCTCGCCGACACCCTCAAGCGCTTCGGCATCACCGTGCCAGACCCCAAGAAGGTCATCCAGGTCCCAAGCAATAACCCGCCGGTGGCCATGGAGGTGGAGCTGAACGGGAAGCTCGACTTCGTGGCGAAGTGGACGCGCGAGGCGACGGTCTTCTACACGGCCACGGAGCTGGCGGTGGCCCCCCCCGCGGAGGATGCCAAGTTCGAGGTCTTGCGAGTCGCGCGCCCCGCCGACGCCGAGGAGGGCGCGAAGGCCCCCTGCCTCATCGCCGCCGTGCGGCCAAAGGCGGGCGCCAAGGGACCCAAGCTCCTGGTCTTGAGCGACGCGGACGCCTTCAGCAACCAACTCCTCCGCCAGCCGCAACTGGCCGCGAACGCGCAACTCCTCAGCGACGCCCTCAGTTGGCTCGCCGAGTAGCGGCAAGCGTCCCGCTTGTCGTGGGGCGGGGAAGACCGCAAGCGGGACGCTTGCGGCCACGAGCCGGCGTGGTGCGTCGGCATGCTAGCACGACAACGCTAGTTTCCGAGCATCCTGAGACGTAACATATTGCTGAGAATAGACTTACAGCGCGGCTCCGTAGCGCCGCCATCTTGGCGGCTGTCCAGCACCGCCTGCATCGCGGCCTCCTGAGCGGCGTGGGGCGAGCTCTCCTTGTCGCCCACGAACCACCCCTTCACCCCCTCCAGCCACACCTTGTCCCCCTCGCAATGCGCCGTCGTCTTCATCCGAACCCCCTTTCCCGCGCCGCCGCGCGGCGCCGCACATCCGGCCAGAATGCCCACGATCGTCGCGATGAGAACCTGACACGGTCTCCTCACAGCAGACCCCTTTCAGGCATCGCTAATCGCCTGTCACTTCGCGGTAGGCGGTTGCGGGCCCACCCCTCAACTGCGTCAGACCCGGCGTCCCTACTCCACCGGTGTGCGCTTCCCCGTCAAGCGGGTCTCGGCGGTTTGCTCGGTTACGGATTCGGGCGTTTCTCCATCGGGCCGCTCCCGTAACCGCACGGTCGTGGTCATCTCGATCGAGGCCTCAAGCGCAGGCAAGGAGGGGTCAAGAGGAAGCCTGCCCGCGAACACCATGCGCGTCTCCACCCTCTCAAGCTGCCGAGTGGGCGACAGTGGCGCAGGCGCAGCTTTGGCTGAGAACGTGCCGCGAAGGTCCAGGCAATCGGTTTCGCCGACTCTGGTGATGCCCACCAGTGTCATCATGCCGTCAATGCCCTCCTTCGGCACCGAAACCCCAATCCCAGGCAGCGGCCCGGCGAGGGCCTCTGCGTTGGCCTTCCAACTCTCGCCGATCCTCTTGCGGCCCTCGGGGCTGAAACCCTCGGGTCCCCCTTCCTCCTTAGTGCCAGGGCGGGCGAGGCGGACGACGAGTTCGAGGGCCTCCATGGCCTGAGGCCCCAAGCGGCTGCCGTTCACCGCGAACACCGTGTCCCCCCAAGCGCTTGACACATCGAGGACAAGGCCGGGTCTCACGAGGACCTCCTCTTTCCCGCCATCGGTCCTCACGCACCTGGCGATTCTGTAGGACACCTCTATAGGTTCTCCCGCGGAACCGACGTGGATGATGGTGGCCATGGCGACCAGCTCCGCGGAGTACGCCACAGCAGTCTGCTGGGTGACTTTGCCTCCCACGGTCACGACCGTTTTCCGGCTGGTGCTGCCGGCCGAGGAGATGTGGAACTTCTGGCCGGGCTTGAGGGGGCGGTGCAAGCGGATCTCGTAGTCTCGCTCCGTGGAACACCCCGCCACGTGCAGTGCGAGCGCCAGCGCCGCCAGCGCGATGCTGTGGAACTGGGCGCTCGGGGCTTGACTTGAGTGACGTCGGCGTTGGGGCATTGAGAGCTTCACGACAAGGTCCACGTCGCTGCTCGCGGTCGCCTCTCCGCGCGCGACCGAGCCATAGGGGGCCAGACTCTCCACGCCATATTTCTCCCTGAGGAGCGGCAGCTCTCTCGCAAGTCGCCTCAAGACTTCCCGCTCGTCCGGCTTGGCACGCTTCTGTCTCATTGCTCACACCCCTGAGCTCGCGGCCACGCTCTCCCGCTCCCCAGGCAATCATACCACATCAGGTCGGGCATGTCCTTGCCGTCAGCGGTTGCCTACTATCGACTTCTGCAAGAGTGATGCAACACGGTCGGTATCATGGAAGTCGGTCTTGTAGCCCGCGAAGTGGGCGACCCAGCCGTAGCCCAGGGCGACCGAAGGGAGAAAGCCGGCCCCCCGTTTCGGAGCCCCTGAAAGGGGCGGTTCGTCCCAGTCTGAATCGCCCCCGTTCGAGGGCTCATTCCT
Organism: Planctomycetota bacterium; assembly: GCA_016872875.1. The sequence continues at coordinate 25,780 of VGYW01000048.1, read as the reverse complement.
GGGTACGCCTATACCCAGGGCTCCCTTCGGTCGCCCTGGGCTACGGCTCAAACGCCCCCATTTCGGGGGCTAAGATCGTTGCATCACTTACGGGGAAGTCAATAGGACGGCCCCACCCACCCCCGCCCGGCTCTTGTGCCCGAACACCGAACACCGTCTTCGCTACAGCGTCCACGGCGCCCTCTTGGGGCGGTCGAGCCAGCGGTTGGCCTCCGCGTCGCCGACGAACTCCTCCTTCGCGGGGTCCCACTTGAGGGGGCGATTGAGGCGGTAGGCCAGGTTGCCCAGGTGGCAGACGGTGACGGAGCGGCAGCCGACCTCGGCGTCGCAAATCGGCCGCTGCCGCGTGCGGATGCAACTGACGAAGTTGCCCGCGTGACCGTTGGTTACGGTGTAGAGGTGCACTTCGTTCGGGCCGAGGGGCTTGCGCATGATGCTGTCGGGCCAGCTCTGGAGCGGGCCGCGGTCAACCGCGATCTTGCCCTCGGTGCCGAAGAAGACCACGCCGCCCCCGCCCCCGCCGCCGTGGTAGACCTTGACGCCGTTGGCGTAGACGTAGGTGAGGCGGTCGGAGAGGGTGCCGGGCGGGTAGATTTCGGTTGGGCCGCTTTGGTCGGCGTCGAGCGCCCACTGCGCGATGTCGAAGTGGTGCGCGCCCCAGTCGGTCATGCCGCCGCCCGAGTAGTCGCGGTAGGCCCGCCAGCCGTGAACGATGCCGCGGTTGTAGGGCCGCCAGGGGGCGGGGCCGAGCCAGCGGTCCCAGTCGAGCCCCTCGGGCACCGGCTCCTCGGGCAGATAGCACTCGGCCGACGGCCCGCCGACGTTGCAGTTGATCTCCTTGAGCTGGCCGATGCGCCCGCTGCGGACCATTTCGCAGGCGAAGCGGAAGCAGCCGCCGTACTCCGAGCGCTGCTGGGAGCCGGTCTGGAAGACGCGGCCGTATTGCCGGACGGCGTTGACGATGGCCCGCGCCTCGCGGATGGTGAGGGTGAGGGGCTTCTCGCAATAGGCGTCCTTGCCCGCCCTGGCCGCCTCGATGGCGGGGATGGCGTGCCAGTGGTCGGGCGTGCCGATGTAGACGCAGTCAACGTCGTCGCGGGCCAGCAGCTCGCGGAAGTCGGTGTAGACCGCCACGTTCTTGTTGCCGCGGTGGCCTGCGAGCTTGTCCTCGCGCACGTCGCAGACGGCGATGGTCTGCGCGCCGCCGCCCCCGCCGCCCGCGGGACCCCCGAGGCCGATGATGCCTGCGTTGATGCGGCTGTTGGCCCCGAACACGGACGCGCGGACGAAGGCCGGACCGGCCGCCGCCGCGGCCGCACCCCGCAGAAATCCCCGCCGAGCGATCCGTCCTTCCTGGCTCATTGGCATGTCTCCTGCTCTGGTGTCCGTCGTCGCCCTCCCGCCCGATACGCTACTCATCCCGGGCGGGGTTTGCAAGCGCGCATTGGCGTAATGCCTCAGTGACGGGTGGCGGCGGCATCTCGCTCAGGTTCGTAGTGCGGGCTTCAGCCCGTCTCTTGGGCCTGCCACGGCCTAAAGGCCGCACTGCGAACGAAGAAGCCCTCCCGCCACCCGTCACTGAGGCATTACGTACCGGCAACTTTGCGCTTGACACGTCGGTATCCGCGCGCTATAGTGAAGGGCGAAGGATGGGGCGGGCGTGTGGGCCATTGATTCACGTGAGGATCGTGCCATGAAGCTCTTAGGCGTGTTCGTGCTGTGGTGTGCTTCCTTCGCGCTGGGGGGCGGGCTGCCCGCCAGCTCCTCGACGGACATGCGCAAGCCCTACGGCCCCGGTCTGCGCGTGGAGCCGCCCTACTGGACCATGCACGACCTGACGAGGGCGAACGCCTGGCGGGTGTCGGACCTCGACCTGACGGAGAAGCAGAAGCGGGTGAAGGCGTATCCCAAGGCCGAGCTGCCCACCGACTCCGCGCTGCGGGGCAGGCCCCTCGGGAGCCCTGGGAACCTCGTCTATCCTAACTCGTTCACCGACCGCGGGAACTTCCAGGTGAGCCAGATGCTCGACCGCCCGCGGGTCTCGACGCAGCACCTCCTCTACAGCCCCACGAACCCGTTGAGCGTCGGCTCGTGGCCCTCCTATCGCCACTTCGAGCTGTCGCGAAACGCGCCCACCGTGCAGTCGCGCATGTTCGAAAGCCAACTCTACCAGGTCAGGTAGCGCCGGCGCTCTTCCCATCTGCCGTTGAGCGATCCAGTGAGCGCCTCTTGGCTCATTGGCTGCCTGCCGCCTCTCAGCGGCCGAGGCGTGGGCATGCGCCCTTCCACCCGGCGGCCAGTTGCTTCGCGAGCCGTTCGAGCAGGGCGGCGTTCTCGGCCTTGCCCGCCACGTTCTCGTTCTCCTGCGGGTCGGCCTCGTGGTCGTAGAGCTCGCGGGCGGCGACTTGGCCGCTCTTGTCGGCCCACTCGACGTAGCGGTCGGTGCGCATGGCGGTGCCGAGATGGCCGCCCATGGGGTACTGGCTGAAGGCAGCCGCCTTCCAGGGGAGCTTCGGCTCGGCGAGGAGCGGGACGAAGCTCGTGCCCTCGAGCCCCCCCGGCAGCGGCAGGCCGGCAAGCTCGCCGAGCGTGGGATACATGTCCACGAGCTCCACGAGCGCATCGGAGCGCTCCCCCGCGGCCTTCATCCCCGGCGCGGCGACGATGAGCGGCACGCGCGTGGCGCCCTCGTAACAGTTGTGCTTGCCGCCCCACCAACTGTGGTCGCCCATGTAGTAGCCGTTGTCGCCCCAGAGCATCACGATGGTGTTCCGCGCCAGCCCCGTCTGGTCGAGGGCGTCGAGCAGCCGGCCGACCTGCGCGTCCACGTAACTGATCGCCGCGAGGTAGCCGTGCAGGGCCTGCCGCCCGAACTCAGCCGTTATCCTCTGGTCCCTCGGGACCTTGCCGTACCACAGGAAGTCCTGGCCCGTCTTGGCCGCGAAGGCAGGGGCGTTCTTCGGCGGATAGGCGTTGTCGGGCAGCACGAGCTTCTCGGGCTGGTAGAGATCGAAGTACCGCTTCGGCGCCACGTAGGGCACGTGTGGGTTCACGAAGCCGGCGCCAAGGAAGAAGGGCTGGTCGGGCTTCTTCGCGAACTCCGCCAGCGCGGCCACCGCCTCGCGCGCCATGTCCCCGTCGCTCAGCTCATCGTCGGCCACCTCCGGCGCCTCGAACGCGGGGCCGGCGTAGAAGGCCATTCCCTTGCCCTTCTTCGGTATCTCCTTGCCCGCCGCCTTCATCTCGGCCACGTACTTCCTCACGGCCGCGGCGCCCTCAGGACCATAGCGCGGCTTGCGTGAGACGAACGACGGCACGCTCCACGACGCGGCATCGTCAATCCCGATGTGGTAGACCTTGCCCAGGCTGCGGGTGAACCAGCCGTTGTTCTTGAAGAGCTGGGGCAGGGTGACGACGTCGGGCATCGTCTCGCGGAGCGGCGGGCCGATGGTGTAGATGCGCGTGGTGGCCGGGCGGCGGCCCGACATCAGCGAGATGCGCGACGGCGAGCAGAGGGCCTGCTGGCAGTAGGCGCGGTTGAACACCACGCCCCGCGCCGCCAGGCGGTCCACGTGCGGCGTCTTGGCGAACGCATCGCCGTAACAGCCGAGTTGCGGCCGCAAGTCGTCCGCCGCGATGAACAGCACGTTCGGGCGCTTCGCCGGCGCCTCTCCCGCCCGGCCACGCGCGGCGAGCAGCGCCGCGGCGGCAGCCGAGCTCTGGAGGAAGCCCCGCCGGCTCATTCCCGCTGGTTCCAGAACAGCCATCGCATGTCTCCTATGCCATCAGTGGGTTAGCGCATTAGGAGGAGGGTGGACAAGGGGAGAGATACGATGCGGGGGTCGTCGGAGCCGGGCTCGTCGCGGAGGGTGACGAGGATTCCGAACGGGGCGTTGTAGTGTGCCTTCTCGATGAAGGCGCGGAGGCCCAGTGTGTCGCGGTAGTCAATCCGCCGGCGGTACTTTACCTCCACAGGGATGCGCTGCTCGCCGACGGTCGCGATGTAGTCCACCTCCGGCTCCGTGGGCCGCTGGGGGAAGTGCGCGACATCGAGGCCAGGCACTGACGCCAGGAAGTACCCGGCAGTGCTCTCGGCAATGTGGCCCGCCAGGTCAGCCAGGTCGGGAGTCTGTGTGAGCCTCTCCGGGGCCAGGGGGATGATCTCCTGGAGCCACGCCGCGCGCAGCGCGTGGTCACAGAGACAGATCTTGAAGGCCCCGCGAACCTTCTTCAGGCGCAGCTCCAGCGGCTCGACGAGGCGAAGCAACAGGGTGCGGTCCAGGAACCGCAGATAGGCCAGGATTCGTCGCCAGCCGAGGTTCGCGTGCATCGCCCGCTTGACCTCTTCCAGGTAGAGCGCCTGGGCGGGAGATTGGCCGGCGTAGCGACAGGCAAGGCGGAAGACCTCGCTGAGGAGATGCTCGTCGCGCTTCTTGCCTCCGGGGCCGAGCCGCAAGTCGTGCTGAATGGCCCTTCGGATGACCGTCTCGTTGAGAAGGTCCGCCACTCGCTCCCACGGCTGGTCAGCGTGGGCATGTGCTGCTGGATAGGCCCCGCGCTCGCAGAAGGCCTCAAATGCGGTCTTGCGAAGTTCGAGCTCGGCTTCGCCGTGGGCGCGCAGGCCGAGCCAGAATTGCTTGTCGCGCAGGGGGGCAAGGCCATTGGCCGGCAGGTGGGGCGTGAGAGCGCCGAAGCCGCGTATCTCCGCTAGCTCGCGCAGCAGCAGTGGACCCATCTCGAGCGTGGTGATCCGCCCCGCCAGGCTGTCGCGCCCCGCCTCAATCCGCAGCGCCGAGCTGCCCGTCACCAGCACGCGGACGGGGTGAATGTCCACCAGGTGCTTGAGTTGCGGCGCCCAGTCGGGAAGGTTCTGCACCTCATCGAGAAAGATGAAGGCCATCTCGCCGTCGGTCGCGGCCTGGTTGAGGCTTTTTCCGAGGACATTCTGGGCGTACCAGCGGCTTAGCTCCAGGATGGGCTCTGGGAGCTTCTTGAGCTCGGGCAGTTCGTCGAACTGCACCTTGAAGATTTGGCGAGGCGCGACCCCTTCATCCAGCAGCGCGTGGATGACCTGGTTGAGAAGCGTGGTCTTGCCGACCTGACGTGGCCCGCGGAGCACGGTCGCCGCCGTCATGCCGGCCCTTAGGTTCTCGCGTAGCGGCCCGAACGCCCAGCGGCGCACGGGCGGCAGCCCAAAGAGGCGCTCCCCACGCCACCACGGATTCATGTCCCGGATCGTCGCTTCCAGGCCGGCGCTGAGGAGCTCGAACAGCGTCGCTTGTGCCATGGCCGGGCCTCCTGACCCCTATGAGCATACTGCGGGGTTCGCCGAATCGCAAGTGGAGGCGCCCCGGCTACTCAGTAAGGGTCCAGCGGACGCCGCAGTTGGAGGAGCGCTCCCAGTAGGGGTGGAGGGTGAGGCCGTTGAGCTTGGTGACGGCCTTGTCGGCGCCGAAGTCCACGTGGGGGCCTTTGTCGTTTCCCGCGCGGAGCATGAGGCCGAAGCTGGTGCCAGGGGCGAGCTTGAGGGTGGCAAGCTCTTCACGCGGGATCGCCAACTCGTAGGTGTAGACCTTCCCATCCAGCTTGACAGCGTGTTGGGCGCCGGGGACGACCCCCGTGGCGCGCTGCCCCCGCGGCTGGCGCGGGAAGTCGTGGATGCGGGGGATGCCGGGCGCCAGGTACCGCCAGAGCTCGCCCTTCCCGCCCTCACAGAGGTAGAGCGAATACTCGTAGTCGGTGTCGGGCACGGCGTGGAAGCCGTAGGGCACGCGGTCGGTCGTGGGCGCGAGGTCGTGCCAGTCGTCGGTCACGTCCAACGCAATGTGAAGCCTGTCGCGGCGGAAGGGGATGAAGCCCTCGGGGCTCTTGCAGTAGACGAAGGGGACCTCGGCGAAGGAGCGGCCGGGGTATTTTTCGAGGAACTTCTTGTAGGGCTCGCGCTGGTCGCTGGCGGCGGTGTGGAAGAAGTCGTCCTCGCTGCGGGCGGCGAATGAGGGGAGGTCGCTCTGCGGCGTCGGGTCGTTCACGCGGGCGGCGAGGTAGAGGAACCGCTCGTCCCAGGCGAGCTTGAACTCGGCGAACGAGCCGTCGGGCGCCTTGTCCCGCAGCTCCAGCCAGGGGCGGCGCAACAGCTCGGTTATCTCCGCCTTCTCGGTCTTGGCCACCACGGTCACGCCAGGCACGTCCTTCCAGTCGTCCAGGTTGCCGTCAATCGTCTTCGTGCCTTTGGGGACGATGGCGGCGTTCAAGGTCTCCTGCCATTCGGCGTTCCCGGCGTCGCTGGTGAAGGCGAAGGCGAAGGGATAGGCGTTGAGGGCGTTGGGCGTGGCGGAGGCCAGCTCGAAGTCGAGGAGCTTGGTCTCGCCCGCCGCGATGGTGGCCTTTTGCGCCGCGGCCTTGAGGGCGATGCCCTCGGGGGCCTTCACGGCGAGGGTGCCCGTGATTGCGCGGTTGAGGCAGTTGTGGACGCCGACCGTGAGCTTGCCGCCCGGCCCGACGCGTGTGGCGAAGTCGCGCGGCAGAATCTCCACCGGCCGCTTGCCTTCGATGACGGCCTCTTTGAGGCGAGCGGCGGCGGCCTTGGGGCCTTTGGCGCACGTGATGTAGGTGGGGAAGATGCTCATGGGCAGCTTGACCTCGCGCTGGCGCTCGTAGAGGGGGTTGCCCGCCAGGTCGAAGAAGCGGAGCAGCCTGTCGCGGTTGCGGATGGTGATCGTGCCGCCGGGCGCGGAATCAACCTGCCACCAGACCCTCTCGCGCGGGTCGGTTCCGCCGATGCTCATCAGTTGGCCGAAGACCACGAGCAGCGCGTCGGGGTCGTCGTCCTTCCCGAACTGGAAGACCCAGGGCAGGTGGTCGCGGAAGACGATCTTCTCGAAGCGCTTGCCGGTCACAAAGGCGTTGAAGGCCGCGGTAGCGGCGCACACGGGCGTGGGCACGTGGTACTGGTCCTCTACGCCGGGGACGCCATCGTAGAGGACGCGCTGGTGCCAGGGCGACAGGCGCAGTTGGCCGGCGGCCATGAACTGGCACATGCCCTGGGGCAGCAGGTACTCGGAGTTGACGAACCAAGTTTCGGTTTCGACCGACTCCTTGCCGCGCGCCTTGGCGACCATTGGGCCGTAGCACATCGAGGGCACGACGTAGTGGTCGGTGAACACGTCCACGTATTGGTCAAACTCCTTCGAGCCGTCGGAGTAGAACTTGTCCTCGGTGTTCATGATGGAGGAAGCGGCGCACATCTTGATGCGGCGGTCCACGGCATAGGCGTTTTCGGCGATGAGCTTCTGGATGGCGCGGTACTGCACGCAGTCGCGTGCCCAGCCGCTGATGCCGCCGCCCTCCCAGGGCTCGTTGAAGTTGTCAATGCCCCAGAGCGCGCCCTTGCCCCCCTTCCAGTATCGCTCGCAGAAGGCGCGAATCCACTTGCCGTAGCGCGGATAGAGCTTCGGGTCGCACAGCCAGTCGCATTGGCCCCAGTAGGGATTGCCGTCCCAGCCCGGCCGCACGTTGGCGGGCGTCTGCATGGGGCTGAAGGGCCAGGCCCACTGCGGGTGCGCCCCGAGGGTGATCATCACCTGGATGCCGCCACTCTCCAGGGCGGCGAAGTACTTGTCGAGCCGCTCCCAGTCGTAGGTCCCATCCTTGCGTTCGTTCCAGCCGATCTCGAGTCGCAGGCCGTGAACGCCCATCCTCTGGTATGCCGCCGCGCGTTGGGCATAGCGCTCGGGGTTGTCGAGGAACCCCGCCTCGCCGAAGACCGGCGTGTTCTCCAGGTTCCCGCCCTCCTTCGGCCTGGCCACGCGCGCCACGGTGCCGAGGAACTGCCTCGCCTTGCCCCGCTGTAGGATAAGGGCGTAGGTGCCCAACCGCTCCGGCACGGGCAGCTTCCTCACCTCCACATCCTTCTCCGGCTTCTCGTCGAAGGCCACCTTGAGCCTGTGGACGATTGGCTTCCCCTCCAGCCCGATGAGGGGCGCGTGGCCCGCAGTGTCCGTGAACCCCTCCATCCCCGCAATCTTCCGTTCGGGGTCGCGGGTCGTGATCTCCTGGATTTCAACCGCCAACGGCTCATCCGTCTTCTTCAGTGCGAGCCGCACGCTCACCGCTTCGCCTGGCAGGAAGAGCTGCCCTGGCGCGCTGCTCCCCAGGAACCGGTTCTCCTTCTCCGGCATCGCGCAGTCGAGCGCCTTCATGTTCGCCGGCAGCACGAGCGACCGCTCGGCGGCCAACGCCGCGCTGCCGGCCAGGCCCGAGGCGCAGACGTGCAACGCCAACGCGCAGAGCTTTCTCATGGCTGTTCACTCCATCACAACGACGGTCTGGTTCATTCCGGGCGCGGTCGCGGGCCAGACGAGTTTGTCGCCGGCCGCGATGTGGTACTCGAAGTCCTCCAGCGCGGCCGGGAGCTTCGCTTCGTACACTGACCGGGCGAGGTGCGTGGCCGTGACGGTCTGCCAGTCGCCCCTCCCCAGTGGGCGGACGCGGACGAGCACCGACGAGAACGGGGTGGCCGCGAGCGCGATGATCCTGAGGTTCAGCGCTTCGCCCTTGTTCGCCACGCTGCGGACGGTCGGCACGATCAGGCGCGGCTGGCCCTGATACTCCTTCGGCCACGGTTGCGCGGCGTGCCGGGCGACCGCCGGCCCCCAGCCGGGATGGCTTTCCATGTTCACCACCATCGCCAATCCGCCTGGCGTATTCACCGTGGCCAGGAGGTGCCGATAGGCGTCGGCGTAGAGGCGCGTGAGCTCCGCGGCGTCCGGCCTCGCCAACGCGCAGCGCAACTGGGCGAGAGCGCGGATGTACTTGAAGCTGTTCAGCCAGTAGTCGAACCGGTCGAGGTTGCCGGCGCCCTTCACCTTCGGACGGAGCCGCTCGAGTTCATCTACGAAGGCGAACTGCGGCGCGAGCTGGTCCCACGGCGTCTTCACGGGCGTCAAGCTGCCGGACGGACAGCCGCCATCAGTGACCTGCGGGACCTTGCCGTCGAGCGCCGCGAAGACCTTTCCGGCCTCGGCCAGCCCGAGATTGGCACGCGCCCAGTCGGCGTAGAAGTCGTCCACCGGCGCCGCACGCGCTCCCGCCGCATCGGCCTGCCAGTCCTTGTACGCAGCGCCGCCGCAGTTGATCTTGCTGGCGAAGCCGGGGCCCTCCACGGCGATGGCCGAAATGCACGGCAGCGACTTGCGGGCGACCAGCTCGATGCTCAGCGTGCCGTCGGTGACCGCGACGTCGTCGAAGGAGCAATCGAGCGCGGCGAACTGGCCCACCTTGGCGAAGATGTCGAGACTGGCGAGGACGGTTCTGCCTTGCACCAGCACGTCGCAGATGCGTTCGCCGGCGGACTTGAAGTGTGGTTCGCAGAACTTGAGCGTGACCCTGTACTTCCCTGGGGGCGCGGCCAGGCGAATCGTGCCCAAGTCGTACCGGCAACTGCGATAGAGCGGCGCATCCTGCGTGCCGGCTATCGCGGCACTCGGGTAGTTGGCGGCCTGACCCGGGATGGTCCACGCTCCGGCCCTTCTCCAGCTCTGGTCCCACGCGGCGTGCGCGAGTGCGGAGGCAGCCGGCGCTACGGCGTCGGTGCGCCAGTGCAACCCCATCAGGCCGGTGCAGCCGTAGGCGCGGGCGTCGGCGGCGTCGCGGCGCACCCGGCCGACCTCGAGCTGGACGCCCGCGAGGCCCTGGCGGTTGTCGCTCTCGAGCCAGGGTATCGCCCACTTCTCGCGCCCGGCAATCCGCCCGAACGCCGGGTCGAGCTCGGCCGCGCCGGTGTTGCGGCTCAGGGCGCTCAGCGGGATGTTCCGCGGCAGGTCGCGGTCGAATGCCGCGCGGTCGTGCTGCGGCCCTAGCACCCAGCCGGCCGTGGCGAGCTGGAACGGGGCGCCCACGTTCCGCAACGCCTCGATGGCGAGTTTGATGTCGGCTACGGTCTCCGAGTATTGCGCCGGCTTGTTGCCGCTCCACGTCCAGCTCTCCGGCGTCCAGAGCCAGTAGTAATCCAGCGGATGGCTCGCCATGATTCGGCGGAACGTGCCTTCGTAGACCGCTCGCACGTCGGCGGTGCGCTTCGCGAGCCCCTTCGGCAGCACCAGCGGCGCTTCCGTGCCGACGCACGTCTTCACGCCGAGCTGCCGGGCGAGGGCGAAAGCGTCCCTGAACTGCGCGCCCACCCGGTTGAACACGTCGTTGCAGCCCTCCGGCGTGGCTGGGAGAGGACAATGGCCACGCATCACGTCCGGGGCCCACGCCTCGCCGGCGAAGAGCAGCGCGCCGCCGAAGCTGTAGTCGCCGGTCCTCTTCGCCCGGTAGCCGCCCCAAGCCGAGCCGAGCAAGGTGTTGAAGTAGCGCGTCACGTAGCTGTGTGTCACCCGCCCTTGCGTGTCGAAGTCGCCGCTCAGCCCGTGCCACACGGTCGGCTCGGCGTACGGTCGGCCCTCCGGGTAGCAATGGATGCCGAAGAAGTTCATCCGCATCTTCGCGAGCTGCGTGGCGATGGCCTTGTAGTCGTCCGCGCTCCACGCATCGAACCCGAACGGATGCGAGCCCCACGGATTGACGCCGCGGAGCTTGAAAAGCGGCTTGCCCGACTCGTTCGCCGCCGGCAGGTCGCCCAATCGCTCGTCCGGCACCACATCGCCGTGCAGGTAGAACCGCACCCCGAGCAACTCCGCGTAACGGTACGCCCCGTACAGCACCCCGGCGTCGCCGCCTCCTGAGATCGTGATTGCTGTTCGGCCGCGGCTCGCATCGCTCCGGATGATAAACTCCTCCGCCGCGAGCCCCGACGCGTCCCGAGCGAGAACGATCGCGTCCGCCGGCCCGGCAGACTCCGCCATCTTCCACAGGCCGCCCGTGCGAAGATAGCCGTAGCGCCGGAGCTCCGACCCGGCGAGCCGCACCAGCGGGCCAGCGTCGCGGGGCCGCTGGACCACCACGTCCTCCATGCCGCGGCAGGCGCCCGCCGCCCACGCAAACGCCGCCAGACAGAGCAAGGCGATTCGGCCCAGCCGCGCGCCTCCTTTGCTGAGACAGGCTCCAGGGGTCATGGGGGACGTTCGGAGCGTCAATTGTAGAAGCTGCTTCACACTTGGCGCGGGCTATTGCGCGTTCGGTCCTCCTGCTCCTGTCGGGAGGACGCGCCCGGCTTCCTTCCCCAGATGAAGGCGAGCACGAGACCCACGAGGTTGGCTACGATGATGCCAGCCCCGGCTTCGTCATGACCAAGGACTATGATGGCAGTTCCGCAAGCGATCAAGAACAGAGACAGTACGAAGGCGTAGTTCTGGCCCCGCCTGAACTGCGTTCGCGCGGCTTGCTGGTCCTGCGCCTGTGCATCCAGCGCCTTCCGGTCCATGTCCATGTGGTGCCGAGCCCTCGCGAGCGCTGGCTCGTGCATTTCCTTCGCCGCGCCCGGCACGAGTCGGTCATAGGCTTGCAGGATCATTGGCGGCGGCAAAGGGCCGGAAAAGAACTGCGTTACTCTCGCGAGAAGCTCGCTACGGCCGGCTTCGCCCAGTGATTCCACGGGCGTTTCGCCGCCCCCTCCCTCGGCTGGCTTGGGCTGCCCATGCTGGCTGCTCTGGACTTCGTCAGGCATCTGTACGCTCCCTCTCGATGGAGGTTGCTTGGGAACAGAAGCCTATTGCGATGCCGATAGGGCTTGTTCGCTGCCAATGGGCGTCCTATCAGCGGCACCGCTCGGCCCGGTCTCCCCATCGCTCAGCTTGGCCTGCGCCTCCAACTCAGCAATGGCCCTTTCAATCTCCTGCAAGGGGTACTTTCTGAGTAGACGGCGAAAATGGTCTGTGCTGACCTCCCGTAGCTCGCAACCAGCCCGCTCTGGCCGTTGTGGCCAAGTCGCCAAGTTCTCCCAAAGGTTCTCCCCGATCTCCTTATAGCCCTCAGCGTACAGTTCCACGAAGCTCTTTCGGGCCAAAGGGTCCTCGATTCTCTTGCTCGGCGGAGATGGTGGAGCAAGCCCGAGCAAGGAGCCCGCGGCTCGAATGAGGTTTTTCAACAACTGCTCGGCGTTCATTGTCATACCCCCCGAACCCTGCCTTGCTGCGCTATCATTGCTTGCCACGCTTGAATTCTAGCGCATACAGGCGGTGCGTGCAACTCCCCGCGGCGGGGTCGACCGACTGTCGGCGCGATTGCCACGAAGACACCCCGCGCCGGGCTTCGTGTCTGCGTTATCCACTCTTGGCCGCTCCCCCGGGAATGTGAGATCTTGACCTGATCCCCACAGTCCAGGTCGGCGGGAGCAACATGGCCTCACGGGGCCAGGAGCTTGGCGAGGGCCTGCTCCATCTCGTTGGGGGCGAAGCCGCCGGGGCCGGGGCGGCCCTTGTAGGCGATGCGGCCGTCCTTGCCCACGACGTAGAGGCGGTCGGGCCAGCCCGCGTAGGCCCGCTCCACCGCGTTGTCGAGGCCGTCGAGGAGCATGGGCATCGAGAGCTTGAGTGCGGCCCGGCACTCGCCCGCCACCTTGCCGCGCTCCTCGGCGGTGGTGGGCTGCTTGTGGACTACGCCGTCGCGCTCGTTGGCCGGCATCTGCCAGCCGTCGCTGGGATGGGCCTCGCGGATGTAGACGACGAGGAACGCCGCCTTGTCCTTGTGGCGGCCGTAGATGGCCTCGAGGGCGCCAGCCTGGCGCCGGAAGGGGGGTCAGGTGTAGCTGCCGAAGATGAGGACCACTGGGCGGTCGCCCTTGAAGGCGGAGAGTTTGACCTTCCCCTCGCCGCCGAGGCGGGCCAGCTCGAAGTCGGGCGCGGGCTCGCCCACCTTCAGGTCCCCCTCGCGCGGCCCGTCCCGCAGCCCCTTCGCTCCCCCGAGGCACGGCGAGCAGAGCGACGCAGCAAGCAGCACCCCAGACATTCGCCTCATGGCGGCCTCCTCACCCTCCGCGACGTTCCCCCGAGTATACCACAAGGCCGCGGCAAGGCAACCGCGGTTGACACCGGACGCCGATCGTGCGAGCATTGAGGGGAGTGCAGGGAGGCCAGGGGACCCCTCCGATGAAAGGGACAGGTTGATGGCGGCTCGGCCAAGCGCGAAGGCGATGGCGAAGGCACAGGTCTATTTCGGTTCCTCGGCGGTGGAGAGGCCGAGCGGGGAGGCCTCGCTGCCGGCGAAGCTGCGCCGCATCCTGGAACGCTTCGACCTGGAGCGGCTCTGCCGCAAGGACCGCGTGCCGATCAAGATGCACCTCGGCGGCGGGACGGGCTACACGACGGTTCACCCCGTCTTCGTCCGCGTGGTGGCCGAGGCGGTGAGGAAGGCGGGGGGCCAGCCGTTCGTGGTGGACGGCGGCTTCGGCACCATCGCGACCGCCGCGCAGCGCGGCTACACGGCGGAGGCCCTCGGCTGCCCAGTCGTCTCCGCGGGCGGCCCATACGATTCGCACCTCGTCACCCGCAAGGTCCGCTACCGCACGCTGCGGGAGCTGCACATCTTCGGGGCGATCTGGGATGCCCCCTGCCTCATCAACCTCTCGCACGTGAAGGGGCACGGCGACTGCGCCTACGGCGGGGCGTGCAAGAACATCGGGATGGGCTGCGTGAGCGGGGCGACGCGCGGAGCACTCCACGCCCTGGAGGGCGGCATCGAGCGCGACGCCGAGGCCTGCACCTACTGCGGCCGCTGCGCCGAGGCCTGCGACCGCGGGGCCATCCACCTCGACAAGGCGAAGCGCACCGCCTGGATCAACTACCACCACTGCCGCTTCTGCCGCCACTGCATCGTCGCCTGCCCCAGGAAGGCCCTCGTGATGCGCGATCCGCAGGGCTTCCGCCACTTTCAGGAGGGCATGGCGCTCGCCACCAGCACTGTCCTCGGCTCCTTCGACCCGCGCCGCGTGCTCCACGTCAACCTGCTGACGAACATCACGCTCCTCTGCGACTGCTGGGGGATGAGCTGCCCGAGCCTCGTGCCCGACATCGGCGTGATGGCCTCGGCCGACATCGTGGCCGTCGAGACGGCGACCCTGGACGCCATCAAGGCCGAGCGCTTCATCCCCGGCACCCTCTTCCGCGGCTGGACGCTTGGCGAGGGGGGCCACCTCTTCGAGCGCATCTACGGCAAGGACCCCTACGGCCAGGTGCGCGCCCTCGCGCGCCGAGGCCTCGGCTCCGCACGCCACAGACTCGTCGAGGTCAAGTGAACGGGGCTCTTAGCCCGCACTTCTCACGAAGTGCGGGAAATCCGAAATCCCAAGTCCGAAATCCGAAGGAATATCAAAGCCGAAAACCCCAATTGCCAAAACGCCGCCCCAGAAGATCGCCGCGCACTGTGTTGCTCTTGTCTTGGTCATTGGGATTTCGGGTTTCGGATTTCCTTCGGATTTCGGGCTCGGGAGGCTCGGCCCTTGGGCCGGCATTCCCGCACGCCGGCGCCAGGGATTCCCCGCGCGCCTAAAAGATCCCCGGAATCCTGTTGACAGCGGGCACCGGTTGTGCTAACATATCATGCCGGGTGCCTAGCCAGGCGTCAGCCGGGAGAGGGTACGCGAGGGGCGCTGCGGCCATTTCCACGAAGGGGTGTGCGCATGGGGACGTTTCGCTCGCGCCACAGGTACGATCGTGCCGCCAGAGTCCGGCCCTCCGGCTCGGGGAGGCCCTTCTTGCGCCTTGGGGCCTTCGGGCTCGCCCTTGGCGCCGCGCTGCTCTGCACCACGCCCTCCTACGGCGCCACCGTGACCTACGAGAATCGCACTCCCTGGGCGAACTTCGACAACCCGGGCTACACCAGGTACTACACCGTGGGCGGCGTCAAGATCACCGACCACGAGACCTCCTCGGACCCGTCCAACGGGGGGAGTGCTGTCCAGCCTTCCGAGATCGACATCGCCTCGGGCTCCGTCAATCCGGGAAGTCCCGGCGCTGAGCCATCGGTCTGGTACGGCTACTACAACGGCGGAACCCCGTGGAATCCCAACGACCCCAGCACGATGAACGACGACTACCTGCTCTTCCGGTTGCGGGTTGGCGGCAACCCGAAGGACGAGGGCGGGAATGGAGACTGGTTTAGCTCCTACCACTGGAATATCCTCATTGATATAGACAATGACGGTTACAAGGAATACTGGCTCGACCTGGACGGCTCGGGCGGCCCGCAGCCGAATAAGGACCCGGACCCCAGGCTCAGGCTGATGTACAGCAACGACAACACCCAGGAGATGCTGGACCCGGTCGGCTGTGAAATCCAGCGATGGATCGCCATGAGCATCGAGGATAGCGCCAACCTGTCCCACACCCGGGCGTGGCAGGTGCCCGGCAGCACGCAGTGGTACATCGACGTCCAGATCCCCATGAGAGCGCTCGACGACAAGTTCGGCAACCAGCAGGTCTACCCCGACACCCCCATCCGCTTCCTCTACTCCACGAGCGCGTCCAACACCGACCCCCTCCAGAAGGACTGGTTGATGGAGGCGGGCGACCAGTTCAGGGGGGACCCGGTTTCCGTAACGCCGATCATCCATTTCACAGACAGGACCCTTGAGCCTGAGACGGACTACTACTACATAGGGGACAAGGTCTACGTCCTCGTGAGGGCGCAGAATGCCAACACGCTTCCCAACGTGATGCAGACCATCACGGTCACTGTGACCGACCCGAGCACGGGCGACACGGAGACGCTCACCCTGAGGGAGACCGGCCCGGATACCGGCATCTTCTCCAACCAGGGCGCGGCCACGGCGCCGGTCTCGGACCCCGACAACCCCAACGGCGGCTGGATACCATCGGTCCGCACCTACAGCACGAACCTGGTGCAGGGGACGTGGAGGGTGGTGTACAACGGCGCCACCTGGGACGTCTACGACCCCAACAACGTGTACCGAGGCACGGCGACGGCGGGCACAAAGTTCACCTCGAGCGATGACGCCGTCGAGTTCACCGTTTACGAGGGCTCAAAAGAGAACCCGCCGCAGACGGGCGACGAGATCACCTTCTACACCTACCCGGCCGACCCGCTTCCCACGTCGGCCTCGGCCAGCGGCCCCGACAACGGCACCCTCACGGTGGCCGCCGGGGACTGGATCATGACCCGCTACGTCGAGAACAGCGTGAACTACGACGACTGGGCGCAGATCTACGCGGCGGGAAGTCCCATCATCCGCTTCACGCGGGCCAACGGCACCGACGCCGAGAGCTACCAACTGACCACAGGCACCCCCGCCAGCGACCCGATCTACGTCGAAGTGGTCCACGCCGCCGCCAACACCAGCCCCACGACCGTCCAGACCATCTCAGTCACTGTGACCGGGACGCGGGGCGACAGCGAGACGATCACCTTGACCGAGACGGGGGTCAACACGGGCATCTTCCGCAACACGGCGGCCCTCCCCTCATACGCCAGCGCCACGCCCACCACGAACGACGGCACCTTCCAGGAGTACGTCGGCGGCATCGCAACCGCCACCTACACCTACGGCGGAACCCCGTACAGGGACTACGCCAACATCCTGGTCCCCAACGCCGGCACCGTGGCCTTCGTGACCGGCAACGGGCTCTACGACGTCACCACCTACTCCGATGGCAATTACATGTACATCAAGGTCTTCGACTCCAACTACGGCGTTGACGGCGTGCGCGACACCCTCACCGTCACCGTCACAAGCCCCACCGGCGACTCTGAGACCGTGACCCTCCTCGAGACCGGGAACAACACGCACACGTTCATGAACACGAACAACGATCTGGTGACGACCGCGGGCTCCGCCGTCGTGACCTCCGCGTCGGCCACCTTCCAGACCGACGGCGTTCTCCCTGGCGACAAGTTCGTCATCATCACCGGGCTAGACATTGGCACCTACACGGTCGAGTCAGTGAACAGCCAGACCTCGATCACCCTGACTCAGACGCTGACGACGTCGCGCACGGGCCTGATCTACAAGACCACGCGGCTGCTCCAGGCGCGGCTCTACGATGGAGCGTACACCGCGAACGACCGCATCCTGGAGGCGAACAACCGGGACATCCTGACAGTGACCTACGTGGACGGCGATCCGATCGGTACGCTCACGGACACGGCGACGTTCGGGGCCAGCCCGACGCTCGCGAGCGTCCTCAGGCTGGAAGCCTGTGCCACCAAGGAGGGCCAGGTGGTGGTGGAGTGGGAGACCGGCTCGGAGTTCGGCACCGCAGGCTTCTATCTCCTGCGGCTCGACGAGGCGAGCGGGAAGTTCGTGAAGGTCGGCGACCGCTTCGTGCCCGGCCTCCTCACCGCGCCCCAGGGCGGCACCTATCGCCTGGTGGACCCCGCGGCCAAGCCCGGCGGGAGCTACACCTACCAGCTCGTCGAGGTCGAGGCCAAGGGAAGCGAGAACACCTACGGCCCGTTCAACGTTCAAGCGTTGAAAAACGTTGAAGCGTTGAAAGACGTTGAAGCGTTGAGAGACGGCTACAGCCGGAGCGCGCGGCCGGCGGCCGGCAACAAGCCCCTGGGCGCCATCGCCCGCACCCTCGCCAAGGCCAGTGAAGCCGTCGCGAAGGAATCCAGGCGGACCGCGAAGGCGGCCGCGGCCACCCGGACGCTGCCCGCCGTGCCCGGCGCGCAGCCCGCAGTCAAGCTCGCCGTGAGGGAGCTCGGCCTCTACTACGTGAGCGGGGCCGAGATCGCGCCGCTCCTGGGGATTCCGCGGGCCGAGATCGCCAACGCCATCCGCAAGGGCAAGCTCCTCCTCACCTGCCAGGGCAAGGCCGTGCCGTATCTGCCCGCCGACGGGAATGCGGGCATCCTCTTCTACGGCCAGCCCATCAAGAGCGTCTACACCGATGAAAACGTCTACTGGCTCCAATCCGGCAACGGCCTCCTGATGTCCAGGGCTCCGGCGTGCGGCGCCGCGCCCGACCTCGCGCCGGCGGCCTTCGCCCACACCACGCACGCCGAGGCCAACAAGTTCGCCACCACGGCGCTCTTCACGGACCCCGGGGCCGACTTCTGGCTGTGGGACTACCTCTACGTCGCCCCGCGCGACTCGAGCCTGGCGACGAAGTCGTTCCCCATCGCGGCGCCTGATGCCGCTCCCGCGGGGAGCGCCTCCCTCATCGTGCGTCTGAAGGGCGCCCTCGCCACCACCGCCAACCCCGACCACCACGCGCGCATCTCCATCAACGGCACCCAGATCGGCGAGGGGCGCTGGGACGGCACCCAGGGCCTCACGCTCACCCTCCCCTTCAACCAGCAACTCCTCCAGGCCGGCGGCGCCAACTCGGTCACCGTCCAGGCCCTCGCCGACACGGGCGCGCCATACAGCATGTTCTACGTCGACTCGTTCGACCTCACCTACCAGCGGCTCTACCTGGCCGTGGACGGCAGCCTGCTGTGCCGGGCGGGCAGCCGGCGCGTCGTGACGATTGGCGGGTTCGCAGAGCCGGCCATTCGCGTCCTCAACGTCGCCGACCCAGGGCGGCCAGTGCTCCTCGACGAGCCGACGATTGAGCCGGCCGACGGCGCCTTCGCGGTCACATTCCCCGCGAGCCAGGGCGACGCCTACTACGCCCTCAACCCCAGCGCCGTGAAGCGCCCCGCCTCCGTGGAGGCCGACGTGCCGTCGCGCCTGGCCTGGAAGGGGAACAAGGCCGACTACCTGGTCATCGCCCCCGCCGCGCTGATGGACGGCGCGAAGGCCCTCGCCGCCTACCGCCAGGCCAAGCGGTTCGAAACCATGGTCGTGGACCTCGAGGACGTCTATGACGAGTTCGCCTTCGGCATCGCCGACCCCCACGCCGTCCAGCGCTTCCTGGCCGCGGCCAGGAGCACCTGGAAGGCCGCGCCACGGTACGTCGTACTCGCCGGGAACGGCACCTACGACTACAAGAACTACCTGGGGTATGGGGACAACCTCCTGCCCCCCCTGATGATGGCCACGGACTACGGGCTGTTCGCCTCCGACGGCCAGTTCGCCCCCGGCGAAGGCGTCGCCATCGGGCGGCTCCCCGCCGTCAACGCGGGCGAGATGGCGGCCCTCGTGGGCAAGATCGCCGCCTATGAGGCCGCCAGCGGCGAGTGGACGAAGCAGGTCATCCTGGCCGCCGACAAGGCCGACCTCGACGCCGGCCTCTTCCCGCAGGACAGCGACGACCTCGCCGGCATCGTGCCCGCGCCCTACAGTGTGGACAGGGTCTACCTCTCCCAGTTGCCGCTGGCCGTGGCCAGGGCCATGCTCCTCGCCGAGCTCAACGACGGAGCGTTCCTCTTCAACTACATCGGCCACGGCAACCCATTCCAGTTCGCAAGCCAGCGGAACCAGGCGCTCCTGACGGTTGCCGACGTGGCCTCGCTGGCCAACGGTGACCGGATGCCCGTGGTCACGGCGTTCACGTGCCTGGCCGGGCGCTTCGAGCTGCCGGGCACAGCGTGCCTGGGCAAGGCGCTGGTCCTCAAGGGCGGGGGCGGCGGCATCGCCTTCTGGGGACCCTCCGCGCTCTCGGAGAACAACGACGCCAAGATGCTCGCCGCCGAGTTCTTCCGGCGGGCCTTCGGCCCCCAGGAGGCCATCCTGGGCGACGTGGTGCTCAAGGCCTCCGCCGCGGACCCGCAGACGGCGCTCATCTATCAGCTCCTCGGCGACCCCGCCCTCCGCCTGAGGAGGCCGTGAGATTGGCTCCCGACATGGGTGGCACCCTCAACGGCCTCCGTTGAGGGTGTGGACGCGGAGAGCGCTGAAGACACCCTCAAGCGGGAACGCTTGAGGGTGCCACCCATCAGTGTGTAGGGGACTTGATGGCGGGCCAAGGTTGGGACATGGTGTTCAGGAAGCACGAGGACGTCGTCACGCGCGAGATCGTGGGCGAGACCATCCTGGTCCCCATCCGCAGGAAGGTCGTGGACATGCAGAAGCTCTTCTGCCTGAACCCCGTGGCAGCGTTCGTGTGGGAGCGGCTGGACGGGCGCCGCACCCTTGGGGAGCTCCGCGACGCCGTGCTCGAGGCCTTCGAGGTGGCGCCCGGGGAGGCCGAGGCGGACATACGGGAGTTCGTCGCCGAGCTTGCCGCGGCGGAGCTCATCCAGGAGGCCTCGTAGCGATGGACTGCCCGCGACGCGACCCCCTCAGCGACGCCGACTTCCTGCGGCAGTTCAACCGCAAGGCCACTGAGCAGCGGGTGCGCCTCTCCGGCAGCATCGAGCTGACTCGGCGCTGCAACCTGCGGTGCGTCCACTGCTACCTTGCACGTGCCGGCTCAGTGGCCCGCGTCTCCGACGCGGAATCCTCCGCCCCGGAGGTGCGGGCAACGCAGCGCTGCTCCAAGGCCGGGAGAGAGCTGTCCACTGCTGAGTGGCTGTCCATCCTCGATCAGGGTACGGAGGCCGGGTGCTTGGAGCTCCTCATCACGGGCGGGGAGCCTCTGCTGCGGCCCGACTTCGCAACCGTCTACCGCCACGCGAAGGGCCTCGGGCTCCTGGTCACGGTCTTCACGAACGGCACGCTGGTCACTGAGGAGCTCGCCGCCCTCTTCGCGGACCTTCCGCCGCGGCAGATCGAGATCACGGTCTACGGCGCGACGCCCGACACCTATGAGGCGGTCACGGGCGTGCCGGGCTCGTTCGCGCGCTGCATGACCGGCCTCCGGCGCCTCCTCGATGCCCGCCTGCCCGTGGACATCAAGACCATCCTGATGACCATCAACAGGCACGAGTTCTCCGCCATGCGCCAGGTGGCTGAGGGGATGGGTGTGAAGTTCCGCTTCGACGCGGCCATCTTCCCGCGTTTCGATGGCGACAGGGCGCCCCTGCGGTTGCGCGTCCCGCCCCGCGAGGCGGTCGCGTGGGAGATGGCCAACGAGCGAATCGTCGCGGAGTGGCGCGGCTTCGTCCGCCGCCAGGGCGCCATTGCGCCCCCCAAGACCCTCTACCAGTGCGGGGCCGGAGTCACCGCCTTCCACGTGGATGCCTCCGGCAGCCTGCGCCCCTGCCTGATGGTGGCCGAGCCATCGTGCAGCCTGCTGGACCGCGGCTTCCGCGAGGGGTGGGACACGGTGATCCCACGCCTCCATGAGAGGATGCCCAAGGAGGGGTTCGCTTGCCGCGCTTGCGAGAAGCGCGCCCTTTGTGGATACTGTCCTGCGTTCTTTGCCCTCGAGAACGGCGCCGAGGACGCCGGCTCCGACTACCTCTGCGCCCTCGGCCGCCTTCGTTATGCAGCGCTCAACCCCGTGGCGGGGGATACAGCCTGCGAACAGCGAGAAGGAGGCTACCATGAGCTCCGAGACCCCGCGACCGAAGAAGCAGGCCTACGACAAGCCCAGGCTCCGAGCCATTGACCTGGCGGCCGATGAGGTGCTGGCCACGGGCTGCAAGACGTCCACCAAGACCGCCACCGGCGCCGCCCCGTGCTGGTCCAACAACTGCGCCCAGGCGGGGTCGTAGTCTCCTCTCCCTTCGAGAAGCCACTGCCATGGCGCCGCGCGCCAGCCTGACCATCGCCGGCGTCCGCTTCGCGCTCGCGTCCGGCCACAGGATCGCCCTCGAGCCGCTCGACGCCTCCTACCGTCCGTTCGTGGGTGCTGAGGGCGCCCCTCCGCAGGACCTCCATGTCGCGGTCCACGTCGAGCTGGGCAGCGCGCCTCGCCACGCCGGCCTCAAGACGCTCCTCGAGTCCGACAGCTCGTGGAGGCTGGCGTCGAACGGCGACTGCTACTACCTGACGCTTGTGGGCGGGGGCTCCGTCCCCCGCGGGGCAGAGACGCCCCGCCCACAGGAGCTGTGGACGGCACGAATCTCCCGCGATGTGGCCCGCGTCACGGTCCACTGCGGCGAGCGGATGGCCGTCAGGACGGACGGCGGCCCCGCGGTCACGACGCCGCTGGCCTATCCGCTCGACCAGGTGCTGCTGATGCACCTCCTCGCCCTGCACGAGGGGGCGCTGGTCCATGCCGGCGGCGCGAGCATCGGCGGCAAGGGGTTCATCTTCGCCGGCAAGTCGGGCGCGGGCAAGAGCACGCTGGCAACCTGCCTCGCGGGGCGTCTGGCTGTGGGCGGGGCCTCGGTGCCCCGCGGGGCAGAGACGCCCCGCCTACTGAGCGACGACCGCATGGCGCTGAGGAAAGTCGGCGGCCGGTTCCTCGCCTACGGCACGCCCTGGCCGGGGGACCAGGGGGCGGCCCTCAACGAGTGCGCCCCGCTGCACGCAATCTTCTTCATCCGCCACGCCGACACCGATGCGATTGTGCCCATAGCTCCTCGGGAGGCCGCCGAGCGCCTCCTGCCCCTCACGTCAATCCCCTGGTACGACCCAGAGCCGATGACGCTGGTCCTTCGCTTTCTGGACGACCTGGCCGCACACGTTCCCGCCTTCGAGCTCCGATTCAGGCCAGGCCCGGGCGTGGTGGAACTGCTGGAGAGGGAGATGAATGGCTAGCAAGCCTCCCTCGCCCCTCGCCCCTCGCCCCTCCTCTCTCTCCCTCGAGCCCCTCGAGCCGCGCGTGCTGCTCGATGCTTCGGCGTTCGACGCCTCCCCCGCGCTCTTCGCCGCCAACCTCGGCCAGTGGCAGGACCCTTCGGTCCGCTACGTCTTCCAGGGCGCGGCCAGCGCCGTGGCCCACACCGACGCCGGCGTGCTCTTCCAGATCTCCCAGCGGGCAGAGGCCGGCATTCAACGCTCAGCGTTCTCCGTCGCCTTCGTCGGGGCCGAGGCCGTGGCGCCCGTGGGCCTGGACCCCTCGGAGGCCCTCTACAACTACTACCTGGGCGACCCCGCCACCTGGCGGTCGGGCGTGCCCACGTTCCAGACCGTGGCCTATCAGGGCCTATGGGCGGGGATAGACCTGCTGACCTGGGGGCGGCGCGACGGGCTGAAATACGAGTTCCACCTCGCCCCCGGCGCCGACCCCGCCCAGGTCCGCCTGCGCTACAGCGGCGTCGAGGGCCTTCGGCTCGACGACGGCGGCGCGCTCCACATCGCCACCCCGCTGGGCGAGGTGGTGGACTCCGCCCCCTTCATCTATCAGGACGTTGGCGGCCACCGAACACAGGTGGCGGGCGCGTTCGCCCTGCTCGACGCCGACACCGTGTCGTTCGCCGTCACAGGCCCTTACGACCCGCGTGCCGAGCTCGTGATTGACCCCACCCTCGCCTGGTCGAGCTACCTGGGGGGCGACAGCGACGACGTGGGCATGGGCATCGCCGTGGACGCCTCGGGCAACGCCTTCCTCACGGGCACCACGGCCACGCTCGAGCCAGAGTTCCCCACCACGGGCGGCTTCGACACCACGCTGGGCGGGACCTCGGACGCCTTCATCACGAAGGTGAGCGCCGCGGGCAGCCTGCTCTGGTCCACCTATCTCGGCGGCTCGGGCGCCGAGGCCGGCTACGGCATCGCCGTCCACCACGCCGCCGGCAGCGTCTTCGTCACCGGCAAGACCACGTCGTCGAACTTCCCCACCACCGGCGGCTTCGACACCACGCTGGGCGGCACGCAGGACGCCTTCGTCACGAAGGTCAGCGGCGCCGGCGCCCTCCTATGGTCGAGCTACCTCGGCGGCTCGGCCAGCGACGCCGGCTCCGGCATCGCCGTGGACGGCTCGGGCGACGCCTTCATCGCCGGCTACACCGAGTCCTCGAACTTCCCGACCACCGGCGGCTTCGACACGGCGCTGGGCGGGACCTCGGACGGCTTCGTGGCCAAGGTGGGCGGCGCCGGCGGCCTCCTCTGGGCGAGCTACCTCGGCGGCTCCGCCACCGACGCCGCCAACGGCATCGGCGTGGACGGCTCCGGCAACGCCCTCATCGCGGGGAGCACGACCTCTGGGGATTTCCCCACGGCCGGAGGCTTCGACACGACGCTCGGCGGCCTCAAGGACGCCTTCGTCGCAAAGGTCAGCGGGGCCGGCGGCTTCGCCTGGGCGAGCTACCTTGGCGGCTCAGGCACGGACGACGGCTACGCCATCGCCGTGGTGGGGAGCTCGGGCGAGGCCTTCGTCGCCGGCGAGACCGCCTCCACCGACTTCCCAACCTCGGGCGGCTTCCAGACGGCCTACGGCGGCGGGACCGGCGACGCCTTCGTCGCAAAGATAGGCGGGGGAGGCACCTTCTCCTGGGCGAGCTACCTCGGGGGCGTCGGCTACGACTACGCCGACGGCGTGGCCGTGGACGGCGCGGGCGACGCCTTCGTCACCGGCGCCACGGCCTCGGCGGGCCTCTCGACCCCCGACGCCTTCCAGACCTCCTACGGCGGCGGCGCAAGCGACGCCTTCGTCACAAAGGTCAGCGGCGCCGGGAGCCGTGTCTGGTCGAGCTATCTCGGCGGCTCGGCCGACGACGTCGGCTGGGGCATCGCCGCCGACGCCTCCGGCAACCCCTTCGTCACCGGCTACACAATGTCTGCCAACTTCCCCACGCCCGGCGGCTTCGACACCTCGCAGGGCGGCTACGCCGACGTCTTCGTCACCAAGGTCAACGTGGCTTCCGCGAACAACCCGCCCACCCTCACGACGGTGAGCACCCTCGCGGGCGGGACGGAGGACCAGGACTACACGATCACCTACGTGGCGCTGGCCGGGGCAGCGGACGAGGCGGACGCGGACGGCGACCCCTTAAGCTTCCGCGTCGAGGCCGTCAGCAGTGGCACCCTGACGAAAGGGGGAGTGCCTGTGACGCCAGGCACGACGCTGCTGTCGGCGGGCGAGAGCCTCGTGTGGCACCCCGCGGCCGACGCGAACGGCACGCTTCAGGCCTTCACGGTCAAGGCGTGGGACGGTCAGGCGGCCTCCGCCACCGCGGTGCCGGTCAACGTGGCCGTGGCGCCCGCGAACGACGCGCCGACCCTGACGACGGTGAACGCCCTCGCCGGCGGCACCGAGGACCAGGACTACACGATCACGTATGCAGCGCTGAAGTCAGCCGCGGACGAAGCAGACATTGATGGTGACACGCTCAGCTTCCGCATCGAGGCGGTGAGCAGCGGCACCCTCACGAAGGGCGGCGTACCCGTGACACCGGGCACGACGCTTCTCTCGGCCGGCGAGAGCCTGGTGTGGCATCCCGCGGCCGACGCGAACGGTACGCTTCAGGCCTTCACCGTGAGGGCCTGGGACGGCCAGGCCGCCTCCCCCACCGCGGTCCCGGTCAGCGTTCAAGTAGCTGCGGTGAACGATGCGCCGACGCTGACGACGGTGAACACCCTCGCGGGCGGGACGGAGGACCAGGATTACGCAATCACGTATGCGGCGCTGGCGGGAGCGGCGGACGAGGCGGACGCCGATGGCGACCCCCTGAGCTTCCGCATCGAGGCAGTGAGCAGCGGCACCCTCACGAAAGGCGGAGTGCCGGTCACGCCGGGCACGACGCTCCTCTCGGCGGGCGAGAGCTTGGTGTGGCGTCCCGCGGCCGACGCGAACGGCACGCTCCAGGCATTCACCGTGAAGGCCTGGGACGGCCAGGCCGCCTCCCCCACCGCGGTCCCGGTCAGCGTTCAAGTAGCTGCGGTGAACGATGCGCCGACGCTGACGACGGTGAACGCTCTCGCGGGCGGGACGGAGGACCAGGACTACACGATCACGTACGCGGCTCTGGCGGGAGCAGCGGACGAGGCGGACGCCGATGGCGACCCCCTGAGCTTCCGTATCGAGGCAGTGAGCAGTGGCACCCTGACGAAAGGGGGAGTGCCTGTGACGCCTGGCACGACGCTGCTGTCGGCGGGCGAGAGCCTCGTGTGGCACCCCGCGGCCGACGCGAACGGCACGCTTCAGGCCTTCACGGTCAAGGCGTGGGACGGTCAGGCGGCCTCCGCCACCGCGGTGCCGGTCAACGTGGCCGTGGCGCCCGCGAACGA
>VGYW01000047.1 GCA_016872875.1 Planctomycetota bacterium | reverse complement strand
GTACTTCTTGTTCATCCGTTCCCCCTAAGGAAGATGGCTCCCCACGGGGGAAATATACCAGTTGTAACCTATCATGTCAAGATTGACGGACTACTAGGCAGTGCGGCGGCTCTGGTGGCCGGGCGATACGTGGACCTGCCGCTCATCCCGGCCAACATGGCTCGCGCGCACGGCCTGACGGGGACGGCCTTCGAGTTCTCCGCCCGCGAGGTGCTGCTGGAGAACGTGGACCAGACCCTTGTCTACCACTGGGCGTGGCAAGTCGCGCACGCGGTGCCCGCCGTGGCCGGGCCAACGCTCATCCTGGACCTGGGCGTGGCCGTGACCGTAACGGTACACAACACGCTCGACGAGCCGCACGGCTGGGCCGTGACCGACCGCTTCGGCGGCTTCCTGCCCGGCTCGAACACCGGGCCGATCGAGCCCGGCGAAACAGAGGAAGTGACATTCACGCCGACGAACCCCGGGACGTATCTCTACCTCGACCCCGAGAACGCGCCGGTGAACCGCGTGATGGGCCTCTTCGGCGGCGTGGTGGTGAAGCCGGGGACGCCGCCGCCTGGGAACAACGTGACGCCCTACACGGGCGGCGTGCTGCCCGTGACGCCGATGGTGCAGCAGCTCTTCAACGACCTGGGCTCGGCCCCGCACTTCCCGGGGGAGCCCTGGGACTCGAACAACTGGAACCTGTGGCTCTTCGGCTCGATTGACCCCGCGAAGAACCAGCTCGTGCAGGCGCTCGGCCCGGGCCAGACGATTGCGGCGGCCGACTACGGTAACGGCTA
The DNA here is from genome assembly GCA_016872875.1 of Planctomycetota bacterium. Next base: position 29,133 of record VGYW01000047.1, on the reverse strand, counting down.
CCTGCCGCGGTACTTCTACATCAACGGGCGGCAGGGCTTCTTCGCGGCACAAGACGAGTCGCACCTCGCGCCAGGGGGCGGCCCGGCCGACCACGTCATCCCGCTGAACGGCCCGGCGGGCCGGCCGCGACTCATCCGAAACATCAACGTCGGACTCTCCACCCACTCCCCACACACCCACGCCAACCACTCGTTCCTGATCTTCGAGAGCGACGTCGGCGGCCTGCCCACGAACGCCGGCATCCAGCAGAACGTCACGTGGCTGGACGCCTGGACGATGAAGCCGATGGACCACAAGGACGCGCTGTATCCCTACATCAAGCCGCCGGACATCCCCGCGGACACCTGGGCGCGGCTTAAGGCGGGCACCTCGCAGGAGGGGTTCCCGGACAACCCGATGCACCAGGACGCGAACGGCGTCTTCGTGCCCGGTTTCCCGATGTTCTACCCGATGCACTGCCACCTCGAGATGTCGCAGACGGCCGACGGCGGCAACTACCCGCAGGGCATGGTCACACACATCGAGTTCAACGGCGCCGTCCCTGGCGTCTGACCTCTGGTCCGCAAGAAGGAGACAACACGCATGGGCACAACTATAGCAGCCATTAACAAGCACATCGCGCGGCTGGAGGCGCAGATCCAGACGATTCGGGCCAGGCTGGTGGCCATCATGGCCGTCATGCCGGACCAGCCCACGGCCGCCGAGAACGCCGTGGTGATCGCAACGATGATGAGGATGATGGACAAGGTCGGCGCGCTCCACGAGCGGATCGACGCCCGCCAGCGCGAGATCGTGGTGATCGAGCAGGCGGGGGGCAACACCCCCCTCCTGAAGACGGCCCTCCGCGCCGTGAGGACGTTCAACAAGGCGCTGGCCCACCTCGGCCAGCTTCATCGCAGGGGCATCCACACCGGGCCGCTCATGGACCAGCACATGGCCCACGTGGCTGCGGCCGAAGAGGCCCTGGCTGCGGTCATGCCCATCGGGGGCCAGGCGCCGCCTCCGCCGCCCCCGCCCCCACCGCCACCGGGAGACCCGCCCGCGCCGCCACTCCCGCCCGACCAGCCCACCGGCCTCTTCGTGGCCACCCGCGACCCGCGGAACCTGGCCGCCGACCCGATGTTCGGGATGATGTTCGACGCCTTCTCGTGCATGGTCCCCCACGGCAGCCCGCCCACCCCCGACGAGCTCCCGCCCACCTTCTCCGTGTACCGCGAGTTCCGAACGGTCACCCTCCCCATGCCCGACGGGCAGAGCGTGGAGTTCTGGGGCTTCTCGCCCGCCAACCAGCCGGGCGTCTACCCCTCCACCATCATCCGCGTGCCCGAGGGCGCACTCTTCCACGGCGCCATGAAGCCGCGAAAGGGCACCCACACCATCCACTGGCACGGCATCGAGCCCACCGCCATGAACGACGGCGTCGGCAAGCTGTCGTTCGAGGTGGACAGCCTCTACACCTACCAGTGGTTCGCGGCCGAGCCGGGCAGCTACTTCTACCACTGCCACCACAACCTGTTCTGCGGCGCCTACAGCCTCCTGGTCAACCGGTTCCGTCCGGCCACGGCCGGCGACGCGGGGCTCCAGCCCCCCGCCGCGGCGCTGCCCGGCACCATCATCGCGATGGACGCCCGCACGCTCGGCCATGGGCCATTCTCGCAATACTCGCAGGAGATGCCGCTGCCCATCAACAGCGAGTTCGAGATGACCGCGGCGCGGCGCTTCGACATCCTCTTCCAGCCCACCGCGCAGCACGTGGGCGACCAGCTCTTCCGAGCGGAGTTCTTCAACTACCGGGCGCTCGACGGCCAGCGCGGCGCCAAACACGTCGGCGCACTCGGCATCGACGGCGCCAACGCCCTCATCAGAGTCCTGCCCTGAGCCGCCCGGCCCATGCGGGCGGGGCAGCCCCGCCGCCCTCGCTGAAGACCGTGGCCGCGCCCGAGCCGCCCGACCTGGCGGAGTTCGTCAAGGGCAAACCGGCCGCCTCCGCCCACTCGGCACGTTCCTGGGCCTCGAACCCCACGAGCCGTGAGCGCCGAAGCTGAGCGGCTTGCCGTTCCGCAGAACGCCGCCTCGCCAATCAGCGGGTGTGCCGACTCAAGATTCAGGGATTTCACGGACACCGCCCCGACGGGGGCTGCGGTAGAGTGCAAAGGAAGAGAGGGCCGCGTGGCGCTTCCACATAAGACCCAGACAGTGCGGGGCGAAAGGACTGCAAGATGTTGACGCTGAGGCTGGATCGGACGAGTCGCGTGTTCGCGGCTGTGGCCATGCTGGCGTTGGCAGCGACGCCGGCGGTGGCCGAACTCGCCGCCGTGGGGCTCGACGCCAACGGCAACCCGAACCCACAGACGACGTTTCCCTTCTGGTACATGGACACCAACGGCCTGGCGCTGGAGCTGAACCTGCACCCGACGCTGGGCATCTCGGCCCCGCCCATAGACGACCCGAACGACCCGAACTTCGCCTTCTCGCAGCAGATCGGGATGGGCGACGAGGGCTTCTTCTTCAGCGCCGACGCCACTGTGGCCACTGTGCAGCGCGACAAGAATGGCAACCTGGTGGCCGGCAACGCCATCCTGGTGCAGGCCATCGAGGCCGCCTTCGCCACCGGGCCGCCCGTGGACGGCGACCAGATGGTCTTCGCGCGCATCCGCATCCGCGTGGACGTGCCGGCCGCAGGCACCTACACCATCACTTACCCGTACGGCCGGAAGACCTACACTGTGGCTCTCGACCCCGTCACCGGCGGCGGCAGGGCCATCAACGACACGATAGACATCGGCCTGGGCGTGAAGGCCTGGGCCGAGTGCCTCAAGGGCGAGATCGGGCCGTTCCTCACCTGGGACGCCGATCTGCCGGTCCTCGACGCCACTGGCGCCGCCTACATCGGCGACCCCGGCATCCCCCACCGCGTCGTCGGCAGCCCCACCGGCTTCAACAAGTTCCGCGTGGACGGCCCGCCCGGCTGCGGCATCGGCGGGCCGGGGGTCGACTTCGTAGAGACTGACCTCTTCGTCGTGACAGGTAAGCTCTTCACTGGCCAGGTGCCCACCCCGCTCGTCACCAAGCGCGCCACCTACAGGCGCACCGCAGCGGGCGAGGTCAGCGTCTTCGCTCAGTCCACCCCCACGGCGACCGCAAGCGTGGCCGGCGGCCCGAACCTCCCGGGCGGGCCAATCCCAATGATCAACGACGGCACGGGGCGGCTCTTCGCCCATATCCCACTCGCCGACGCCACCACGCTCCCGAGCTTCGTCTCTATCACCGCACAGAGCGGCACCAACACCCCCACCGCCCTCAACCAGGCGCTCACGGATGAGGTGACGATCCTCAACGCCGCCTACTCCCCCGCCGCCGAGCAGCTCGTCATCGAGGCGGTTTCGAGCGACCACTGGGGAGCCGGCCCCACCCTCACCGCGGTGGGCCTGGGCGCCCGCGCCGCCCGAGATCGTGGTGAACCTGGGCGGGGCCGACATCGCGAACGGCCAGGCCGCGGCAGTGGACTTCGGCTCAGCTCAGCAGTTCCAGGGCGGGGCTACCCGCAGCTTCCGCGTCACCAACACCGGCGGCCAGCCACTCTCCGTCGGCGCGGCCGCCGTCCCGGCCGGCTTCTCCGTCCTCGACCCGCTTGCCGGCCCTATCCCTCCAGGCGGGTTCGACGACCTCGTGGTGCGGCTCGACGACGCCACGCTCGGCGCCAAGGCCGGCCAGGTGAGCTTCGCGACGAACGACCCTGACGAGAGTCCATTCGCGTTCCCCGTGACCGGCGTGGTGACGCCGCCGCCGCAACTGCCGCCCCCGCCGCCCACGCCGCCCCCAGGAGAGGTGTTGGCCATACGGAAGGCCCAATACAAGGCGGCAGGAAGCACCTGGGGGGTGGAGGGGACTATCGCCCCCGCTCGGGCCGGCGTCCTGATCACCGTGTGGCTGGCGAGCGACCCCAACAAGCCGGTGATCGGCGCGGCGACGACGACCGGCAACGGCACGTGGAAGTTCAGCATCAAGAACTCCCCCGTCGCAGCAGCCGCGGGGGCCACGATCAGCGCTCAGGCCTCGTCCGGCAGCACCGCGCTCGGATTCCCGGTGGCCGCCCGCTAGCCCCGGCCGAGCACAGGGGCCTTATTGCTGGAGCCTGCCCTTGAGGAACCGAATTGCGTCAGTCCTGTTCCTGTCTGCACTGGCCGCCTCCTGCTCGCAGGACAAGCCGAGCCCGCCTGCCGCCACTGCTGTAGGCGGGGCGTCTGTGCCCCGCGAGGGCCAGGCGCGCCCCGCCACGGCATCAGCGCCGTCCGTAGGCGGGGCCTCCGCGCCCCGCCCACAGCAGCCTGCCGCCGCCGCGCCGCTCCGCAAGGCGCCCGACTTCACCCTCCGCGACCACCAGGGCAAGACGGTGAGCCTGAAGGACTTCTCCCCAGGCCGCATCGTCGTCCTCGTCTGGCTCAACTGGCGCTCGCCCGTCTGCCAGCGCCACCTGGAGCGCGAGAACTTCCAGTGGCTCTACGACTACTACACCTCCGACGACGTGGCCTGGCTGGGCATCAACAGCACGCCCGACGCCACGCCGCAGGAGAACGCCGCCGCCGTCGAGACCCACAACCTCGAGTTCCCCATCCTTGACGACCGCCGCGGCGACGTCGCCCGCCTCTACGGCGCCAGGACCACGCCCCACCTCTTCGTCGTCAACGCCAAGGGCGAGATCGCATACCAGGGGGCCTTCGACGACGACCCGACCGGAGAGAAGGACCTCGATTCCGTGAACTATGTAGAGGAAGCGATAGAGAACCTCTTGGCCGAAGAGCCGGTCGAACGCCCCGTGAGCCAGCCCTATGGCGACGCAATCAGTATTCGGCCGGGAGCGCCTTGAGCTCGTCGCGGGTGAAGACAGGGCCATCCCTACAGACGTACTTGCTGCCGATGTTGCACCGGCCGCACTTGCCGATCCCGCACTTCATGCGCATTTCGAGAGACAGGATCACGGCGTCGTCGGAGAAGCCGAGGTTGGCGAGGGAGAGGAGTGTGAACCTGATCATGATGGGCGGGCCGCAGGCGATGGCCAGGGTGTTCTCGGAGCTGGGCTTGAGGCCGTCGAGCACCTTCGTGACCACGCCGACGTGGTGGGCCCAGGGCTTGTCGGCCACGTCAACGGTGAGGTGGACCTGGAGGTCGTCGCGCGCCTGCCATGCGGCCAACTCGTCCTTGTACATCAACTCGTCGGGTGTGCGGGCGCCGTAGATGACGAGGACCGAGCCGAAGCGGGGACGGTTGGCGGGGTCGAGGACATACTTGACGGCCGCGCGGAGGGTGGTGAAGGCGAACCCGCCGCCGATGATGAGGAGGTTCCTGCCCTCCATGCGCTCCCAGGGGAAGGGCTTGCCCATCGGCCCGCGGACGCCGATTGGGGCGCCCGGCTCGAGGCTGTGGAGTTCCCCGGTGAAGAGCCCCGTGCGCTTGACGCTGAAGAGTATGTAGCCGGCCTCGGTGGGCGAGGAGGCGATGCCGAAGGGCGCCTCGCCGACGCCTGGGAGGGAAAGCTCGGCGAACTGCCCGGGCAGGTGCCGGAACTCTGCGGCGTGGGCGGGGTCCTCGAAGGCGAGGCGGAAGGTCTTGATGTCGCGCGCCCCGTTCTCGATGGCCACGGCCTCGATGCGCGTCGGGTAGGGGAGATAGGGGTTCCTGACTGACATGGGCAAGCCAGCTCCTGATTCGGGCGCAAGATCGGATGTCTGGATGATTGGATGATTGTCTGACACCCATCCACCCATCCACCCATCCATCTCTCACTCTTCAGCTAATCTCCTTGAGGGCCGTTCGCAGGTCCAAGCTGACGGGGCAGTTGCGGATGCAGCGGCCACAGCCGACGCAGAAGAAGCGGCCGTGGTTCTCGACGGCGTAACGGAACTTGTGCATGAGGCGCTGGCGCCAGCGCTCCTTGGGCGTGGGCCGCGGGTTGTGGCCGGAGGCGTGGAGCGTGAAGAGCGGGTAGGCGCAGCAGTCCCACGTCCTCACGCGGCGGCCGGCGCCGTTTCGGACCTCGTCGGTGATGTCGAAGCAATGGCAGGTTGGGCAGAGGAAGCTGCACGTGCCGCAGCCCAGGCACTTCTGGCCGGCGGCGGCCCAGAGCGGCGCGTCGTAGGCCTCGCGGAGGCGTCGGGCGCTGTCGTCCGCCCTGGCCGGCGCGAGCTGGCCTTCCGCGGCGCGGATTCGCTCGTCGGCTTCCTGAGAGTCCTGGGCTGTTGGCTCGGCTAGGAGGTCGGCCAGGGAGGCGAGCAGTTCCTCGCCCCTGGTGGTCTGCGCCCTCAGAAGGAGGCCGGTGTCGAGGCCCACGGCGAGGACGTCGGCGCCGGCCCCATCGCCCGGCCCGCCGCCGACGGAGGTGCAGAAGCAGCTCGCCATCGGTTGGGTGCAGGCGAGGGCGATTATAGTGGCCTTCGCGCGAAAGTGCTCGTAGTAGGGGTCGCGCGGGTCGCCATCGAGGAACACCTTGTCGAGCGCGAGGAGCGCCGCGGCGTCACACGGCCGGACGCCGACGAGGAACACCGGCCGGTCGGGCGGGCTCGGCTCCTCCGCCTTCCCATCCCTGAAGCGGAGCAGCGTTTGGGTCTGGGGCAGGAAGAATGCCTTGGGCGAGAGGGCGAAGTTCCCGTAGTCCTGGAGGACCGGCTCGCCCTGCGGCATCTCCAGCAGCGCCACGTCCCCCGAGGCGCCCCTCCCCGGCGCGTATACCGTTCCGCGCTCTTGGAGGCGCGCGAGGAGCTTGTCCAGGCTGGCTTGGGGAATCTTCTTCTCGGTCATGGTTAGGGCTCTGTCACAAAGTCCTGCGAATCGTCCAGCGAGAAGGCGGAGAGGACCGGTGTGGCGTCGGCCGCCTCGCCGGGCCGGAATCCATAGAGGTCCTCGACTTCCTGGGACATTTTTCGGGAGAGCAGGCGCACGTCGAGCCCCATCGGGCAGGCTCGCGCGCAGGCGCCGCACCCGGTGCAGCGGCCGGCCAGGTGGAACGCCCTGAGGAGGTGGTAGAGGGCCACGTCGGAGGCGTCGGTGCCCGCGCCGATCCACCTCGGGCGGGTCTGGTCGAGGAGACAGGTCTTGCACCCGGCGCACATCGGGCAGGCCTGGCGGCAGGCGTTGCAGCGGATGCACCTTGCGGCGAGCTCCTGAAAGCGCGCCCAGCGGGCGTCGAGGGGCTTGGACTCGAGTTCGGCCACGCGCCGCCGGGCAGCGTCCGCCTGCTTCCCCGCCACGGGCGTGCCGAGCAGCAGGTCGTGGAGCGCTGGGGTGGGCGCGCGGCACTCGAGGCACGCATCGGCGACAATCTGCTCGCGGCGCAGCGTGACCTCGGTGCCGTCGTCCACCACGGCGCGGACGTTTCCTCGGGCATCCTCGCCGGCCCCCAGGCAGGCGTGCTCGCCGAGGGCGCGTTCCGCCTTTCGGCGGTCCACCATCCCCGGGCACGCGACGCCCACGAGCAGCAGCTTCTCGCGCGGCACCTGGCGCTCCTGGAGGAGGGCGACGACGGAGCGCGCGTCGCAGCCCTTCAGCACCACGCCCACCGTCGGGGGCGCGGGCGCCGCCTTGGCCTCCCGCGCGTCGGCCGGGGCCTTGAAGAGCCGCGGCAGGTAGACCGCGAGGTTCGCACTACAGAAGGGGTTCCAGACGAGCCGTTCGGCCTCGTCCGCCGCCGTGAGAAAGAGCGGGGCCGTTCGGAACGGAAGGGTCGCTTTCTCGTAGCCGAGAAAGAGGCTGACCTTCTTCTCGCGGAGGAGGCCGCTGGCGGTCTCGCGGAGGCGCGACTCGATCTGGGGGCTCTCGGTCATAGGCTCTTCACCAGCTTCCTGTTGGGGCCGAGCTTACGGGCCTGCTCGACGACCTTCTCCACGATGGCGGCGAAGCGGCCGCCCTCGGAGGCGGACACCCAGGTGAACTGCACCCGCTCGGGCTCGATGCCGGCGTGCTGGAGCAGCTCTCTGAAGAGCGCGAACTTCCGCCTGGCTGCCAGATTGCCGCTGATGTAATGGCAGTCCCCCGGATGGCAGCCCGACACGAGCACGGCGTCGGCCCCGTTCTGAAGGGCGCGCAGGAGGAACGCTGGGTTTATGCGGCCCGAGCAGGGCACGCGGATGATGCGGATGTTGTGGGGGTACTGGATGCGGCTCACCCCCGCCAGGTCGGCGCCGGCGTAAGAACACCAGTTGCAGAGGAAGGCGACCACCTTCGGCTCCCACGCCTTGGCCGCCGTCCCTTGCTCTGCACTAAGCGTCTGGCTCAAAGCGGCCTCCATTCTCGCAGTGCGGATGAATGGATGAATGGATGAATGGATGATTGCCAGAGGGAGGCAGCCACCCATTCCTCCCCTCTTTCATCCATCCACTCATCCACCCATCCATTCATCCACTCATCCAATCGCGTTCACGGCTTCGAGGATTTGGTCGTTTCGGAAGCCCTTGAGGTCAATGGCCCCCGCGCGGCAGGTGGCGGCGCACGTGCCGCAGCCCTTGCAGGTGGCCTCGTTGACCATGGCGACGCGGAACACGGGGTCGAGGTCGAGCGCCTTGTAGGCGCACACGGCGACGCAGGCGCCGCAGCCGCTACATCGGGTGACGTCCACGGCGGCGACCTTGCCCTCGGCTTCGATTTCGGACTTGCTCAGGACGGTCGCGGCGCGGGAGGCGGCGGCGTGGGCCTGGGCGATGCTCTCGCCGATGTCCTTCGGGTAGTGCGCCAGGCCGCACACGAACACCCCCTCGGTCGCAAAGTCCACCGGGCGCAGCTTCACGTGCGCCTCCAGGAAGAAGCCGTCGGCGTCCAGCGGCACTTTGAGGTGTTGCGAGAGCGTGCGGTTGTCCTCGTGCGGCTCGATGCCGGCGCTCAGCACCACGAGATCGGCATCGAGCGCAAGCGTGCGGCCCAGGATGTCGTCCTTCGCCTGCACCACGAGCCGTCCGTTCTCGGCGGCGACGCTCGGCTTCGCCGCGTCGTCGTAGCGCAGGAAGACGACGCCTTTCTCGCGGGCCTGGCGATACCAGCGCTCGTTGAGGCCGTAGACCCGCACGTCGCGGCAGAGGACGTAGACCCGCGCCTTGGGGTTCAGCTCCTTGAGGTGGAGGGCGTTCTTGATGGCCGTGCCGCAGCAGATGCGGCTACAGTAGGGATGCTCGGTGTCGCGCGAGCCGACGCATTGGATCATGACAACGGTCGGCCCTCTCCCTTTGGGAGAGGGTAGGGTGAGGGCCCCTGGGCCAGGCGCTGCGCCTGTTCCAGCGTCCCTCACCCCCACCCTCTCCCAGAGGGAGAGGGGGAAGTGGCCGTCGGCCAGGAACGCCTCGAAGTCCGTCTGCGTCATCACGCGGCGGTCGGCGCCGTAGAGGTATTCGTTCGGGACGCGCTCTTTGGCGCCTGTGGCGACGATGACGACGCCGTGCTCGATAGGCGCGGCCTCGCCGGCGAGTTGGGTCTTGAAGTTGCCGACGTAGCCCGACACCGACTCGACGGTCTTGCCGAGGTGGACGGTGATGCGGTCGTTCGCCTCGACCTGCTCAACGAGGTTCTTGAGGAAGGCGTCGGTGGCCTCGCCATCGAGGGTGCGGCGGACCTTTCGGAGGTGGCCGCCAAGCTCGGCCTCGCGCTCGACGAGATGGACGGGGTAGCCCTGCGCCGCGAGGTCGAGGGCAGCCGTCAGCCCGGCAGCTCCGCCGCCGATGACGAGTGCGGCGTGGTTCACCCCCAGCTTGCTCTTCTCGAGCGGCTCGAGCCTGGCAGCCTTGGCGACGCCCATACGCACAAGCTGCTTCGCCTTCTCCGTCGCCCGCTCGGGCGCGCGCTGGTGGACCCAGGAGCAATGCTCGCGGATGTTGGCGAACTCGAATAGATACGGGTTCAGCCCACAGGCATCGAGCGTGCCCTGGAAGAGCGGCTCGTGCGTTCGGGGCGTGCAGGCTGCGACGACCACGCGCGTGAGACGCTTATCCTGGATCACCTGGGCAATGGCCTTCTGCGAATCCTTCGAGCAAGCGAAGAGGAACTCCTGCGCGTGGACGACCTTCGGCAGCGTGGAGGCGTACTGGACGACCGCCGGCACGTCCACCGTCGAGGCGATGTTGATCCCGCAGCGGCAGACAAAGGCCCCGATGCGGGTGGGCGCGCCCCGAAGCTCGATGGGCGTGACGATTGCTGATTGCTGATTGCTGATTGCTGATTGACAAGGCCCGAGGAACGCCAGCGCCTGGGCACTGGCGCCGCTGGCCTGGATGACCGATTCGGGGATGTCTTTCGGGCCGGAGGCCGTGCCACAGACGAAGACCCCGCGCCGCGAGCTTTCCAGGGGATTGAAGGCCGCGGTTGTGACGAAGCCGCAGTCGTCGGTCTTGAGGCGGAGCCGGCGAACGGTCTGCCGCACACCTTCTGAGGCGCACATCCCCACGGAGAGCACAAGAAGGTCGAAGGTCTCGGTGAGGAGGCGGCCGTCCTCGGAATTGTAGCGCACCACGAGGTCGTCGGACTCGGGGTCGGCCTCGACCGAGGAGACGCGTGCGCGGAGGAAACGGACGTCGTGCTCGGCCTTGGCGCGCTCGACGAAGCGGTCGAAGCCCTTGCCGTAGGCCCGAACGTCCATGCAGAAGACGGTGCTCTCGACTCCGTGGAGGTGCTCGGTGAGGATGATGGCGTCCTTGGCGGCCTGCATGCAGCAGATGGCGGAGCAGTAGTCGTTGCCGATCTGCATGTCGCGCGAGCCGACGCACTGGATGAAGGCGACGCGCGCCGGCTCCTTGTTGTCGGAGGGGCGCTGCACGTGGCCCTGCGTCGGGCCGGAGGCGCTCAGCAGGCGCTCCAGCTCGATGCTCGTCACAACGTTGGGGAAGGTGTGGTAGCCGTACTCGTCCTTCAGGGTGGCCTCGAACTCCTCGGAGCCGAGGGCGAGGACGACGGCGCCGACCTCGAGGGCCAGGTCCTCCGGCTGCTGCTCGTAGTCAATGGCGTCGGCCTGGCAGAGCTTCTTGCACACGCCGCACTTGCCGCGCGTGAGGTAGATGCAGTGGCTAGCCTCGATGATGGGCACGGCCGGCACCGCCTGGGGGAATGGGATGCGGATGCAGCGGGTCTTGCTCAGCCCCTTGTTGTGGGGGTCGGGGAGGCGGACGGGGCACTTGGTTGTGCAGATGCCGCAGCCGGTGCACTTGGCCTCGGTTACGTAGCGGGGGTGCTTTCGGATGCGGGCGGTGAAGTCCGGGGCGTCGCCCTCGAGGCCGAGCAGCTCGGCGTGGGTGAGAAGGTGGATGTTCGGGTGCTTGCTCACCTCGACGAGCTTGGGGGAGAGGATGCACATCGCGCAGTCGTTGGTGGGGAAGGTCTTGTCGAGCTGTGCCATGCGGCCGCCGATGCTGGGCCGGCGTTCGAGGAGGAAGACCTCGGTGACCGCCTCGGCCAGGTCGAGCGAGGCCTGGATGCCGGCGATGCCGCCGCCAATGACGAGTGCGCGCTTCAGCACGTTGCTCCCCTCATTCTGTCGGCGGCGCGGGCCTGCTTGCGGCGGGTGGCCGCGACGATTTTCGCCATCGCCTCCGTGGCGGCGTTGCGGCGCTGGTCGGCGCCGCGGTGGCGGAGCTCCTCTATCGCCCCGTCCTCCTTCGCGCGGTTGTAGAGCATCTCGCCCGCCGTCGTCCTCATCAAGGTCGTCGTGTAGCCATCGGGCGACCCCACCCCGCCGCACGAGATGTCGGCGTACTCATTCGAGAAGTCGGTGCAGGCGAAGCAGGCGGGGCGGGCGAACTCCTCCACCACCTCGAAGGGGATGTGGACGGCCTCCTTCTTCGCCGTCGTCACGATCACGTCGTCCTTGATGTTCAGCTTGCGAATCTGGCCCAGGTTGGCCGAGAGCTTCTTTTCGAGCGCCCGGCGTGCCTTGGCCCCGAACGAGAAGCTCTGCATGCAGAACAGGCCGATGGTCAGCACGATGCTGTCGGCTGGGAGGACGTGGAGGAGGCGCATCTTGCGCACCGTGAAGATCTGGCAGGGGGTGCCGACGAGTGCCACCTTGGAGAGGTCGCGGGTGCCGAGCGCCTTGACCTCGCGCACGCTCGGCGAGAAGGTGGTGTAGCGCTCGCCGAGGGCGTGGACGGGCAGCGACTCGTCGAAGTGCGAGCCCGCCGCATCGAGGAGTTCCTCAGGGGTCGTGGCCAGCATCGGCTCGCGCGAGAACGGCCCGACCCGCCGCGAGACGATTGCCGCCTGGATGAGGTGCTTGCGCAGGGCGTAGGTGAGGAGCGCGGTCACGACGCCGCCGTCGGTGGCGACGTTGCGGATCTTGGGCGAGTGTGCCCGGGCGCCGACCAGTTCGCGCTGCGGCCCGATGGGGGCCTTCCAGCCGCTCTTCTCCCGGAGCTCCTGGTCGAGCGCCTTGGTCTGCGGGCAGATGAGGTAGCATATCCCGCAATGGAGGCACTTCGATTCGTCCACCATCACGGGCGTGCCGTCGGGGCCGGCGGCCAGGGCGTTGAACTCGCCGGCCGAGCAGAAGGCGAGGCATCCGCCGCACTTGCCGCAGATGCCCTTCTCTTGCACCTCGGCCACCAGGTCCGGGAAGCCCTTCACGTCCGTCTTCATGCTTGCATGCTCCCCAGCCGTTCCTCGACCTTGCTCTTGAACGCCTCGAGAACCGCAGCGCGCTTCGTCAGGCCATGCTCCACGAGGTCGTGGCGCATCTCCTGCGCCAGGCGATCAATCCCCTCGATGCGCTTCAGGGTGTCGCTCGGCGCGTAGCGTCCCTTGATCGCCAGGTAGCGGAGCGCCCGCATCACGTCGGTGAAGTTCACCTTCTGCGGGCAGCGCGCGTAGCAGCGGTAGCAGACCAGGCAGTACCAGATGCGGGGTGAGGAGAGGACCTCCTTGCGCATCCCGAAGAGGATTTGGCGGACGATCTTCCGGGGATTGTAGTCGGGGTCCACCTCGGTGATCGGGCAGCCGGCGGCGCAGGTGCCGCAGGCGAAGCAGCGGCGGATGTGCTCGCCACCCGGCTGCGAGGCCACCTCGTCGCAGAACGAAAGGTCGAGCTCGCTCACCTTGAGCGCAGATTCCTCATCTGGCATCGGTCAACTCCTCAACGGGCGCTGGATGGGTGGATGGATGGATCAGAATCATCTCCACCGCGCGGTCCACCGCATGCTGCACGGGCGGCGAGAGCCCTGGCCGCACCTCGGACGGCAGCCGGTCCACCTGGCCCACGACGCAGGTCACGTCCACCCCCCCGAGTTCGCTCAGCTCCCGCAGCAGATTCGACGTCGGGAGCTGGTGCATCGAGAAGTCGTCGCGTTTGATCTCGGGCAGGTCGTGGGCCTCGATGGCCCACACCTCGCCCGGCGGGCGGCCCATGTCCACCGCGTCCACGACGACCACCCGCCGCGGCCTGACGGGGCTGAGGACGACGTTGAAGAGCACCTCGCGCACGCTCGTGCCGACGGCCAGGGGGAGAACCGTCGGCGGCAGCTCCGGCTTGTCCCGGAGCCGCCGCGCGACGGCTGGGCCGAAGCCGTCGTCCCCGAACAGCTCGTTCCCGCAGCCCAGAACGAGCGTCTCGCAGGCGCAGTAGTCGGGCGTCACGTCGTCAGCCACCGTGGCCTCCTTGGGCACAGAGGGAGGATGAATGGATGTTTGGATGAATGGATGAATGTCAGAGGGACCAGCGTGTCTTCTCTCGTTCATCCATTCATCCATTCATCCATCCATCCATTCATCCACCCATCCAATCATCCCGCTCAGCAATTCGCCAACTCGTCAAGCAGGTCACCCTTGTGGTCGAGAATCTCCACCTTCACCGCGAGGGTGCCGTCGAGCGCGTGGGTCGCGCACGAGAAGCACGGGTCGTAGGCTCGAATGGCCATCTCGACGCGGTTGAGGATGCCCTGGTCGTACTTGCCCCCCTGAATGACGCTCTGAGCCGTTTGCTTGACGGACATGTTGATGGGGGCGTTGTTATGGGTGGTCCCGACGATGAGATTCACGTTGGTGACCATGCCCTGGGCGTCGGTCTCGTAGTCGTGGATGAGGGTTCCGCGCGGCGCCTCGACGCAGCCCACGCCTCGTGCGGCCCGCGGCGTGACCGGGACACGGGTCTCGGTGCCGGTGATCTCCGGGTCGTTGAGGAGTTGGACGGCCAACTCGGCATTGTAGAGGAGCTCGATGAGGCGGGCGTAGTGGTAGAGGAGGGTTTGCTGGGCCGGACGGCCGAAGGCCGCTCGGAAGGCCTCGAACTCGGCCTGGGCGAGCGGGGTGGCGATGCGGTCGCACACGTTCAGGCGCGCGAGGGTGTTCGTGCGGTAGATGCCCTTCGGCGCCGCCGCGTCCATGTCGAACCCCTCATCCCACGACTTGGCGTAGGGGAACTTGAGGTAGGTCCACGGCAGCACCTTCTCGCCGATATAGTCCGTGTACTGGGCGTAGGCGAAGTCGGTGGACGTTCCGTCGGGCTTCATCAGGCGCAGCCTGCCGTCGTAGAGGTTCAGCGTCCCGTCGTCGGTCACGGTGCCCATGAAACCGGTCTTGATCACGGCGAGGGTCTTGATGGCGTCGAGGTACTTGGGGAAGATGTTCTCCTTGGCGAAGGCGATGGCGAACTTGGCGAAGTCGAGGACCTCGTTGGCCATCGGGAGCACTTGCTGGCGCTCTTCCTCGGTGAGGGGCTTGCTGAAGCCGCCCGGGACGGCGGTGACGGGGTGGATGGACTTGCCGGAGATGATGCTGAGCATCCTTGCGCCGAGGTGGCGGTTGCGGACGACCTGCTTGGCGATGGCCGGCTGCGCCCCCGCGATGCCGATGACGTTTCGCACCGCGGGCTCGGCGTCAGGCCCCATCACGAAGTCGGCGCCCGCCAGGAAGAAGAAGTGCAGGATGTGCTCCTCCGTGTAGGCGATGGCGTTGCACAGCTCGCGGAGCTTGCGGCCCGCGGGCGGGGGCGTGACGCCGAACACCGCGTCGTTGGCCTTCGCGGAGGCCAGGTGGTGCGACCAGGGGCATACGCCGCAGATGCTGGTCACGATGCGGGGCAATTCCTCGACTGGGCGGCCGATGCAGAACTTCTCGAAGCCGCGCAACTCGACCACGTTCATGCGGGCGTCGGCCACGTTCCCCGCGTCGTCGAGCTGGATTGTGACCTTTGCGTGGCCTTCGATGCGGCTGACGGGCGCGATGGTGATTGTCTTTGACATGGGCAGTTACCTCGCTACAGCGGGTTTGGCGGGGAGGGGACGCAGCCGGTTCTGCGCGCCGATGTAGCGGTTGAGGAGCGCGCGGCGGTCGAGGACTTCCTTGGCGTCGAGGCCGATGGAGGTCAGCGCCCCCATCATGTCCACCAGGGGGTTGGCCCCTTTGCGGATGGGGCCGAAGCAGCCCCGGCAGGGCATGTGGCCCTTGATGCAGCGCGGCACCTTGGCCTTGCCCTCCGCTTCGGTGCCCGCGGCGCAGCCCGAGCGGGTGACGGGGCCGAGGCACAGGTAGCCCTGCTCCATGTAGCAGCGGGTGGCCTCCCAGGGCTGGCCAGTCTTGACCTCGATGTCCACGAGCGGCCGCTTGAGGGTGCCGCCGGATGCCTTCTTCTCGCGCTTGACGGGGCACTCGTCGCACACGCTTCGCTCGGGGAGCGTGAAGGGCTTGCCGGTGAGGAGCGCCGTGAGCGCCTCCACGATCAGCTCGGGCGCCGTCGGGCAGCCCGGAATCTGCACGTCCACCTTCACCACCTCATCGAGCGCCTTCACGGAGTCGAGCAGGGGCGGCAGGTCCTCGGCGGGGGTCGGCGCGGATTCGGTGGTCTTCGATTCGCGGTAGACTTTCTGGTAGAGCTCGGGGAGGGTCCACATGTTCGCCATGGCGGGGATTCCGCCGAAGCAGGCGCAGGAGCCGAGGGCGATGAGGGTCCTGCAACTCTTGCGCATCGCCTCGGCGACATGCTTCTCCTTCTCGTTTCGCACCCCGCCGCTGACGATCCCGATGTCGGCCGCAGGGATCTCCAGCTCCTTCCCCTCGCCCGTCTGCCCATAGTACTTGTTGTCCATGAGCACGGGGATGTGGACGAACTGGAGCTGCGGGAGCAGGTCCAGGAGCGGCTCGCCGATGTCGAGGATGCTCACCTCGCACCCACCGCAGATGTTGAGCCATTCTTCCGCCACTTTCGGCATCTTGCTGTCTCCTTTTCCCTGGGGCTTCCGCGCGGCTCACGCCGGCGGCGGGCCCTCAACCACGACCTCCTTGACCACTCTCCGCGTGTAGAGGAATGCCTGGCCTTCCTCCTCGACCAGTTGCGTCTCAAAGCCCTGGGCCTCGTACTCGCCCTTCTTCGCCTCGGCGGCTGGGGCCGCGTCGTAGGTCTCGCCGTCCCAGACGAACTTGTGGCGGTCGAAGAAGCGGACATCTTGAGGCACAGCGTCGTCTCCTATGCCGTGCGGTACGGGCTAGGGCCGAGGGCGCGAACGGACTCGACCATGTTGGTCATGACCTGTGCGAAGCGCGGGCCTTCGGAGGCGGAGACCCACTCGAGGCGGAAGCGCTCTTGCTCCAGGCCGAAGTCTTCGAGCATCAGGCCGATGGCCTCGGCGCGCTTCTGCGCCCGCAGGTTGCCCTCGAGGTAATGGCAGTCGCCCGGGTGGCAGCCGCAGATGAGTACGCCGTCGGCGCCTTTGCTCAAGGCGTCCATCACCAGCTTGGGGTGGACCATGCCGGAACACATGACGCGGACGATCCGCACGTTGGGCGGATACTGGAGACGCGAGGTGCCGGCCAGGTCGGCCCCGGCGTAAGAGCACCAGTTGCAGCAGAAGGCCACGATGATCGGCTCGAAAGACTCGTCCATCGCTCATTCCCAAACGAAAGGGGGATGATTGGATGGTTGGATGAGTGGATGGGTGTCAGAGCAGGACAGCCATCCAGGAATCTTCTCTTGCATCCATCCATTCATCCAGTCATCCATTCATCCAGTCTTCTACGGCACGAGCGCCGCCTCCACGACCGCGGCGATCTGGGTCAGGCGGTAGTGTCGGATGAAGATGCCGTCCTTGGGGCACGTGGCCTGGCACACTCCGCAGCCCTTGCAGAGCGCCTCGTTGGCCTCCACGGTCTTCTTGATCGCGCCGTTGCGCATGTACTCGATGAGCGTGAGGGCGTGGTACGGGCAGGGGTCTATGCAGTAGGCGCAGCCGTCACAATTGGCGTCCACGACCTCCGAGATGGCCGATTCGGGGGTGAGGTAGTCTTTGGCAAGAATGGTGGCGGCGCGGGAGGCGGCGGCGGTCGCCTGGGCGATGGTCTCGGCGAGCTGCTTGGGACTGTGGGCCAGGCCGGCCAGGAACACGCCCTCGGTCGCGAAGTCCACGGGGCGCAGCTTCAGGTGGGCCTCCAGGAAGAAGCGGTCCTGGTTCAGCGGCACCTTGAGCATCTGGGCCAGCGCCTGCCCGTCCGCCGTCGGCACCACCGCCGTCGAGAGCACCAGCAGATCGGCGTCAATCGCGAGCGTGCGCTCGAGAATGGGGTCCCAGGCCTCGACACACAGGCTAGAAGCCTGTGCCACCACTGTTGGCTTGTGGTCGGGCTCGTAGCGGATGAAGCGGACGCCCTTCTCGCGTGCGAGCCGGTAGTAGTGCTCGGCGAAGCCGTAGGTTCGCATGTCGCGGTAGAGCACAAAGACGTTGGCCTGGGGGCGAAGCTCTTTGAGCTTGAGCGCGTTGCGGATGGCGTGGGCGCAGCAGATGCGGCTACAGTAGGGGCGCTCCCCCTCGCGCGACCCGACGCACTGGATCATGACCACTGTGTCGGGCGTCACCTCGCCGGCCGCGAGCTTCTGCTCGAACTCGACCTGTGTGACCACCCGTGGGTCCTGGCCGTAGAGGTATTCGGCCGGCTTGTGGACGTCGGCGCCTGTGGCGACGACGACGGCGCCGTGCTCGACCTCCTGGGTCGCGCCGTCCCTGCTGAGCTTTGTCTTGAAGTTGCCCAGGAAGCCCTCCACCGCAGCAACCGAGGTGCGGAGGTGGGTGGTCACTCGCGGATGAGCGAGGGTCCGCTCGACAGTCTGTGCGAGGAAGCCTTGCGGGTCCTCGCCATTGAAGAGGTAGCGGACGTGCCGTGCGTGGCCGCCCAGCTCGGCCTCGCGCTCGACAAGGTGGACGCTGAAGCCCTCGTCGGCGAGGGCGAGCGCCGCGGTCATGCCTGCGACGCCGCCGCCGACGACGAGCGCCGCGTGGTTCAGCGGCAGGCTCCGCTCGGCCAAGGGCTCGATCAGGCGGGCCTTGGCGACGGCCATCCGCACCAGGGCAATTGCCTTCGCCGTGGCCTTCTGCGGCTCGTGCATGTGGACCCAGGAGCACTGGTCGCGGATGTTGGCCATCTCGAAGAGGTAAGGGTTCAAGCCGGCCTCGCGCATCGTGTCGCGGAAGAGCGGCTCGTGGGTCCGCGGCGTGCAGGAGGCGACGATCACGCGGTTGAGCTTGTGCTCCTCGATGGCCTTGCGTATCTTCGCCTGGCTGTCGGTCGAGCACGAATAGAGGTTGTCCTCGGCGTAGACGACGTTGGGCAGGCTGCGGGCATACTCGACAACCCCTGGGACGTTGACGACCCCGCCGATGTTGCGGCCGCAGTGGCAGACGAAGACGCCGATGCGCGGCTCCTCGCCCGCAACGTCGCGCTCGGGCGGGTACTCCTTGGGCTTGACGAGTGTGCCGCGGGCGTCGGCGAGGAGGCCCATCGCGCGGGCGGCGGCGCCGCTCGCCTGCATAACGGTCTCGGGGATGTCCTTCGGCTCGGAGAAGGCCCCGGCGACGAAGACGCCGGGGCGGCTCGCCGTCAGCGGAGCAAGGGGCTGCACGAGACAGTAGCCCTCGTCGCCGCGCTCCAGGCCCAGACGGCGAGCCACCTCGGTCGCCCGCGGCGCGGGGCGGATGCCGCACGAGAGGACGACGAGGTCGAACTCTTCGTCCTTGAACTCGCCCCGCTCGTTGAGGTACTTGATGCGGAGGTTGCGCTCGTCGCCGGCCTCCTGGACGGTGGCGGGGCGGGCGCGGACGAAGCGCACCCCTTCGTCCTGTGCGCGCTGGTAGTAGGCATCGAAGCCCTTGCCGTAGGCCCGCAGGTCCATGAAGAAGATCGTGTATTCCAGCCCCGGCAGGTGCTCCTTGGCCATGAGGGCGTGCTTGACGGCGTACATGCAGCAGACGGAGGAGCAGTAGTTGGCGTCGTCCTCGCGGGAGCCGACGCACTGGATGGAGGCGATGCGCTTCGGCTCCTTGGCGTCGGAAGGGCGCTGGACGTGGCCCTGGTAGGGGCCGCTGGCGGAGAGGACGCGCTCGAACTGGAGGCTGGAGATGACGTTGGGGAACTGGCCGAAGCCGTACTCGGCGCGGAGCGTGTGGTCGCACAGTTGGAAGCCGGGGGCGATGACCACGGCCCCAACGTCCAGTTCCACGACCTCCTCCTGCTGGTTGTAGTCAATGGCCTTCGCCCCGCAGACCTTCTCGCAGGCGCGGCAGGCGTCGAGTTCGGGGGCCTTGCGGAAGTGCATGCAGGTCTCGCGGTCAATCACCGCCATCTTCGGGATGGCCTGCGGGTAGGGGATGTAGATGGAGGGGCGGCCGCCGAGGTCGGCGTTGAACTCGGAGAGAATGGGCCGCGGCGCGCGCGCCGACACCTTGCCCAGGTCAACGGCCGCGGTGGGGCAGACGACCTGGCAGGCGCCGCAGGCCATGCAGATCGGCGAGAGCTTGTCGTAGGCCGGCGCGATCTTGCGGCGGTTCCCGCGGCCGCGGAAGTCCACTGCGCCGTTCTTCATCAGCTCGTCGCATACGCGGACGCACAGGCCGCAGAGGATGCAGTCGTCGTCCTTTTTCGGGAAGCGGGACTCTGTGACGCCCATCTCCGCGGCCAGGGCCTTCACCCGCTCGGAGTTCGGGCAGCGGGCCAGGAGCAGCTCGGCCATGATCCGCCGCGTCTTGACGACCCGCTCGGCGTTCGTGCGGACGATGAGGCCCTCGCGCGTGGGGAAGGTGCACGAGGCCGTGATCCGTTTCCGGCCGCGCTCCTCGACCTCGACGAGACAGAGGCGGCAGGCACCGTAGTCGGGCAGGGCCGGGTGGTGGCACAGCGTGGGGACCTTGATCCCCGCCTGCTGGCAGGCGTCCAGCACGCTCTTGCCCGGCTCCACGCTCACCTTCTGATCGTCTATCGTCAAGTTCAGCATGCTTGCCTGACTTCCCTGGTGTCGAAGTGCATGCTCTCCCCGGCACTTCTGTGGTTGAAGACGAAGTCGACCTCCGGGTGTCCCACGACGAGTGTCTGGAGCGTCGCCGCCATATCGCCCAGCGGCTTGCGGTCGGGGTGGCTCCGGCGGAAGGTGGCCCTCACCGTTGTCCCGCCATCCGGCGCGGAGGAAACATGGAAGTCGCCTTCGGCCTCCCTCGCGGACTGGGCGAGGAGTGCCAGGCCCAACCCAAACCTGCGCCCAGGCTTGGTCGTGTAGTAGGGGTCGGCCGCGCGCGCGCACTCCTCAGCGTCCATGCCTCTTCCGTCGTCCTTGACCTCGAGCGTGAGGATGTCCCGCTGCGTGTCCTCGACGACCGAGATCTCAACCAGCTTCGCCTCGGAGCGGAGCGAGTTGTCCACGATGTCGAGGATGTGAAGCGACAGGTCTTCCATTACGGCAACACCCTCCTCCCCTCAGCGCCGCGCAGGGCCATCCCGATCTCGGGCGCGGTCGGCTCCTCCACGAGGAAGCGGGTGGACCGGCAGCCGATCTCCTCGGGGCGGTGGGCGTCCGACGACCTGACGACAGTGAGGTTCTCTGGCAAAGGGGGCAGCTTGTCAGAGCACACCTCGGCGGCGTCGAGCTGGAGCCCCTGCGGGACGAACCCGAGCTGGCTGATGATGCTGAATCTGGGCCGGTCCACGTGCGCGGCGATGGCGATGCCCCCGAGCCTGTGGATCGTGTGAACCACGTCCCTCAACGAGAGCGAGGTCGCGCCGATCAGGAGTCGGCTGTTGTGGCCGACCACCTCCCCAAGCTCGTCCACCACCAGTTGCTCACCAAAGATCCCGGGGTCGTTCTCGCCACTGAGGTTCTGGTAAACAAACTCTTGTGCGGAGCCGAGGGCGCGGTCGTCCGCAAAGATGCCCAGGACATGCACCTCCTCGCGCGTGCATATCTCCATCCCACCGATGACGGCCAGGCCGGCGTCGCGTGCGGCGCGCGTGGCGGCCCCCACGTTCTCGGCCGAGTTGTGGTCGCACACGACGATCAGGTCCAGCCCTCTCTCACGAGCTATCCTCACCACCCCCGGAGGGGACATGTCGCGCTCCGCGCAGGGCGAAAGGCACGTGTGTATGTGCATATCTGCACGCACTTCCTTCACGTCCTCATTCCTGGCACGCCCAGGGCGTAGAGGCGGCCGATGAGCTCGAAGGCGGGCAGGGCGCTGACGAGGATGGGCACATCGTCGGCCTTCGCCTTCTGGAGCGTTTCGGCATCGGGCTCGCGCCCGTTGATCAGGACGATCCCCGCGAGCTTCTTCAGGATGGCGACGGGGACGGTGTTCTCGTGGGCCTGAAGCGTCACCCACAGGTCGCCCTCCTGGCCGTGGGCGATGACGTCGCTGAGGAGGTCGCTGGCGTATCCGCCGAGCACCTCGGCGGCCAGGGCGCCGCCGCCGGCTCTCACCTCAAGCCCGAGCTTGTGCGCTATCTCGCTCAGGTTCACCCTGGTGCTCCATGAGGATTTCGACCTCGAGCCGCGTGCCCTTCCCGACCGCCGAGTCGATTCTCATCCGGTCGGAGCATTTCTTGATGTTCGGCAGCCCCATTCCCGCGCCGAACCCGAGCTCCCTCACCCAGTCCGGGGCGGTTGAGAAGCCGGGCTGCATGGCCTTCTCGATGTCCGGGATGCCGGGGCCTTGGTCCTCGACCTCGATCCGCATCGTGTCGGCCCCAAGCTCGACGGCGATTCGGCCGCCCTGGGTGAAGACGATGAGGTTCATCTCGGCCTCGTAGGTGGCGACTGCGGCGCGGCGGGTCGTCTGGGGGTCCACGCCCAGGCGGAGAAGGGTCGTCTTCAGCTTGACGGCGCTGGCGCCGCCGCGGCTGAAGTCGCCGCCGCGCACGCGGTACTCGAGCTTCACCGTGGAGCGGTCGGCCTGGATGTCCTCGAAGATGTGGCTCGACCTTGCGCCGCGCATCTCCGCGGTGCGGTAGTCCACCTCCAGGTGCCTCAGCAGCCCGCGAATGATGTCGCCCTTCGTGATGACCCCCACGAGGCGCCCGGTGTCGCGCGCGACCACGGGCAGCCGCCCGAAGCCCAGCCGCTCGAGCCTGTTCACGGCCTGCACGAGCGGCTCGTCGTCGTAGATGCTCCGCACGTCCCTGGTCATCCGGTCGGCTACGGGGCAGGCATGGCCGCCGTCGTTCAGCCACTTGATGAAGTCCTCGATGCTCACCATGCCGACCAGCGCCCCGTCCTCGACCACGGGAGTCCCCGAGATGCGCTTGGCGCGCAGGATCTCGCGCAGATCGCTCATCGGGGTGGAGGGCATCACGCTAATGACCTCCTTCGTCATCACCTCACGGACCAGGAGCTCGTAGACCATCTCCTGGATCTTGGTCACTTCTTCCGGCAACTGGCGGCTTCCTTTGCTTTGTCGCCGACGGGCAGCCCCTTGGTGTAGAGGCGGCCGCAGGACTCGTACATTGACAGTGGCGTGACGAGGAGAGGGACCTGGCTCTCCTCGGCCAGCCGTGCGGCCTCGGGCTGGGGCCTCTTGCCGCGGACGAAGCAGACGGCGGCGAAGTCGGACACGACGGCCACGCGCACCACCTGCTCGTTGGTCAGCCCCGTGAGGAGGAGCGAGCCGGCGCCCCGGGAGGTCAACACGTCGCTCATCAGGTCGCTCGCGTGGCACGAGAGGACCTCCGCCCCGATGGAGTCCGTGCGGCTGGGCCGGCGGCCCAACCACTCCGCGTCCAACGTTCCTCGGACCTCTTCGAGCGTCATTGCACCGTCACCGCCTCGAACTTGCACACGTCCCGGCAGACCCCGCACTTGATGCACTTCTCCTGCTCGATTGTCTGGGGCTTCTTCTTCTCGCCCGAGATGGCCCCTTGGGGGCATCGCTTGTTGCACAGGAGGCACGCCTTGCACCTTTCGGGGTCAATGCGGAACGTGATGAGGGCCTTGCAGACGCCGGCCGGGCAGCGGCGGTCCGCAATGTGGGCCTGGTACTCATCCCGGAAATAGCGCAACGTGGTCAGCACCAGGTTGGGAGCGGTCTGGCCCAACTGGCACAGCGAGGCCACTTGGATCGCTCCGGAAAGCTCCTCGATCAGCTCGAGATCGCCCTCCTTGCCTTTCCCCTCGCAGGCGTTGCTGAGCATGAGGAACATCGTGTCCAGCCCATCCCGGCACGAGGTGCACTTCCCGCACGACTCGTCCCTGAGGAAGTCAACGAAGTACCTGGACACATCCACCATGCACGTGTCCTCGTCCATGATCACCATGCCGCCCGAGCCCATCATGGAGCCGGCCTTTTCGAGGCTCTCGTAGTCCACCGGCAGGTCGAGGTATTGCGCGGGGAGGCATCCGCCGGAAGGCCCGCCCGTCTGGACCGCCTTGAATGCCTTGTTGCCTGGAATGCCGCCGCCGATGTCGTAGACGATCTCGCGCAGGGTGATGCCCATGGGCACTTCGACCAGGCCGGCGTTGACCACGTTGCCGGCAAGGGAGAAGACCTTTGTGCCCTTGCTGGTCTCGGTGCCGATGCTGGAGAACCACTTCGCCCCCCAGTTGATGATGACGGGGACGGTTGCGAGCGTCTCCACGTTGTTGAGCACGGTGGGCTTCTCCCACAGCCCCTTTTCGGTGGCGTGGGTGTGCTTGGCGGAGGGTTCGGGCGGCTCGCCCTGGATGGAGGCGCGCATGGAGCTGGACTCGCCGCAGACGAAGGCGCCGGCGCCCCTGAAGATCGTCACGTCGAAGTCGAAGCCGAGGTCGAGGATGTTCTTCCCGAGCAGGCCGTAGTCTCGCGCCTGCTGGGCTGCCGCGGCGATGCGCTCGATTGCCAGGGGGTACTCGGTCCTGATGTAGACGATGCCGCGTGACGCCCCCACCGCGTAGCCGGCGATGGCCATGCCTTCAAGGATAGAATGCGGGTCGGC
The DNA here is from genome assembly GCA_016872875.1 of Planctomycetota bacterium. The sequence goes on along the minus strand of VGYW01000047.1, from coordinate 4,964 downwards.
CTCGATGATGCTCCTGTCCATGAAGGCGCCGGGGTCGCCCTCGTCCGCGTTGCAGATGATGAACTTCACGTCGGCGTGGTGCGCCGCGGCGGACTCCCACTTGCGCCCGGTGGGGAACCCTGCGCCGCCGCGCCCTCGCAGCCCGGAATCCTTGATCTCCTTGATCACCTGCTCGGGCGTCATCGAGGTGAGCACCTTCACCAGCGCTTTGTAGCCGTCGTTGGCGATGTACTCGTCAATCCTGCTGGGGTCAATCAGTCCGCGGTTCCTCAGGGCGATCAGGCGCTGCGACTTGAAGAAGGGGATGTCCCGAATCGTCGGGATGGGCGCCTTTTCCCCGGGCGGGGTGTACATGAGCGACTTGACCGGCCGCCCCTTGAGGAAATGCTCTTCGACCAGGTGGGGCATGTCCTCAACCTTGAGCGACTGGTAGAAGATGCCTTCGGGCTGAACGATGAGGATGGGGCCGCGGACACACAGGCCGCTCGCACCCGTCGGCACCACCTGTATCTCGTTCTCCAGGCCCCTCTCCCGTATGGCGCCCTCCAGGCTGTCCTTGATGCGCAGTGCCCCATTGGACACGCAGTTCGTGCACATACAGAGCATTGCGTTGGTGCGATAGGCCATGGCTGCGGCGACTCCTAGAGCACGCGCTCGCTTCCGACCGACAGGGCGTGTTCGGCGGCGATTTCGCCGCCGAGGATGTGCTTCTCCACGATGTCCTTCACCTTGTCGGCGGTCAGGTTCACGTACTTCACGGGCGGCTGGTCCTTTAGCTCGACCGTGATCATGGGCTCTCGGCTGCACAGGCCGGCGCAACTGGACGTCACGAGAGCGATGTCGCCGAGGTGCCGGGTCTCGACCTCTCGTATCAGAGCCATCATCACGGCCCGCGCCCCGGCGGCGATGCCGCAAGTGCCCATGTGGACGAGGATTCTGCCGCGAGCGATCCCCTGCCGCAGGTGGATGCGGCTCTTGGCTTCCTCACCGATCCTGTCAAGGTCCTGAGCAGTGATCCTTGCCATGATGCCTCCTCGCATCACGCGTACTTCGCCACGATGTCGGGCACCTGGGACAGCTTGACGTAGCCGAAGATGTCGTCGTCAACCCTCACCACTGGGGACTGCCCGCAGCAGCCCAGGCAGTTCACCGTCTCCAGGGTGAAGTTCAGGTCCTCAGTGGTGCCGCCGACTTCGACCTTCAGTTCCCTCTGGAGCGTTTCGAGAATCCGCCGCCCGCCCTTGACGTAGCAGGCGGTGCCCATGCAGACGTTGACGACGTGTTTGCCCCGCGGCTTGAGGCTGAAGGCATTGTAGAACGTGGCGATGCGCAGCAGCCGCGCCATCGGCACCCCGAGTTCGGCGGACAGGTACGCAAACGCGGCCGGCTTGAGCCAGTGGTACCTGGCATTGATGTCCTGGAGGATCGGCAGCAACGCGCCCTGTTCCCTGCCGTTCGCAGCGAGGATGCGATCGAGCTCCTCCCTCTCCTCGGGGGGCAGGGCCACCTCTTCAGCCTCGATAGGCTCCAGGTAGGCGCGGTTGCGGACCAGGCAGGCCGCCGAGCAGTCCCCGCAGCCCGTGCACTTGGCGGGGTCAACGGAGCGGGGGCGCTTGCGCACGCGCGCCCGGAAGTGCCCCGGCTGGCCCTCCAGGGCCAGGAGGTCGGAGTAGGTGAGCTTCTCGACGTTCGGGTGCCGGCCGCAGTCCACCAGGCGGGGGGCGAGGGTGCACATCGCGCAGTCGTTGGTGGGGAAGGTCTTGTCGAGCTGGGCCATCGCGCCGCCGATGGCCGGGCCTTCCTCGACGAGGTAGACCTTGTAGCCTGACTCGGCGAGGTCGAGGGACGCCTGCATGCCGGCGATGCCGCCGCCGACGACGAGGACGGCCCCAACATTCCCGTTGCTGCCCTGCGTCGCTCGGGAATCCGCCATGATGGGCACCTCAGGCTTCCTGCCCCCTCTCCCTTGGGGAGAGGGTTGGGGTGAGGGTGCGTGTGTCCTCGCCGGCCTCGCGGAAAGCACCCTCACCCCGGCCCTCCCCCCAAGGGGGAGGGGGAGAAGGCCCCTCTCGCCAAACGCGTACTCGGGATAGAGGCGACGCGCGGCAGAAGGACTCGGAAGGCGGAGCCTTGGCCGAGGGCCGTCTGGACCTCGATTCTGCCGCCGTGGATGTCGAGGATTTTCTTCACGATGGGCAGGCCGAGCCCCGTGCCCGGGATGCTCTTCTGGGCCTGCCCGCGGTAGAAGGTGTCGAAGATGTGGCCGAGGTCTTCGGGCGCGATGCCTGGGCCGGTGTCGCGCACCGTTACCGCCGCCCAGGTCTCGGTGCCGTTCACCTCCGCGGTCACGGTGCCGCCCGCGGGGGTGTAGCGGACGGCGTTGTCGAGGAGGTTGGCGAACAGCTCGTCGAGTGCGCTGGGGTCGGCGCGGACGGCCCCCGGGTCGGTCTTGAGGGTGAAGGAGACCGTCAGCTTCTCTGCCTGCGGCTCCTGCCTCACGCGCTCCACCGCGGCCTTCACGAGGTCGGCCAGGGGCATCTCCTTGACTTCCTGGAGGCCCTTGCCCTGCTCCAGGCGGGCCAGGGTGAGCCAGTCGCTCACGAAGCGCATCATCTGGTCGGCCCGCTGGGCGACGAGCTCGAGCATCCCCTTGGCCCGGGGGGTGACGTCGCCGGCGTAGCCGTGGAGGACGACGCCGAGGCACTGCCGCAGCGCGGCGAGGGGGGCCTTGAAGCGGTGGGCGAGCATGGCGAGCTGGAGCTCGGCGGCGGGGGCCTTGCCGTGGAGGAGCGCCGAGGCCCGCAGCGCGGCCGCGCGATGCTCGATGCCGCGCCGAACCACCGCCCGGAGGTCGGCGGGCTTGAACGGCTTGGCGAGGAAGTCGTACGCCCCGGCCTTCATCGCCTCGACTGCGACCTCAAGGGTCGCGTAGCCCGTGATGACGATGGCGACGATGTCGGGGGCGAACGCCTTGACGGCCTCCAGGTAGGCCAACCCGTCCATGCCCGGCATCTTCAGGTCGGCCAGCACCAGGTCGGGCGAGTGGCGGCGGGCCAGCTCCAGGCCGCTCGGGCCGTCGGGCGCCGCTATCACCTCGAAGCCCTCGGGCTGGAGGATTTGGCCGCAGGCGTCGCGCATCCACTCCTCGTCGTCCACCACCAGCACCTTGGCCGGAGTGCCCGACACGAGTGGCTTGTTCCCGGCCCCTGCCATCGCCTATCCTTCCACTGGCACAAACCTACTCAGCTCGTCCAGGAGCCGCTCCGGCTCCACCGGCTTCCTGAGGTAGGCATCCACGGGGAACAGCCCCGGCTCGCGGTCGGGGGCGCACGGGGCATCGAGCTTCTCCTCGATGGCCGAGATGCCGAGGATGGGGGTGTGCTTGATGCGAGGGTCGCGGCGGGCCTCGCGGCAGAACTCGAAGCCGTCCGTGGTGCTGCCCATGATGATGTCGAGCAGGATGGCGTCGGGCGCCTCGCGGCGGGCGGCGTCGAGCCCCTCGCGAATCGAGTGGGCCGAGACCGTGCCGTAGCCGGCCGGCTCGAGCACCGCGCGGAGGCAGGCGTGGAAGTCGTCGTCGTCGTCAACGATCAGCACCTTCGGGGCATGGCTGGCCCTGTCGGGCCGGGGGACGCCCACAGCGTCGCGCACGGCCTCGACCAGCTCGGCGGGGTCGCCCGAGCTGATGTAGTAGTAGAAGAGGTCGAGCGCGCGCACCTGGGCCTCGAGCTCGCGCGAGTTTTCGGGCGCGGTGAAGATTAGCTTGAAGTGGGGGCAGAGGTTCCGAAGTATCTGGGCCGCGGTGAGGCCGGGGATGTCGGCCAGCTCGGCGTCGAGGACGACGCAGGCGGAGCGGGCGTCGCGCAAGAGGTGTGCGGCCTCGGCCATGCTGGCGGCCGACAGGGTGCGCTCCCACCCGGCCCCGACGAGGGCGCCAACGAGGCGCTCACGCCGCCTCGCATCCCGGCACGCCACGAGCATAGTCGCGCTCGCCATGCAATGACCCCCAGGGCTACTGGGTGTGGCAGGGGGAGCAAGCGCTGTGCCAATCCTGTCACGAGCCGCAAGGCAGAAGTCGCAAGTCACGAGTGGCAAGGCACAAGTGGCGAGGGGGGGAGGTGCGCGGGACGAGGGGCGAGGGAGGAAGGGGGCGGCAGGGCTGTGGCGGATGGCCGCAGGGGTGGGGCAATTTGCCACAGCCTCCATTCTCACAGGCTGCCAGCGACCCTGGTCCGCTCGTTCTGCGCGTTCAACCTTCGATGTTCGAAGTTCGGCGTTCGGCGTTCGTTTGGTTGCGGCCGAAGGCCGCGCTCGGTGAGGTGTGAGAGGGCGAAAATGACACGAAAAACTCCCAAAACCGCGCTTGACAAGGGGGGGGTTCACTATACTTGTTGTCGCTCGGGCGCGCTTCCCCCGGCCGAAAGCCGCAGCGCCCAGCAACTACGCTCCTCCCTGCCGCGCATCCGGGCCAGACACCTACCCAAGAGCGTGCATCTCAGCACCCGTGTGCCTCTCCGCCCGTGAAACGCAAGCGGGCCGTGCTCGAGAGCAACCGCCAGGGATAGCCGGCTTGGGCGATGGATGACCGCCGAGTGGGAGCCAACAAGCTCCCCAACCTATCGCCTCGCACCGATGGGTATGGTCATCCAGAGCCCCCTGATGCCTCTGAAAACTCCCGCTTCTGCCAGGCAAGCGATTCTCATGTTTCCGAGGGTGGGCTGTCCAGTTCACGCTGAACCGGTACATGCATTCCTTTACCCAAAACAAAACAAGAATTCAAGAGGGTTGAAGCCAAGACAGAAGCCCGGTCGAAGCCCTTCCTGGCGTTACAATTAATTAGCACGACAACGCTAGTTTCGGTGGCTCCACAGGCGGTAACCACTTGTCAATACAGGGGATACGCTACAGTAGCATGTCATTCTGAGCGGAGCCAGCCTCCCGGCGGGCGGAGCGAAGAATCTCTC
>VGYW01000046.1 GCA_016872875.1 Planctomycetota bacterium | reverse complement strand
GGGCGGCGGGGGGTGTTGAGCCAGGCGTCCACGCCGCTTGCCAGGTAGTGGGCGAGGCAGAGGTCGTAGTCTTCGAGGAAGACGATGTGGCGGCGGAGCTCTGGGAGGCGAGCCTGGGCGATGATGTCGCGGATGAACTCCTTTCCGCCGTTGTCGTGCGGGTGGGCTTTGCCGGCGTAGATGAGCTGGACGGGGCGGTCCTTGCTGTTGAGGAAGCGGACGAGGCGCTCGCGGTCGCGGAAGAGGAGCTTCCCGCGCTTGTAGGTGGCGAAGCGTCGTGCGAAGCCGACGGTGAGTGCCTCGGGGTCGAGCACCTCGTCGGCGGCGGCCACCTCGTCGGGGCTGGCACCGGCCTGGACGAGCTGGGCCTTGAGGCGCGCGCGAACCGTTGCGACGAGTCGTTCGCGGCGTCGTTCGTGGGTGCGCCAGAGCTCGGCGTCGGGGATGCGGTCCGCCCGCTCCCACATCGTCTGGTCCACGGGGCGCTCCACCCAGCGGGGGTCGAGGTAGCGGTCGAGGAGGGTCGCCATGTCCACGGAGAGCCAGGTTCGGGTGTGGACGCCGTTGGTGATGGCGATGATGGGCACCTCGTCGCGCGGGGTGTCGGGCCAGAGACCCTGCCACATTGCCCGCGAGACCTTTCCGTGGAGCTTGCTGACGGCGTTGCGCCCGGCGGAGAGCTTGATGGCCAGCACCGTGAGGCAGAAGGACTCGCCGCGGTCGGACGGGTTCTGGCGCCCGAGGGCCATGAAGTCGTCCCAGCTCAGGCCCAGCGACAGGCCGTAGCCGAGGAGGAACTTGCGCATGATGGCCTCGTCGAAGCGCTCGTTGCCGGCGGGGACGGGCGTGTGGGTGGTGAAGGCGGTCTGGGCGGCGACGGCCTCGGCGGCGGTCCTGAAGGCCACGCCGTGCTGGGCCATGAGCATGCGGCAGCGCTCGAGTGCCAGGAATGCGCAGTGGCCCTCGTTCATGTGGTAGAGGTCGGGCTCGATGCCGAGGGCCTTGAGCGCGCGGACGCCCCCGATGCCGAGGAGGATCTCCTGGGCGATGCGTTCCTCGGAGCCCGCGGCGTTGCCGTAGAGCCGCGCGGTCATGTTCCGGTCGTAGTCGCTGTTCTCTGGCACGTTCGTGTCGAGGAGAAAGAGCGGGATGCGGCCTATCTGGGCGCGCCAGACCTGCGCGCGGACGACGCGGCCTGGGTACTCGACCTCGATGGCGACGGGGCCGCCGTCGGGGCGCTTGAGGAGCTCGATGGGCGTGGTGTAGAAGTCGGTCTCGGGGTACTCCTCCTGCTGCCAGCCGTCGGCGCCCAGGCGCTGGTGGAAGTAGCCCTCGCGGTAGAGGAGTCCGACGCCGACGAGTGGGAGGCCGAGGTCGCTGGCCGACTTCACGTGGTCGCCGGCCAGGACGCCGAGGCCGCCGGAGTAGATGGGCAGGCACTCGTTGATGCCGAACTCGAGGGAGAAGTAGGCTATCCGCGCCTCCTTGAGGTCCGGGTGGGCCGTGGCGAACCAGGTCTGCGCCTGCATGTATTCCTGGAGGCGTCGCTGCTGGCGGCCGACCGCGGCCACGTAGCTGGAGTCGCCCGACAGGTCGTCGAGCCGCTCGCGGCGCACCTCGGCCAGGAGGCGGACGGGGTTGTGGTTCACGCGCTCCCAGGCGTCGGGGTCCATGCGGCGGAAGAGCTCGAATGCCTCGGAGTTCCAGCACCACCAGAAGTTGTAGGCCAGCTCGTTGAGGGCGATGAGGTTCTCGGGCAGTGCCGGCACCACGCAGAACGTCCGCAGAGCGCCTTTCGCCATCGCCATTGCGTCGCCTCCTGTGCCGCGGGCCTCCCCGGCCTTGCGGCCACAGGGACACTATACAGAGTACGCCGCCGGATGCAAGTGTGGACCTTGCACGGAACCGCCCCCTCAGCTAAGATGCACCGCGGAGGAGGCCCCTTTCAGGGAAGGAGATGACCCATGGGCATCACCCGCCGCGAGTTCGCCAGAGGCGCCGCGCTCGGCCTTGCCGCGGCGTCGCTCACCAGACAGGCCCTTTCAGAGGAGAAAGACGTGCCCCGCATCCGCCTGAGCGCGTGCGACTGGTCCCTGGGGGCCGGCGGGCCGGGCGGCCTCGAAGTCGCCAAACACTGCACGCTCGACGGCTTGGAGGTCTCGCCCGGCGGCCCAGCCGACAAGCTCCAGATCGCCGACCCCAAGTACCGCGAACAGCTCAAGGCCAAGGCGAAGGAGACGGGCATCGCCGTCTCCTCCGTGGCGATGGGCCTCCTCAACGGCTGCCCGCTCGCCACCGACCCCCGCGGCCCGGGCTGGCTGGAGCAGTGCATCGAGGCCACCGCCGACCTGGGGGCGACCAACATCCTCCTCGCCTTCTTCGGCGCCGGCGACCTGCGGAAGAACAAGGACGAGCTGAAGACCGACGCCGTGGACTCCGTGGTCGCCCGCCTCAAGGCCGCGGCGCCAAAGGCCGAGAAGGCAGGCGTCGTCCTCGGACTCGAAAACTACCTCACCGCCAAGCAGAACCTCGCCATCATCGAGCGGGTGGGCAGCCCCGCCGTGCAGGTCTACTACGACGCGCGCAACTCCACCGACGTCGGCCACGACGCCCCCGCCGAAATCCGCGAGCTCAAGGGCCGCCTCTGCCAGATTCACTTCAAGGACGGCGCCAACTACCTCGGCGAGGGAAAGGTCAAGTGGGAAGCCGTCCGGGACGCCCTCAACGACATCGCCTACAAGGGCTGGGCCGTGCTCGAAACCTCGTGCCCCTCGAAGGACCGCGACGCCGATTTCAAGCGGAACGCGGCCTTTGTGCGGAAGCTGTTTGGGGGGTGATCGGTCGGATCAGTCGAGTCAATCGAATTAATCGAATCAATCGAATCAATCGAGTTGCTCTTGGCGCGCTGCCATGCCGCATAGTATGCCCCGCCGCACCTTCCTCCAGGCCACGGCCCTGGCCTCGGCCGGCGCTGCACTTGCCCCCGCAGGAGAGCCCCCCAAGATGGACGCCATCCGCGAAGCCCCGCGCGAAACCCCCGTCGTGGCCGATGTTGACCTCTGCGTCGTCGGCGGCAGTTGCACGGGCGTCTTCGCCGCCGTCGCCGCCGCTCGACTCGGCGCGAGAGTGGCCATCATCGAGGCCAACGGCTTCTTCGGGGGAGTCGCCACCGCAAGCCTCGTCAGCGTCTGGCACTCCACCAGGGACATCAAGGGCGAGCAACAGGTCATCGGCGGCCTCACCACCGAGGCCGTCGAGCGCCTCGCAAAACGCGACGCCGTGACCGTCCAGGGCACAGCCGCCGTCTACTTCATCCTCAATACCGAAGAGCTGAAGATCGAGCTTGACCAGCTCGCCGCCGAGGCGAAGGTCCGCCCCTTCCTCCACGCCCTCTTCGTCGCCCCAGCCGTCCAGGACGGCCGCCTCGTCGCCGCGATCATCGAGGACAAGACTGGCCGTCGGGCCATCCGAGCGAAGCAGTTCATAGACGCGACGGGCGACGCCGACCTCGTGGCCCGCCTGGGCCTGCCGACCTACAAGCGGCCCGACGTTCAGCCCCCCACCATGTGCGCCGTCCTTCGCGGCCTCGGCGCCCTCGCCAGGAAGCACAAAGGCTTCAACGTCCACTCCGCCATCTTCGACCCCAAGTTCCCCCAGGCCCTCAAGCGCGGCTTCGCCTGGGGCGCTCACGTGCCCTGCGGCAACGACGAGTACATGCTCGCGGGCACCCGCGTGTTCGGCGCGAATTGCGCCGACGCCGACGAGCTGACCCAGGCCGAGCTTGAGGGCCGCCGACAGGTCCGCGCCATCTGCGACATCCTCCGCGAGGGCTTCATGGGCGGCAAGGGCAACCCCCTCCTCACCCTCCCTGCCAAGATCGGCATCCGCGAGACCCGCCACGCCGCCTGCCTCCACACCCTGACGCAGGACGAGTTGCTCAGCGGCAAGCGCTTCCCAAACGCCATCGCAAACGGCACGTATCCGGTGGACATCCACAGCGCCCGCGGCGCGGGCGTGACCTTTCGGCAGCTCGAAAAGGCGCCCTTCTACCAGGTGCCCTACGCCTCACTCGTCCCCAAGGGCGCGACGAACCTCCTCATCGCCGGCCGGAGCATAGACGCCGACGAGGGGGCCTTTGGCGCCGTGCGGGTCATGGTCAACTGCAACCAGATGGGCCAAGCCGCAGGCGTCGCCGCCTGGCTCGCGCTCGATTCTGCCAAGCCAGTGGCCGAGATTGGCCCCACGAAGCTCCGCGAGACCCTCAAAGCCCAGGGAGCGATCGTTCTCTAGCATAATGTGGCTGTTGGCCGCAACCAAAGGGGATGATTGGATGGTTGGATGAATGGATGATTGTCCGGCACCCATCCGCCCATCCACCCATCCATTCATCCATTCATCCATCCCCGGCACACTCGCGCGCGAGCCGCGCACCAGTCACACCCGATGGTTCTACTCAGACCGCTTCAATGCAACCATCGGCGGCGAGGCGAAGTCGGCCGCCAGGCGCTCGGCCAGCGCCTTGTCCGGCTTGCCGTCGTGCAGCACCAGGCGGTAGCGCAGCACCAGCGGCTCGCCCGCCTTGAGCGTGTAGGCATCCGATTGCACGAGGGTGGAACTGAAGAACGCCATCGAGGGGTGGACCCGCACGCCGTTGGGGAAGCGCGGGTTCGAGGGATGCTCGATGGCGAGTAGGCCGCCCCATCCCTCTGCGCCCAGGCGGCCTGTGTAATCAATCCACTTCGCCCGCGTGGCATTGGCGTCCTTGCGGGTCTTCCCTTCGCTGGTGAGCACCTCGACGGGGCCTTGGGCGCCGTTCCACTCGTCGCGGCCGCGGTAGGCCAGGCCGCCGTAGAGGAGCTTGGGCAGCACCACGTCGCCCTCCGCCGCCTCGTGCCGCACCGTGAGGTCCACGAGCCGAACCCCGCTCGGAGCAGCGTAGGCCCGCGCCGAAAGTGTCTCCCGAATGAGCACCTTCTCGGCGGCCACCAGGTCATTCCGTGCGCCGAAGCCGGCGAAGACAGGCCCCGTGACGGGCGCCAGGGACTTGTTGGCGAACTTGCCGCGGCCATCCTGAATCTCCCAGAAGTTGGCCTTGAGCGGCCCCGCCTCGGCCTTCGACCAGGCGAACCAGACGCCCCGATGGTGCGCGTGGTCGGGATGAAAGTCGCCCGTGATCACCTCGCCGCTCGGCGCCCAGAGGGGGTGGAAGTAGCACGCGCGGTCGTACTTGCTCGCCTTATCAGGGAACTGTGCCACGACGCCGTGGCTATAGCGAAAGACGGGCTTGCCGCCGACGCTGACCTCGATGTGCTTGCCTTCCTTGAGGTCAACCGCCAGACTCTTGGGGGGCGCCTCGCCCGGCTTCACCTGAAGGGCGAACGTGCGGGTTGTGCCCTTCGGCGCCTTGCCAGGCAGAACGAAGACCAGGCCGCCCTCGCCATCCCACTGGGCGGGTATGGGCGCGGCCCCCTCTTTGCCCTTCTCGATCAACAGGAACGACGCCTTGGCGGCCTCCTCTGCGGCCAGGCCGATGTCGGACAGCCTCGCGGCCACGGACACTGGCGTGTCGAGCCGGTCATAGTCGCCCGACGAGACGAGCAGCAGCAAGGCAGCGATGGGTTTCAAGCGGGGTCTCCACAGGTGATCACACGGACAAACACGGACAAACACGGACGAGCAGTTCCGCCCCACAGCAGGCCGTCCGTGCCAGTCCGTGTGGGTCCGTGTCTTCACAGGCAAAGCAACGCGTCAGGCCACCTTTGCCAGGGCTTCGCGCATCGCGGCGAATGAGGCCACGATGCCTGGCATTGGGTTCGTCGCGTCCATCTCGTACTCGAGGGAGAATGGGCCGGTGAAACTCGTTTCTTTGAGCGCGGCGAAGAGGGCCACGAGGTCAATCGTCCCCTTGCCAACCACCACGTCGTGCTTCTGGGCGTTGACGTCCTTGAAGTGGAAGCCGTGGAGTCGCTTGGCGGCGCCGAGCTTGCGGGCGGCCTCCACCGGGTCGTCGCCCGAGCGGGCGAGGTGGCCGGTGTCCAGGCACACGCCGAAGCGCGGGTGGTGGTCCTTCAGGGCGGCGAGCATCTGGTCGGCGGTGGTCCAGCGCGAGCCGGGGCCGTGGTTGTGGATGCCGAGGGTGACCGGGTAGTCGGCGAGCACCTTGTCAATCGCATCGAAGGCGTCGGCGGCGGGGTCCACCGAAACCATCTCGATGCCGGTCTTGGCGGCGAACTCGAGGAGGCGTCGGGCGCCCGCCTCGTCCTTGCCGATGCCGCAGACGCCGTAGGCATTGGGCTTGATCTGCGCGGCAGCCAGCTTGGCCTGCGCCGCCGCAAGCTCCTCGGGCTTCATCCCCATAGCGAAGTGCATGGGCGAGAACTCCACGAAATGGATGTCCGCCTCCTTCATCTTCGCAACGACTTCGTCGAACTTGAAGTTGCGCAGCGAGTAGCTCTGGAGCCCCAGGTTCACCCTGAACGGCGCCGCCACCGCGGGCTGCGGCGTGACCCTGACCGGCTCCAGACGCCGCTCTCGGACGCAGCCGGCGACCGCCACCGCACCTAACGACAGGAACTCGCGACGCGAAACGTGAAACATCTTCACCCGTCTCCTCACACCCCCTCCTCCCCGCCCCTGATGATAGCAAACCGGCCACGTAAAGCAAAGGGGCAGTGCTTCCGGAAGGAAGCAATGAGCCCCACCTAAGGAGCTTGGCCTGGACGCACCGGAGGAACTCGTGCAGGCGGGAAGACCAAGCGAGCAAACGCTCGAGGAGACATCATGGGCGACTACGTGCCAGGCGAGGCGTGCAGAAGAGGTAATTGCAGAGTCATATGACTCTGCAATTATCTCCCCCGGCCTTGTTCTCGCCTGCAACCACGCGTTCCATGGCCTCTGGCCTCGGGGCGCGCTGCGGCTCAGACCTGCACCATAGTCGAGAGACACCAGTCAAGGCGCGCGAAGGATAATTGCAGAGTCATATGACTCTGCAATTATCTCCCCCAGCCTTGTTCCCACCTGCAACCACGCGCTCCATGGCCTCTGGCCCTCGGCGCCCGGCGGCTCAGACCTGCATCATGACCGAGAGATGTCGGTCAAGGCACGCCAGAGATAATTGCAGAGTCATATGACTCTGCAATTATCTTCTCTCGCCTCGTTCTCACCCACATCTCTCGGGCTGAGACTTCCGTACCTCGGCCTTTGCTGCGCGAGGTTGGCCAGGGCCGGCAGACCGGTCGCGCTCGCACGCGGGGCGGGCGTCCCATTGGGCCACGGTTCCCTGATAGGGGCGCCTCCCAGGAATTCGCACTGCTCTCGGCCCATCGTGTTTGACAGGAGGCGAGAGGGGCGGTAGGATTGCTGGGCGTTCGCCCACCCACGGCGCCCCCGGAGGAGAATGCCTTGACGATGTACGTCACCCTCCACTTCGATGTCGAGGACACCCTCTACCCCGCCGAGGCTCGGACCGACGACGCGCCGGGCTGGATGGCTCAGACCCTCTCGAAGGCGGGGCTGCGGGGGACGTTTCACGTGATCGGGGACAAGGCGCGGGCGATGGTCCAGCGCGGCCGCCTCGACGTCCTGGCCGCGATGGCCGAACACGACATCGGCCTGCACACCGACTCGAACAACCACCCGACCGTGCCCGAGATAGTTGAGGGCTGCGGCTGGGCCGATGGCGTGGCGAAGCTGGTGGACTACGAGAAGCGCGCCGCCGAGGCGCTCAAAAAGGCTTTCTGGAAGGCGCCCGTGGCCATGAGCCGCCACGCGGTCTTCTCCTCGCCTCAGAGCCACGGGGCGGCCGCCGCGATGGGGCTGCCTTACGTCTACGGCTGGCCGTACTGTCCTGGCTACGCTGGGCCGGTCTGGTTCGCCGGCGCGCTGAGCTTCCCGACCCACGCGGGCACGCCCGAGGCCCCAGGCTGCCACATGTCGCTCGGCCCCGAGGCCGCGCTCTCCTCCGATGAGGCAACGGACAGGACTCTCAAGCGGCTCCGCGAGGAGCTCGACCGCCGCGTCGCCGCAGGCGTCGAGTGCACCTCCCTCTTCATCGGACACCCCGTGCGCGTCCAGGTGAAGGGCTGGACGGAGGACGAGCTGTACGCGAACGGGCGGAACCGCACGCTGGCCGACCTGGGCTATGCCTACGAGGTGCGGACGCCCGCGGAGGCGGAGGCGGCCAAGCGGAACTTCGCGCGGGTCTGCGACGCGCTCCGCGCCCGCACCGACATCCAAGTGATTGGCATCGCCCGCGCCGCCGAGCTCTTCAGCACCCAGCCGCCAACCGTCCCGCGCGACACCCTGCTCGACTACTGCTCCGCGAAGGAGGACGCCGGCCACCCACGCCTCCACACCGTCTTCTCGCCGGCTGAGCTCCTCCTGGCGCTCGCCGAGTCGCTCGTCGCGGGCGAGGCGCGCGGAGCGCTCCCGCGCAGTGTCAAGCGCCGAAGCGCCCTCGGCCCCATCGAGAAGCCCGTCCTAGTCGCCGAGAAGCCCTTCATCTCGCGGGACGAGCTCCTCGCCCTCTGCCGCGAGCTGGTCGGCCATGCGGAGAAGACTGGCCACCTGCCGGCAAACCTGGCCCTGGGCGCGGCGCGGGTCGGCCTCGGCAGCCTCCACGCCGCCTGCGTGGGCGCCTTCCGCGCCGCCTGCTCCGGCGAGCAGCTCGCGCGACTCCGCCTCCAGCGCGTCCCTCGCTACCCCGCCTTCGCACACGAGCTCGACCGAGCCATGCGCTGGACCGAAGAGTGTGGGTTCCTCGGGCCGGAGTTCTCGGCCGACAAGTTGTGCCTGCACGCCCGGCTTCAGACCTGGTCGCTCAAGCCCGCCCGCACCCGAATCCCATCCTATCCCTGCCTCGAGGCGGGCGCCTTCGTGCCGAGCGGGCTGGTGACAAAGGAATGAGCCTTCGTTCCTCCTCAATCGTCCTCGTCCTCGTCCCTCGTCCTCGTCCTCGACTCTTCTCCGCCACAGGGCAGGAGAATCGAGGACGAAGGACGAGGACGAGGGACGAGGACGATAGAAGACCGGAGAACCTGTGATTCGCGCGGTGCTCCTGCTCGGTCCTACCGGTGCCGGAAAGAGCCCCGTGGGCACGCTCCTTGAGCAGCGCGGCGGCTTCCGCCACTTCGACTTCGGGGCCGAGCTTCGCGCCGCAGCCGCCGGCGCGCGTGGCCTGCCTGAGAAGGCCGTGAGCTACATCAAGCGCCTCCTCGCCGCCCACGCCCTCCTGCCCGACGCGCGGTTCGACATCGCCGAGGCACTCCTCGACGCCTTCCTGTCCCGTGTGGGCTTCGACCCCGCGAGCGAGGTCCTGGTCCTCAACGGCCTCCCGCGCCACGTCGGCCAGGCAAGGGCCATCGCCCGCCGCGTGCGGGTGGAGCACGTGATCGTGCTGGACTGCGACGCGAGGGCCGTCGCGGCTCGGGTGGCCCGCAGGCGGCGCGGCGAGGGCCTCGACCACGCGGGCCGCGAGGACGACTCCCCCGACGCCATCGCCGGCAAGCTCGCCCTCTACGCCCGCGAGACCGCGCCGCTGGCGGCCCACTACGCCGCGCAGCCCGGCGTCCGCCTCTCCCGCCTCCGCGTCGGCCCGCACACGACCGACACGACCCTTGCCCAAAGGGTTGCGAAGCTGGCGTCGCGCTTGACTTCCGGGCGGGAATAGTGCAGGATTCTCCCTCGCAAGGCGTCTTGGTGCGGTCCCTGGCCGCAACCAAGGGGGATGAATGGATGGGTGGATGAATGGGTGATTGCCTGACACCCATCCACCCATCCATTCATCCTCGCCAGCACGTGCGCAAGCGGCGCACGAGTCACGAGCGAGGGGTTTAGAGGGCGCTACGCATGGCCGAAGCCAAGCCTTCGTTCCCCTGGCCCGCGGGCAAGCGGGCGGCGGTGAGCCTGACCTTCGATGATGCGCGGCTGAGCCAGGTGGACCGCGGCTTGGCGATACTCGACGCTCGCGGTGTGAAGGCCACGTTCTACGTCTCGCCCGCCAACCTCGCGCGGCGGCTCGAGGGGTGGCGGGCAGCCGTGGCCGCCGGACACGAGATCGGCAACCACACGATGACCCACCCGTGCAGCGGCAACTTCCCCTTCGCCCGCGCCAACGCGCTCGAAGACTGCACGCTTGAACGAATGGAGACGGAGCTGCTGAACGCGAACGCGGAGTGCGACCGGCTGCTGGGGGTGGTGCCTACGACGTTCGCGTACCCCTGCGGCCAGTCGTTCGTCGGCCGCGGCGAGAGCCTCAAGAGCTACATCCCTCTTGTCGCGAAGCACTTCATCGTCGGGCGCGGGGCCTTCAGCGAGATTCACAACGACCCGTCCTTCTGCGACCTCGCGCACGTGACCGGCCTCGACGCCGATGGCAAGAGCTTCGAGCAGCTCAAGGGGATGGTGGACCGTGCGGCGGATGCCGGCGCCTGGCTGGTCCTCTTCGGCCACGACGTGGGCGAGGGGGGACACCAGGTCACGCGAGCCGATGCGCTCGATGCCCTATGCCGCTATTGCCGGGAGGAGGCGAACGGGATTTGGATTGACACGGTGGCAGCAATTGGGAGGTATGTGAGCGACAAGCGGCGACCATGACGCGTGACCCGTGACGCGTGACCAGAGAAGAAGGGGCGCTCCTCTTCTGGTCACGGGTCACGCGTCACGGGTCACGCATCCATGACCACCAAGAGCACATTTGGAGGCTCACGCAATGCTTCGAGTTGGCCAGAAAGAGGTTGATGCGATTGCGAAGGTGTTGCTCAGCGGCAAGGTGTTCCGCTACAACATCGGGGGCGAGTGCGCGCGCTTCGAGAAGCGCTACGCGAAGGCCCTGGGCGTGAAACACGTCTGGATGACCTCCAGCGGGACGACGGCCCTCACCGCCGCGCTCGCGGGGCTCGGCGTCGGGCCGGGCGACGAGGTGCTCGTCCCAGCCTGCACCTACATGGCAACCGCCGTCTCCGTCATCGCCGTCGGCGCCATCCCGGTCATCGTGGACATTGACGACACGATCACGATGGACCCCGACGCAGTTGACGCGGCGGCCGGACCGCGGACGCGCGCGGTCATTCCCGTGCACATGTGGGGCCTCGTGTGCGACATGGACGCGCTCCGGCAGGTCGCCAGGAAGCACGACCTGTTCGTTGTCGAGGACGCCTGCCAGTGCGTGGGCGGGGCCTACAAGGGGAAGCCAATCGGCTCCCTCGGCCAGGCCGCCGCCTTCAGCTTCAACTACTACAAGAACATGACCGCCGGCGAGGGCGGCGCGGTGGTGACGAGCGACGACAAGGCGGCCGAACGCGCCCGCTGCATGATTGATTGCTGCAACTTCTACTGGACTGGCCGCAAGGAGGGCGTGGTGCCCTTCATCGCCAACGGCGCCCGCGCCTCCGAGCTCGAGGGGGCGATGATGAACGCCCAGCTCGACCGCTTGCCCGCCATGATCCGCACCCTCCGCGCCCAGAAGAAGCGCATCCTCCGCGAGACCGCGAACACCGGCCTCAAGCCCGTCAGGGCAAACAGCCTCGACTGGGAGTGCGGGACGACGGTGCTGTGGACGCTTCCGACCGCGGAGCAGGCCGAGAAGTTCCGCGAGCTCGTCGGCGGCACGGTCTGCGCGAAGACCGGGCGCCACGTCTACACCGAATGGGACCAGATTTTCGCCCATCAGGGCGCGCACCACCCCGCCCTCAACCCCTTCACGCTCCCCCAGAACCGCGGCTGCCGCAAGACCTACTCGAAGGACATGTGCGCCCGCTCGCTCGACATCCTCAACCGCACCGTGATGATCGGGAACCATCCCGACAGGAAGGCGAAGGAGGTGGCGGCCATCATTCGCAAGGTCAAGGACGCAGCGGGACAGGTGTTGTAGCGGCGTCATGACGCGTGACCCGTGACGCGTGAATGGAGGTTGCGTCCCGCGTGCCCCGTGCCGCGTGCCAGGAGAAGCCGGGATGGCGGCTCTCGCTGGGCACGAGGCACGCGGGACGCGGCACGCATCAACTGTCAAGAATGGAGAGAACCGTGCCAGGCCAAGACGACCGTGTGAAGGCCATGAGGTTCCAGCACCCTGAGTTCATCCCCGTCGGCGTGGGCATCCTGCCCGCGGCGTGGAGGCTGCACAGGGAGAAGCTGGACGAAATCTGCGCCCGCCACCCGGTCATCTTCGGCGAGGTGAAGGTGGGCGAGCGCGACTACGACAAGGTGGGCGGCCTCTACGTCCAGGGCCGCCACGTGGACCCCTGGGGCTACACCTGGGAGAACGTCTGCGAGGGGATGGACGCCTACCCAGCCGTCCACAACGTGCCGACGCGGGCGGGCGTCCACGACCTCGAGGCGCCCGAGGTCCACGACGGCATGCCGCACGGCTTCATGTACATGCGGCTCTTCTACCTCCGCGGCTTCGAGGAGCTGATGCTCGACTTCGCCGAAGAGCCCCCCGAACTTCAACTGCTCATCAACATCGTCCTCGACTACAACGTCCGCGAACTGGAACACAAGATCGAGCAGCAGGGTGCGGGCGAGAAGTTCATGTACTTCGGCGACGATCTCGGGATGCAGCACGCCCTCCCGATGGGGCCGTACAAGTGGCGGAAGTACCTCAAGCCCTGCTTCAGGAAGCTCTACCAGCGCTGCCACGAGGTCGGCTGGTGGGTCTACATGCACACCGACGGCCACTGCTGGGAGATCATCCCCGACCTCAAGGAGTGCGGGGTGGACGTGATCAACCCGCAGATTCGCGCGAACGGGCTGGAGAACCTGGTCATCGCGTGCAAGGGCACGATCTGCGTGAACCTCGACCTGGACCGCCAGCTTTTCCCCTTCTGCGGCCCGGCGGAGATAGACGCCCACGTGCGCCACTGCGTCGAACGGCTCGGCGCCCCCGAGGGCGGCCTCTGGCTCGCCGCCGAGATAGGCCCAGATGTCCCACTCGAAAACGTGGAAGCAATCTGCTGCGCCCTCGAGAGATACCGCAGCTACTTCCGCTGAGGAAAGAAGGGACCACAGGGACCACAGGGACCACAGGGACCACAGGGACCTAAAAGACTTTGGAACTCCGTGTCCCTGTGGTCCCTGTGGTCCCTGTGGTCCCTTCGGCCGCTGCCTCCCCTCGCGCTCACCTCGCCGCCGCCAGTTGGATGGCCGGGCGGCCGAGGCGGTTGACCAGGATGACCACGTTGCCGTCGAGGGGCTGGCGGCCGAGGAGGTCGCGGGCCTCGGCTCGGAAGGCTCGCCAGGCCTCGCCGCCCACGCGGCGGCAGGCGAAGGCGGTGAGGGCAACGAGGTCGTCGCCGCGGACCTCTGCGCCACGCTTGGCCACCAGTTCCAGGAGCAGCTTGCGGTCTACGTCGCTCGCGGCGGCCAGGAGCGCGGAGGCGAGCGAGCGCCCGACCTGGAGGACGGGCGAGCCCGCGGGGCCGCCTGAAAGGGCGACGCGGGCCTTCTCAGCGAGCTGGGCGTCGTCGCGGCAGGCGAGGGCGGCGTAGAGCGCGCGGAAGAAGGCGGCGGGGTCGCCCGGCGACTTCGCGGCGTCGGCAAGGGCGGCTTCCGCCACTTCGCGGGCCTTCCCCCGCGCGGCGGCGGCCAGGGCCGCCAGCTCGGCCTCCTTCGGAAGCGCTCGGGCCGATTCGCAGACTGCCCAGAGCGCCCGCGCGGCGGCCACCGAGCGGCCTTTGAGAAGCTCGGCCATCGCGGGACTCTTCCAGGCGATCTGGAGCTCGGTGAGGGCCTCGAGGTCGAGGGTTCCGCCCATTGCGGCGGCGAGGAGCGCCCAGCCGTTGGCGGGGAGGGTTTCGATGAGCCTGGCCTTTGCCTCGACCGCCTCGCGTGCGGCCTCGGCAGCCTCGTGCTGGCGGGCGCGGGGAGCGGTCTCCTTGTAGAGCGCCGCGAGGTCGCCCTTCGGCTGCGAGTGGGGGCTGGCCAACTGGGTGAGGAGGTCGCGGGCCGCCGTGTGGACCCTCGCGTCGCCGAAGACCAGGAGCTGGCCCGGGGCGAACCAGAGCGCCGTCTCGTCATTCAGCCTCAGCTCGGCTTGGACCACCTTGAGGAAGCGCTCGGCGGCCTTGGCCACGGCGTCCACCCGCTTCGCGTAGTCCTTCGTCTCGGCGAGCTCCTTGGCGGATGGGAGGGCGATGGGTGCGACGTTGTAGACCCAGGCGGCCTCGCCCGCGGCGCGGCGGGCGCTGGCGACGACCACGCTGCCCTTGGCGACCCACCAGGAGAGGCGATTGGGGACGAGGAGCCAGTTGAGTGCCTGGGCGGCGGAGGCGCGGCGGAGGTCGAGGAAGCTCACGCGGAGGTCCTTCTCGCCCACGAGTGCCGCGGCGTCCTCCACGCTGCCGACGATGGGCTTGATGGAGATGCCCGCGGCGCGGGCGACGGCCTCGAGGGCCTCGTCGAGCGCCTTGTCGCGGAGCACGAGGTCGAGGCGCTTCTCAAGCTCTGGCACCTCCTTCGTCCAGGTCTTGAGCAGTTCCTTGTCGATCTCCTCGATGGCTGAGAGGGCCTTGGCGGCGGTCTGTCCGCCGCTCATTCCGCCGGCCTGCGCCGCGGCGTCGGCGAGGTAGGCGAAGGCGAAGCGGGCTCGGGCGGCGGCGAGGTCGCCTTTCTTCTTCAGCTCTTCGGCCTCGGCGAGGCGCTTCATCGCGGCCTCGGCGTGCCTGGCGAGTTGGCCGCTCATCGCCCGCCAGCCGTAGACGCGCCCGATGGCGGTCGTCTCGCGGTCGGCGTCGCGGGCGAGCTCCTCGACCGGTTCCAGCCTGAGGCCGCCGGCAGGCCCGGCGGCATGCTGGGCTCGGCGGGCGTAGCCATCGCCGGCCCCGCCCCGGCCATACGCGAAGCCGCGTGTGCTCGCCGCCTCGCCGGCCTTGAACATCTCCTGAGCCGGGGCCATCGGCCGCATTGGCGCTGGAACACCCATTGCCGCGAGGCTCCTCGGCATGCGTGCAGCAGGCGCATTCATCGCTGTCCCGGCCACGGCACCGCCTTCCCTCTCTGCGAGCAACAGCTCGTCGTCGTGCCGTTCCCCCCCGAAGAAGCCCTCGTAGCGCGTGCCCTCGGGGATTGGGACGGGGACGAGCATGCGGCGGGGCGGGCGGGCGGGCTCGACGAGTTTGCCCGCCTCTGTCTCGTCCACGGCCACGAAGCTGGTGTACTGGCTCATCAGACGGTAGTCGAGGGCGAGCCTCGTCACCTCCTCCTCCTCCTCGGGCGAGCCGGCGTAGAAGGTCTGCTGCATCAGGTCCTCGATCTTGTTCCGCGCCCAGACCTGGGCGAGGACGCCGTTGTCGGGGGCGTTGGGGGCGAACTTCGCGGCGAGGGTCCACTTGGCCGGCTTCCCCTCGACGTCGCCGCTGATCGTCAGCGTGGTCTCGCTCCCGGCATCGTAGCGGCCGAAGAGGATGACCGGGCGGCCGGCCCAGAGCTCGGGCACCTTTGCGGGATAGGTCTCGTAGACCGTTGCCTGGCCCCAATCCACGGAGATGTTGGCGAGCTGGGCGCGCTGGATGCGCTGCATGATCTCGACGGTCATTGGCCCAGCGTCGTCGTTGAGGCCGAGCACCTTCGACATCCCGCCGCCCTGGCGTGCGACGCCGTCAATCAGGAAGCGGTTGGGCGAGGAGCCGATGCCGATTGCCCAGAAGCGAATCTTGTCGCCGCAGCTCCGCCCGACCTCGGCGATGATCTCGGCCTCGTTCCCGATAAAGCCGTCGGTGAGCATGATAACGATGCGCAGGCGTTCGGGGTCGAGCGGCTCGTTGATTGCCATCTTGACTCCCTTGAGCATCTCGGTTCCGCCGCTCCCCTCGAGGCCCTCGGTGAAGCCGACGGCCTTCTTGATGTTGTCCTCGTTGGCGGGCAGCGGCTTCTCGAAGAGCTTTGTCGAATTGTTGGCGAAGACGACGAGCTGGAGGGTGTCGTTCGGCTTGCAGAGGCGGAGGAGCTTGGCCATCGCCTCCCGGACCTTCGCCATCGGTTGACCGCGCATCGAGCCAGAGACATCCACGAGGAAGACGATTTCGCGTGGCGGGCTGAGCTTCAGCCGCTCGTCCTCCTTGGGCTGGACCATGAGCATGAAGTAGCCCTTGCCCGCCTCGCGGGTGTGGCAGAGGAGTGCCATTTCGGGCTTCGCGCCCACCACGCCGTAGCGGAGGACGAAATCCTTGTTGGGGATCGTGTCGCCGCGCGAGAGCGCAATGGCGGCCTTCGCCACGCCGTCGCGCTCGACCTCCGCCTTGTGGTTCGCCACCTTGAGGTCCTGGATCGGCACGCCGGCGTTCAGCCACACGGCGAGCGAGATGTCGTGTCCGTTCCTCTCGCCCGGCTTGAGCGGCGGCGGGGTGATGCGCGAGGCATCGGGCACCCGCGCCGACTTGAGCCCCCCAGGGATGTAGCGGGGGCCGACGACCATCGGGAAGTGGAACTCGTAGACCCCCATATCGTATTCCAGCACGTCCACGTATGAAATCTCGACCTTGACCTCCTGCTTTGGCGGGATGTTGCCGACCGACTGGGTGAAGATGTTGGGGCGTTCCTGTTCGAGGAGGGCGGCGGTGTGGCCGCGGCTGAGGGCCTGCTCGTAGATGCTGCGGGCCTCGGCCCGCCGCTTGATGAGGCCAACTATCCGCCGCTCGCCCACCACCATCGTCATGTCGTC
Organism: Planctomycetota bacterium; assembly: GCA_016872875.1. The sequence goes on along the minus strand of VGYW01000046.1, from coordinate 13,285 downwards.
CACCGCCGCCTTGTGGGGGAGTGGGAAGACGTAGACCGCCTCGATCTTCTCGTCGAGCGGGTTGTGGAAGGTCTGCGTCACCTTCACGCGAGCGATGAAGCCGGAGATGTCGGCCCGCACGTCCGTGTGCTTGAGCGGGCACTCGACCACGCCGTCCTTCGCCACGACGCGGAGCGCGCCTTGCGTGACGTCGCGCTCGACCGGGTTGCCCTGCGGTTCCGCTGCGCCCAGCCAGCCCGCAAGGGCCAGGAGAACCACCGCCGCCGTTGTTCGCATTCGCATGTTCGCAGCCTCCATCGGCTTGGAGAAGCCTCGGCCCGAAACGTAGCCGTTCTTCAGCCCCTTCACCAACTTAGACGCAACTCGTGGGGGAACGGTTCCTGGGTCCGGGGCGTAATGTTCGGCGGTACAGGATCGTCTTACAATGCATGAGAGGCGTGTTGTCGCGCTTGCAGGGAACCAGCATGGCAAGTGGCAATCTGGGGGTGTGCGAGCGGTGCCGCCAGCGGATGCCGGCCACGCACGTGGTCCGGGACGGCAAGGTCTACCTGCGGAAGGACTGCCCGGCCTGCGGCCCGACCGAGGCGCTGGTGAGCTCGAACGCCGCGGCGTGGCGCCGCAAGCGCGAGCTGTGCGAGTTCGACGCCGACGCCCCGGGCGCCTGCTCGCTCGATTGCGCCTCGTGCGGCCACGAGCACCACCAGCGAACCGTGTTCCTCGACGTGACGAACCGCTGCAACATGAACTGCCCGATCTGCCTGGTGAACATCCCGGGCATGGGCTTCGAGTTCAACCCGCCGCTGGCCTACTTCAGAAAGGTGCTGGCCGCCCTGGCCGAGCTGGACCCCAAGCCGACCGTGGAGCTCTTCGGGGGCGAGCCGACGCTGCGCGAGGACCTCTTCGACATCGTGGCGCTCTGCCGCGAGTTCGGCCTCAAGCCGCGCATCTTCACCAACGGCCTGCGGCTGGCCGACGAGGGCTACTGCCGCCGCCTCTGCGACGCCAAGGTGCCCCTCGTCATCAGCTTCGACGGCCGCGACCCCGAAATCTACCGCAAGCTGCGCCGCAACGGCGACTCCTACGCGAGAAAGCTCCGCGCCTTGGAGAACCTCAAGAAGCACGCCCGCCGCAAGAACACCATCCTCTGCTGCGTCGCCCGCCACATCAACGACCGCCACATGGCCGACCTGGTCCAGTTCTGCCACGAGAACCAGGACGTGGTGTCGTCCCTCCACCTTATCCCCCTCACCGAGGCGTGGGAGGAAGGAGCGTTCGCGGCCGACGTGACGACGACCCTTGACGACGTGGAGCAGATCATGTCGGACGCCTTTCCTGGCGAGGGGGTGGAGTTCGTGCCCGCCGGCCTTGGGCAGTGCCTGGAGCCGGTGCTGCCCTTCTTCGGGCGCCAGGGGTGGACCTATGGGCGTGCGCACCCGAACTGCGACTCGATGGCCATCCTGGTCTCGGACGGCGCCCGCTACCGGCCCCTGAGCCACTACCTCAAGCGGCCGCTGGACGACCTCGCGCGCGACGTGCGGGAGCTGTGCAAGCGGCTCGCGGGCAAGCTGGCCGGCCTCGACCCCGAGCGCCCCTTCCAGCGCTGGCGCGGGCGCCTGCTCATCCTTCGCTCGCTCCTGCGCCCCATGCTGCGGTCGCTCAACCTCCGCCGCATCTTCAAGGGGCACCCGGCCATCAGGCTGCTGCGCATCCTGGCCGGCCTCGCCCTGGGAACCAAGCCCGGCGACCTGCTCCGCAGGCACACCAACGTCCAGGGCACCCTCCGCCTCGCCGTCCTCCCCTTCGAGGAATACCACTCGGTGGAGAGCGCGCGGGTGGAGCGCTGCCCCAGCGCATTCGTCTTCGAGGACCCCGCCACGGGGAGGGTGCGGACGGTGCCCGTGTGCGCCTGGCCGCTCTACAGGGCGGAGGTTCTGCGCGGGCTGGCGGAGAAGTACGCCAGCCGTCCGCGGCTCGCTCCCGCGCTGGAGAGCGAAGTGGTGCAGTGCGGCCACCAGCCCTGGTGAACCAGCCGCCCAGGCCCAGTATCCAATACTCAACATCCGCTTCGGTTGCGGCCCTAAGCCGCCTTGAGGACTTCGCGGTCATGGAACGCGCTCGGCGTCCGTGAGCCTTGCGGCGGGGGGCTTCGGCGGCTCGGGCGTCGCGTCCCGATGGTCCGCGGGGCTGGCCGGGGTCAGCTCGGCGCGCTTCTGGCCGGCGGCCGCCGGTGCCGGCGACTCCCAGGGCCAGAGGCCGTACTTGCGGCCGTCGTCCCCCGCGTAGTCTATCCCCACCCAACCGAGCACTGCGTCAGGAATCTGAGCAAAGCCGACGTTGAAGATACCGCCCACGTAACCTACGTGGAAGTACTTCGTTCAGGTGGGCCGCCCGGCAGGCCGCGCGTCCCAGGGCGGCAGGATCAGCCCCGCCGGGCCGACGCTTTGGCAGTTCATCGTCTCAGGCTTGCTCGCGTCGAACTCCTCGAGGTCGAAGAGCACGTTGCCCCAGCCCACGGTCTCGCGGCCGTAGAGCCCCACGCCCCAGTGCTCGTAGTGGATTTTCATCGTCCCAACGTCGCCCCCGCCGATGCCGCTGAAGGTGCCGTCCACAAGCCCATAGCCGAACGGGGTCCCGGACAGCACGGCGAAGTAGAAGGAGAACTGCGGCTCCGACGTGGTGGTGATCCCGAGGTCAATCGTCTCCAGGGCGTCCTTCAGCCGATCATTGAAGAACGCTGAAACGCCCTGGTTCAGCCTGGCGCAGCCTTGCGTCGCGCCCAACGCGGCCGCGATGGCCACGCCAAGAGCTGCCTTGCACTTCCGCACGGCCATAGACCTCTCCTTTTCCGGCCAACGTGTTTCCGGGGCGGCCTGCCGCCCCACTGCGACCTTCGGCCTCAGCACCAGAGACGTGCATGCCCCCTCCGGCGTTACGCGCCCGCGCGCACGGGGTTGCGTCCGGGGCCACCATCATGTAAAGTGGCGCCGGGCAAGAGGTGGCACAACCGGCGCCCCATCCCCTCCACCTGACGGGAAGCGAGGAAATGCACTACAGCGACCGGTACATGGCGTACATGGGCATGGCCCCGAGGCGGATTCCGCATTGGGAACACTGGTCGTGCATCGGCAACCACATCCCCTGGAACGTCCCGCCCCCCGCCATCAAGCGCTACCTCAACCTCTCCGCCGAGCTCGCCCACCGGTAGGGCGTGCATAGCCCTGCCATCTCGCGCTGTCCGAAGGGGCACAAGGGACCACAGCGACCACAGGGACCACAGCGACCCGCACCGCAAGCCCCCCACGCGCCTCTCTCCTGTCCCTTGGGTCCCTGTAGTCCCTGTTGTCCCTGTTGTCCCTTTCTTCCCCCCGCCCCGCGCATTTTCTTCGCAAAAAGCGCTTGACAAGGCCGCCCCCAATGTACACAATCGGGCAAGCCATCTGGGACGTGCAGCCGGGAAGCGCGTTGAGGAGGAGCTTGGCGTGGCGCACGGCATGGGTTCAGCACGCACATTTCTCGCCTGCCTTCTGGCAGTCGCCCTCGCCGCCGCGGGCCCCTGGGGCGCCGCCGCCCCCATCCTGGCCTGGACCCGCCAGGTCGGGACCTCATCGGATGACCGCAGCTACGGGGTCTCGGCGGACGGATTGGGCAACCTCTACATCAGCGGTTTCACATTTGGCTCGCTGGGCGGCCCGAACGCCGGCAGCAATGATGCCTTCCTGACGAAGTACGACTCCGCGGGGACGCTCCTGTGGAGCCGCCAGGTCGGGACCGGAGCGAATGACTTGAGCTACGGCGTCTCGGCGGACGGGCTCGGCAACGTCTACATCAGCGGTTTCACATTTGGCTCGCTCGGCGGCCCGAACGCCGGCCTTCGGGATGCGTTGCTGGTAAAGTACGACGCTGCGGGCACACTCCAGTGGAGCCGCCAGGTCGGAACCGCAGAGAATGAGGTTGCCTACGGCGTCTCGGCGGACGGTTTGGGCAACGTCTACATCAGCGGCTACACACGGGGCTCGCTCGGCGGCCCGAACGCGGGCAATGCGGATCCCTTCCTGACGAAGTACGACGCTGCGGGGACGCTCCAGTGGAGCCGCCAGGCCGGAACCGCATCGGATGACTACAGCTACGGGGTCTCGGCGGACGGGTCGGGCAACGTCTACATCAGCGGCCACACGACTGGCTCGCTGGGCGGCCCGAACGCCGGCCTGCGTGATGCCTTCCTGACGAAGTACGACTCCGCGGGGACGCTCCTCTGGAGCCGCCAGGTCGGAACCGCAGCGTGGGACGAGAGCTGCGGCGTCTCGGCGGACGGGCTCGGCAACGTCTACATCAGCGGCGACACATTGGGCTCGCTCGGCGGGCCGAACGCCGGCAGCTATGATGCCTTCCTGACGAAGTACGACGCTGCGGGGACGCTTCTTTGGAGCCGCCAGGTCGGAACCGCAGCGTGGGACGAGAGCTACGGCGTCTCGGCGGACGGGCTCGGCAACGTCTACATCAGCGGCTACACAGGGGGCTCGCTGGGCGGCCCGAACGCCGGCAGCTATGATGCCTTCCTGACGAAATACGACTCTGCGGGGACCCTCCAGTGGAGCCGCCAAGTCGGCACCCCATCGGATGACAGGAGCCGTGGCGTCTCGACGGATGGGTCGGGCAACGTCTACATCAGCGGCCCCACACTTGGCTCGCTCGGCGGCCCGAACGCCGGCGGGGAAGATGCCTTCCTCGCAAGCTACGGTGAGCCAATCCTGGCGACCAGTCCGGCCCAGAGCGGCACGCTCCAGTTCGGCAGTGTCCTCGTGGGCCAGACGGGGACGCAGTCGCTTTCGGCGACGAACAGCGGCGGGGTCGGCTCGCAGCTCAACGGCACGTTCCCCGATGCAAGTGGCGACTTCGCGCCAGGGTCCAGCTCCGCCTTCGGGCCGCTGGCCCAGGGCGCCAGCACGAGCAGGGACTACACCTACTCGCCTGCGTCGCGCGGGGCCGACAGCCTGGGCATCACCGTGACAAGCGACGGCGGCAATTCCACGGTCACCCTCTCCGGCACCGGGGTCGCGCCGCTTTCCCAGGTGCCCAACACGCTAGCCATCGCATACTACACTCTCGTGGGCCAGAGCCAGACCGCGTTGCTTGTTGTGAACAACATCGGCGACGGGAACCTCTCGGGCCAGGGCGCCGCGAGCAATCTCAACGGGACAGCGCCAGCCACGGTCGGCGAGTTCACCCTCAGTGGCTCGACGAGCATCAGCATCGCGGACGGCGGCTCGAGGACCCTTAGCTACGTCTACACTCCCGCCTCCCGCGGGGCTGACGACCTTCCGGCATCCCTCAGCTTCGACAATGGCAAGCCGGATGGGACGAACGCGGCGCATTCCGTGGGCTTCACGCTCTCGGGCCGAGGCGTCGCGCCGGTTTCCCAGGTGCCCAACACGCTGGCGAACGCGGGTTTCGTGCTCGTGGGGGAGAGCGGCACTGCGGCGCTTGTGCTGAACAACATCGGCGATGGCAGCCTGTCGGGCATGGGTGCCGCCAGCAACCTCAACGGCACGGCGCCGGGGACGGTCGGCGAGTTTGCTCTCAGCGGCTCGACGAGCATCAGCCTGCCTGACAGCCTGGTCGGCTCCGGCACGATGACGCTCAGCTACAGCTACGCCCCCGCCTCGCGTGGCCTCGACGACGTTGCGACATCGCTGAGCTTCACGAATGGCAAGCCGGACGGCACGAACGCCGCCCACAGCGTGGACTTCACGCTCCGCGGCCGAGGCGTCGCGCCGCTCTCGCAGGTCCCCAACACACTCGTGGATGCCGGCTACGTGCTGGTGGGGCAGAGCGGGACGGCGTCGCTGGCAGTGAACAACATCGGCGATGGCAACCTGTCGGGCCGGGGCCCGGTGAGCAACCTGAACGGCTCGGCTCCGCCTGTCGTCGGCGAGTTCTCCACCCCACTCGTCAACATGAGCTTGCAGGACGGTGAATCAAGGGTCTTCACCTACACCTACACCCCGGCCTCGCGTGGCCTCGATGACCTGGGGGCCTCGCTGAGCTTCATGAACGGCAAGCCCGACGGCACAAACGCCGCGCACTCCGTGGGCTTCACCCTTCGGGGCCAGGGCGTTGCGCCGCAACAGCAGACGGTGCTGCTCAACAATGCGGGGCTGGTGAGGATCGGGACGAGTGGCACTGCGCGGATAGGTGTCACGAATCAAGGCGATGGCAATCTCTCTGGCCTAGGCGCGGTGAGCAACCTGCGGGGCAACGTGGCGCTACTCCCTGGCAGCCCGCCCGAGTTCACAGGCGGCACGCCGGTGAACCTGGCCGACGCCGCCTCGCAGACCTTCCCCTACACCTACACTCCCACCGCCCACGGGCCGCAGCAGGCGACGGTCCGCGCCGACTTCCTCAACGGCAGCTCCGACGGGCGGAACTTGGCGGAGATCCTCGACGTGCTCATCACGGGCGAGGGGGTGGGGCCGGTCTTCGAGAGCTCGACCCCGCCGGGCGGCACGATTGACTTCGGGGCGGTCATCCTGGGCGGCAACGCCCTCCGACAGCTCCTGGTGAGCAACGCGACGATCGACCCCAACGGCGGGAACCTGAGCCTGACGAATCTGACGCTTCTGGCGGCCGACATCAGCGGCCCGAACGCGTCGCTCTTCTCGCTTATCGGGTTCACGCCCGGGACGGTGCTGGGTGAGGGCGTGGCGAGCTTCTTCGACATCAGCTTCTCGGCCCTGGGGCCTGTCGGGGACAAGGAGGGGACGCTCACATTCACGACCGACCAGGGTGCGGCCTTGGGGGAGGATGGCGCGACCTTTGCCTTCGAGCTCAGGGGAACCGTCTCCGACATCCCCGAGCCTACCACGATGGCCCTCCTCCTTGGCGGCATTGCGGCACTCGGCCGCCGGCGCGGCCGCAAGCTCCCACGGGGATAGATGGGCAGCAGCAAAGAGACATTAGGTCCCTTTGGTCCCTTCCGAACGGCATCGTTCATCTTCAGGTTGGGATCACGCGGACGACGAAGTGGCCGGTGAGGCCGGGCCAGCGGTTGGGCCAGGAGTAGCTGGCGTTGCCCTGCTTCCAGGTGAGGGTGCGAATGGTCTGGCCGGCGACTCCGAAGAGGGCGCCGTTGTTGGCCGAGTTGTCGGTCTGGACGTTGATGAGGCTGACGGAGTTGAGGGTTGGGGCGGCGATGACGGAGTTGTAGAAGGACTGCGGGGTGATGGTGGTGGGGATGCCGACGACGACGAGCTTGCCGATGGTGGCGGGGCCGGCGAAGTCGGCCGCTGCATCGGGGAGGCCGGTCACGCCGTTGGCCACGCCGGCGTAGACGGTGCTGCCGTCCATGGCGCCCACGGTGAGCGAGGCGATGTTGCCGGTGGCGTGGAGGTGCATGTTGCGGAACCAGGAGTAGACGCTGATGGTGCCGACGTTGCCCGTGATGTCCCAGGTTGCGAACTGGAGCCGGCGGGCGACGTCCACGGTTCCGAGGGTGTTGGCGACGCCCTGAGCGCCGGTGAGGGTGAGGTCGGCCTGGAAGTCGGCCAGGATGCCCGCGGTCAGAAGGCCGGTGACGTCGAGGGAGTTGAGGACCGTCGCCCTGATGCTCCCGTCAAGCCAATCCTGCACCGTGATCGAGTCAATCGCGCTGTCCACAGTGAGGGTGGCGCTGAGCACGTGGCCGAGGTCGAGGGTGGTAACGCTGCCGTGTGCGGTGAGGGTCCAGTCCTCCACGAAGGCCGCGGTGATGGAGTTGATGAGGCCGGTGACGTTCCAGGTGCTGAGCGCGAGGAACCTGGCGATGGCGACGGAGTTGAGGGTGGGGCTGCCTGCGGCGACGCCCTGGCCCGTGAGGGTGAGGTTAGGGGTGAAGTCGCCTTCCACGCCGGCCGTCGTGTCGCCGGTGATGACGAGCGAGCCGAGGGAGGCGGCGCCGATGCTGCCGCCGAGCCAGTCGGTGGCGGCGAGCGACGCGATGGCGCCGGTCACGTCGAGGGCGCTGGAGGCCACCCGGTCGAAGGTCAGCCTGCCCACGGCGCCAGTGACCTCGCCGGCCCAGTTCGCCACGCTGTTGGCGACGGCGAGCGAGCCGATGCCGCCCGTGATGTCCCAGAGCGCGTTCTTGAGTGAACCGACGATGGTGGCCCTTGGGAGGGAGACGCGCCCCTGTGCGCCGAGGAGGACGAGGCCGGCCTCGAAGTCGCCCGGCAAGCCGAGGGTGGTGTTGGCCCGCGTGGCGAGCGAGTTGAGCCAGGCGGCGCGGATGCCGCCGCCAAGCCACTTGGAGACGGAGACGGCGCCCACGCCGCCTGGGACGATGACGGTGGTGCCGTCGGCGCGCGGGGCGGAGAGCGAGGCGACGGAGGCGCCCGCCTTGGGGTCGGAGCCCGTGGTGGAGATGGCGGCCGCGATGTCCTGGGCGGAACGGATGGCGCCGATGGAGCCGGCGCGGACGGTGCCGCCGAGGGAGGTGGTGGCAGCGAGGGTCGCGAGGCGGTTCTGCACGTCGAGGGTCCAGCCCGCGGCGGACGTGCCGACCGTGATGGTTCCCACCGAGCCGTCAATGTCCCACGTGCCGCCCGTGACCTGTCCCACCGAAGCGGAGGCCAGTGCGCCCTTGAGCGCGCCGACGCCGGTGAGGTGGATGCTCGCCCCGAGGGCGCCGGCGACGGTGAGGCGCGAGACCCAGGGCGCGGTGAGGGTGGAGCCTGCCCACTGGCCGATGGTGAGGCTGGCGATGCCGGAGCCGGCCGTGATGTCGGTGCCGGGGTCGGGTATCTGGCCGATGGAGATGGCCAGCCCCTTGAGCGCGCCGGCGCCGGGCATGACGATGTCGGCGCCCTGGAGCACTCTTGCGAGCTGGAGCGAGGCGATGTAGCCCTGGCCGGCCATCCGGATGTCGTTGCCGAGGTCCATCGTCGGGGCCGCCACCCTGCCCATCGGGAGCGTGCCGCCGAGGCCACCGAAGGCGGAGCCGGCCACGGTGCCGCCCGCCGTGGCGAAGGTGAGCGCGCTCTTCGTGGTGGTTCCAGCGAGATCGACCCGGTAGATGCCGAGCTGGGTCCCGCCGACGACGATGGTGGTGCCGTTGTTGCTCGTGATGGTTGGGTAGCCGCTGAAGGAGAAGCTGGCGTTGCCGCCGCCGCCGAAGGTCGCCGTCACGTCCGTGCCGTCAGGGTCGCGGTATCGCAGCGTCCCTGGCAGGCCGGTGCCGAGGACGACCGCGGGCCACTCCACGATCGGCTGGATGGTGGCGGGCTGCGAGGTCCGGCCCTCGGTGTCCTGCACGGTGTAGGTGAAGGGGTCAGGGCCGGCGAAGCCGGGGGCGGGGGTGTAGGCGACGGCTCCCGTGAGCGGGTCCACGGTGGCGGCGCCGTTCTGCGGCTGGGTCACGAGGGTCACGGTCGCGGGGTCGAGGGGCCGGCCGCGAGGGATGTCGTTCGCCAACACGTCAATGACGGACTGGACGCCCTGGGGCACAGCCTGCGTGTCCGCGTTGGCGAGTGGCGGGCCGGTGACGGTGATCTGGAAAGTCTCCTCGACGAATGCGCCGAGGGGGTCGGTGGCGCGCACGGTGATTGTGGCGGTGCCCGCCTGGCCCGCGGCATAGGCGAGGGTGAGCTGCCCGCCTGAGACGGTGGGGGTGACGAGTGCCGGGTTGTCGTTCGTGATCTGGAAGGTGAGCGGATAGACGGCCGTGATGTTGTTGAGGAGGACGATGTTCTCGGGCGCGGGCTCGCTGGGGAAGGTCGTGTAGTTGATGAGGGGCAGCTCGGCGAAGGGCGAGGCGAAGGCAAAGGTCGGCACGGCGGCGATGGCGTCCACCACCGACATCCCGTTGTCGAGGACGCGGCCGAAGACGGTGTAGCCGCCGTTGCTGCCGTCGAGGCTGGCCGAATTGTCCACAAGGTTGAAGAACCACTCGCTGGTGGCGCTGTTGGGGTCGCCGCTCATCTTGGCCATCGCGAGGGTGCCGCGCGTGTTGGAGATGCTGAACTCGTTGACGACGGGCGGGTCGGTGGGGATGTGCTGCCAGCCCGGATAGGCGTAGCCGCCGGCCTGGACGACGAAGTCGGGCACGACGCGGTGGATGACCGTGCTGGCGTAGTCGCCGCCGGCCACGTAGTTGAGGAAGTTGGCCACGGTGAGCGGCGCCGCGGCGTTGTAGAGCTCCACGCGGAACTGGCCCAGCACGGTGTCGAAGTTCACAACCGTGCCCTGGTAGCTCCAGTCGGGGTCGCCGAAGTAGTCAAAGAGGGAGACCGTGGTGTTCGGCGCGCCCATTTCCAGCGTCACGTCGGGCAGGGGCGTGGTGACGATTGGCCGGGCGTTGATGGCGACTGTCACCGTGGCGGGCAGGGAGACGCCGCCGCCCGTGTCGGACACCTGGTAGGTGAACGTGTCGGAGCCATAGTAGTCAGGAAGCGGGGTATAGGTCACGACGCCGGTCGCGGGGTCTGGCACTGCGTTGCCGTGGAGCGGCTGCGTGGCGACGGCGACGGTTGCGGGGTCAATGGGCGGCCCTTGTGGCTGGTCGTTGGCGAGGACGGGGATGAGCGTGGCCTCGCCCTGATGCGTCGCAGCGGCGTCGGCCTGGGCCAGAGGACGGCTCCGCACCGTCACCGTGAAGGAGTCCTGGACCGTTCCGCCCGTGAGGTCGTGGCCGGTGACGGTGATGGTGGCGGTGCCGAGCTGGCCGGCCACGTAGCTGAGCCGGAGCGTCTGCCCAGCGGTGTTCACAGTGACGAGTGCCGGGTTATCGCTCGTGGCCTCGATGGCCACCTTGGGCACGAGGTAGACGTCGTTGACGAGCACGACGTTGGCGTTCCCCGGCTCCGCGGGCGGGCCTGAGAAGTCCCTCAGCGGGATTTCGGGGAAGTTGATGCTGTTCATCGTGACGTCGTAGGTGGGCACCGCGGCGATGGCGTCAACCACCGCCATCCCGTTGCCCAGGACGTGCCCGAAGACGGTGTAGCCGCCGTTGTCGGTGTCGAGCGGGTCCGAGTTGTCGGCCAGGTTGACGAACCACTGGCTCGTCGCGCTGTTCGGGTCGCCGGGCAGCTTTGCCATGGCGAGGGTGCCGCGGACGTTTGAGAGGCCTGGCTCGTTCGCCACGGGCGGGTCGGCGGGGATGGCTGACCACTCGGGATACCAGTAGCCGCCGCCCTGCACCACGAAGCCCGGCACCACGCGGTGGACGAGGTGGGACCAGTAGTCCCCGCCCCGCACGTAGTTGAGGAAGTTGGCCACCGTCTGGGGCGCCGCCGTGTCGTAGAGCTCGACGTTGAACGACCCCAGCACCGTGTTGAAGCGCACCGGCGTGCCGGCCACGGCGGGGTCGTCGAAGGTGTTCGCGAGGTCGAGCACCGCCGCCGGGTCGCCGGCGTACGCGGTCACATCGTCGATTGGCTGGACGAGGGTTGCGGCGAGAAGGAGACGGGGCTCCAGGGGCTCGAGGCATAGCCCGCTGCGTCGTAACATTGGCAACTTGTCCCTATTGGTCCGCTTTGCCCCGCCTGGGCGTGCCGCGCCCCATACATATATTCTACCCCAACGGCGCCGACATGTCCAACAAAATAACCACCCTTGGCCAATGCCCCAGTCACGGGTGGCGGCGGGGGCGGGTCCTGGCCTTCGAGGTCAATGGGGATGGCGCGCTTTTCGAGGGTGACGGCCACCTCGTCGAAGCCGGTGTTGCCCGCAATCATGTGCTCAATCCTACCCCGCGGGAGCCGGCTTGTCAACAGCCTTCCGAGTCCCTGGCCCCCTTGCCGAACGACAAATGAAGACTTGAGCCCAACGCCTCTCCGCCCGAAGCCAAAAACTAGAGTTTTGCGACCTGACCCCAGGGCCACAACTTCGCCAACGACCTACTCCCCCTTCGGTCGTTCTTGCTGCTTGACGGCGGGTAGGCCGTCTGGGAGCAGCACCTCGAGGGTTACCCTACCTTCAGGCGGGCTCAAGAATAGATAGCGCAACTTGGCGCCTTCCGCAGGAAAGGCGATGCTGATCCCCGCGGCCGATCCCGCGGCTACGAAGTCCGACTCACGTGGGATATCACAGAGCCTTAGAATCCGCCGCTGATTACCCTTTTCCAGCTCGCGGTAGAAGAGGTAACTCCTTGGCCCAAGTGCAACCTTCTCTACCCGGCCTGTGTCACCGTCCTTCGTCCACCATTGGCCCCTCAGAGGGACAGACCAAACCTTCTGTACGTTGTCTTGGTCTAGCTTCACCACATTGAGCGCTTTGCGGCCTGACAGCCCTGCACGGCCGTAGGTTCGGACTGTTGCCAAGAGCACATTCTGGCCGGCTGTCATGGGCCGCACATCATCACGCTCGCTGAGTGGCACCTCATAGGTGAAGCTCTCATTCGGCTTCAAGGCCACATAGCTTTCTCGTTTGCTCGGGTCTATGTCCTCCAGGAAATGATCATGAAGACCCCTGGGCTCCTCAGGCCTGCCGTCAGGTCTGATCAGCTGAAGCCTCACCAGCAGATTCAGATGATGTGCCTTCGGTATGAGCACATCTTCCCGGGTCCCATTAATAGCCGTGACTCGTACAATCATTCCTTCGCCGACAACCGGGGTTTCCGGGACCGTGCTGACCTCAAGCTCCGGCTCCTGCGAAGCTGCGATAGCGGGCAATGCGGCAACTACCAATAGGATGAAGCATGCACCAAGGCGATCCCAGGTTCTTGCGCTCATGTTCATCTCTCCACTCCAGTGTTCGCCCTGACGTCTAGGATCCGTTGCGTCTTGCTCGAGATGTACACCTTGGATAGGTCAAAGCTCGGCAGTAGTCCGTCATGAGTGTGCATGACCGCATGAATATCTTCCTGGTCAATCGAGTCCCCGCCCTCCGGCAGGTTGACCCAATCACCGGTCTGCGGATCCTTGTCTTGCCACCGCTGGCCGTAGGGATCGTATCGGCGGTCGTCCTCGTCCGGGTTGATCACGTGCTCGCCAGGGGTAAAAACCCACCAGCCTTCGATGCCCCCGAGCAGGTTGTGCATGATTTCGTGGGCCAGGATGATGCTGCGGACCTCAACGGGGTGGTCCTCGCTTCCCCTTAGAAGGTAAGAGCCCCTTTGCCTCCTCTCCTCTTGTCTCTTATAGGTGCGGTTTCGGTGCCTGTCACCCATAAGCCATTGCCTTTCAAGCGGTTAGGGCGGCGAAACGGCGGCGTCAGCGCGCCTTCTGGCGGTGGAGGTGCGCTGGCCTCCACGGCGAGCAAGAACCAGAGGCACGACGCCTTGCCCTAACGGGGTAGGAGAGCAGTGGCGCCTGAC
>VGYW01000045.1 GCA_016872875.1 Planctomycetota bacterium | reverse complement strand
GGCGTCCACGCCGCCATGCGCGCCGGCACCGAGCACTGGGTGAGCGACTTCCCCGTTGACATTGACCCCGCGGAGCGGCAGCTCACGGGGCGGGCGGTGGGCATCGTGGGCTTCGGCGGGATCGGCCGCCGACTCGCAGAGCTCCTCGAACCCTTCCGCGTCCACCTGCGGGTCTTCGACCCCTACGTTCCCAAGATCGTCGCCGAGCGGCTCGGGGGCAAGCTGGTGCCATTGATGGACCTGGTGAAGAACTCGGAGGTCGTGGTCCTGTGCGCGGCGAACACGCCGGAGACGCATCACCTCCTGACCGCCCGCGAGATAGCCGCGCTGCCGAAGAACGCGCTGCTCGTGAACGTCGGCCGCGCCTGGCTTCTCGACATGGAGGCCCTAACGCGGCGGCTCGAGAAAGGCGACCTCTTCGCGGCGCTCGACGTCTTCGAGAAGGAGCCGCTCCCGCTCGACTCCCCCTTGCGGAAGCTCAAGAACGCCTGGCTCACCCCGCACCGCGCGGGGGCGCCAATCGAATCGGTCGTCCGCATCATGACTTGGCTCGCCGACGACTTCGAGGCGTTCCTCGCCGGCAGGCCGCTCCAGCACGAGCTGACCACTGACATGCTTCACTGCCTGCACGGCTGACGCCGTCGGGCCGCGGCGCCTTGACAACGCGGCTCCCTGCGCTAGAATGCAATCAGAGGCACGGCAAGCACCGGGAGATGCCGGCGCCGGAGTGGATAGGAGCTCACGATGGGCGACGATCAGCTTCTCGAGCGGATCAGCCTGGACTCGAACGTGATGGCTGGGAAGCCCGTCATCAAAGGCACTCGGCTGACAGTGGAGTATATCCTCAACTTGCTCGCGCATGGCGCATCGATCGCCGAGATCCTCGACGAGTACGAGGGCCTGACACTAGAGGACGTCCAGGCGTGCCTGCTGTTCGCCACGAAGGCGATGGAGGACACGTCCTTCGCGCCCCTCGTCGTGGAGGCAGTCTGAATGCGCTTCATTGTGGACGAATGCACGGGGCCAGCCGCGGCGCGGTGGCTGCGCCGGCAAGGGCATGAGGTGTTCTCCGTCTACGAGCAGGCGCGGGGCATGGACGACACAGCCATCGTCGGCAAAGCACACGCGGAGAACTGGATTCTGATCACGAACGACAAGGGATTTGGCGAGAAGGTCTACCGCGAACGAAGGCCGCACCGAGGTGTTGTCCTTCTGCGCCTCGACGACGAACGTGCCGCTGTGAAGATCGCCACGCTTCGCAGCTTGCTTGCGAGCTACGCCGACCAACTGCCTGACCGCTTCGTGGTGGTCACGGAAGACAGGGTTCGCTTCGCGCGCGCCAGACCGCGCCCGGAGGGTTTGTAGGTTGATGTCGCACCGCAAGCCGGCAGATAAGGCGGCGTCGCGTGGAACGATTGGCCGCCGCCAGTTCCTGGCAGGCGCCGCTGCGGCGGCTGCATCACCCACCTTGCTCCGCGGCAGCGAGGCCGCGGCCGCGAAGTACCGCGTCGGGGTCATCGGCCACACGGGGAAGGGCAACTATGGGCATGGGCTCGACGTGGTGTGGCGCGACGTGCCCGGCTGCCAGGTTGTCGCCGTGGCGGACGCCGATGGGAAGGGGCTGGCAGCGGCGGTGAAACGCCTGGCCGCCCCCAAGGGCTACAGCGATTACCGCGAGATGCTGGACAAGGAGAAGCCAGACCTCGTGAGCATCTGCCCGCGCTGGCTCGACCAGCACCGCGACATGGTGGTGGCCGCGGCCGAGCGCGGCGTGCGAGGCATCTACCTTGAGAAGCCGCTGTGCCGAACCCTCGCGGAGGCCGACGAAATGGTTGCCGCCTGCGAGAAGCACAAGGTCAAGCTCGCCGTCGCACACCAGACCCGCTACAGCCCGAGGCTCCCGGTCGTCCGCGAACTGCTCCGGTCGGGCGAGCTGGGGCAGGTGCTCGAGCTTCGCGGCCGCGGCAAGGAGGACGCCCGCGGCGGCGGCGAGGACCTCTGGGTGCTGGGCAGCCACGTGCTCGACCTCATCCTCGTCCTCGGCGGCGAACCGAAATCCTGCTTCGCCACCGTCCTCCAGGAGGGGCGGCCCGTCCGCAGGGAGGACGTGAAGGACGGCGCGGAGGGCATCGGCCCCCTGGCCGGCGACGAGGTCCACGCCGTCTACCGCCTCGCCAGCGGCGCGACGGCGTCGTTCGACTCGGTCCGCAAGGCGGGCGGCGAGCCGACACGCTTCGGGCTCCGGGTTTTCGGCTCCAAGGGCATCCTCGAAATCTACACCGGCTACCTGCCCGCCGTGAACCTCCTGCCCGACCCCTCCTGGTCGCCTGGGCGCACGGGCAAGAAGTGGCTCCCCGTCAGCTCGGCGGGCGTTGACAAGCCCGAGCCGCTGAAGGACGGCGGCCTGGGCGCGGGCAACGTGGCGGCGGTCAAGGACCTCATCGCGGCCATCGAGGGCGGCCGCCAGCCCGAGTGCAACATCGCCGAGGCCCGCGCCGCCACGGAGATGATCGTCGCCGCCTTCGAATCCCATCGCCTCGGCACCCCCGTCCCCTTCCCACTCAAGAACCGCCAGAACCCGTTGACGATGCTCGCCTGAGACGCTATGCTGGTGCTATGAGCAGAAGCGCAACGGGGCTGATACTCTGGTGTGCCGGCGTGCTCGCGGGCGCGTCGGCGGGGGGCATCGAGGGACTCTATAGCATTGGGGCGAGGGCGGGGGCGACGATTCGCCTGGCACGGGGGAAGGAGGAGGGCACACTCGTCGGCGTGGTCGTGAGCGCGCGGAGCACCCACCACCAGCAACAGCTCAACCAGACGGTGCTGGAGCTGCGCGAGGCGAAGGAGAACGCCTACCGCGGGCGGTGCAGCGCCTACCACGTCCACGCCTCAGAGGACATGGAGGCGTGGCTGGACGCCGAGGCGGCCCTGCTGCCGAACGGCAACCTCCGCTGCCTGGTGAAGGTCCCGGGCGAAGGCTCCGTGCAGTTCGTCTACGAGCGGGTGGAGGAGCCGCCGGCTGGGAAACAGGAGGCGGTCGGTGGCGACCTCGCGGGCGAGTGGGCCGATGCGACTGGAGCCATCACCGTCTACCGCCGCGACGGCGAACTCTACACCGGCCAGGTCATCCGCCCCGCAACGCCCGACAAGGGCGAGGCCCGCAAGGAGATAGTTCGCGTCAAGGCGATGGCGGCGGGTGTTTACAAGGGCACCATCGAGCTCCGCAGCCCCGATGGAGGCAAGGTCGAGTCGGTCGAGGACATCGAGGTCGTGGTCCGCGGCGACACGCTGACCAGCATCGTCTCCACGAAGGCGGGCAAGGTGGCCACGGCCGCGCGGCGCCTCGCCACCGACGGCGAGAAGGCCCAGCCCAGGCCTAAGGCTGCGGAGGTTGACCCCGGCGACCTCTGCGGCAAGTGGCGCGCCCCGAACGGCGACACCACCCGCTATACTCGCGACGGCAACCGCTACACTGGCTACGTGGCGGCCCTCTCGCCCGAGAAGGAGGGCTTCGGCTTCCGCATCGGCGAGGAAGCCTTCCGACTCACCCGTATCACCGCCGGCTTCTACGCGGGAAAAGTCCTCGTCAAGACCGAGGGCGGCAAGGACTCCTGGTGGGAGGACTTCGAGGTCACTGTGGAGGGCGACGAGCTGCGCTACACCCGCTACATGGTGAACGGCAAGACCGAGAAGGGCAAGGGCAGCCGCGTCGGCGGCCTCCAGGACGCTGCCCCCGCGCCCGCGCCGAAGCACTGACTCGCAAGAGGATGGTTGGATGGCTGGATGGATGGACGATTGCCTGACACCCATCCACCCATCCATTCATCCACTCATCCCCTATCTTGCCCTTGGCCCCTCGGCGGGGCCGGTTGGGACGATGACCTCGAAGTCCGTGCCCTGGGCGCGCCTCAACTCATCGAGGTTCTTCAGCCGGCTGTCGGGCGCGATTGAGATCAGCCAGTCGAGACCGTTGTCGGCGCAGAACATCCCGTACTTCTTGAGGCCCTCAAGGATGGCCTTGGGGTGCTTGGAGAAGCCGGAGGTGTCGAAGTCCTTGCGGAGGCGGAGGCGTTCGCCCATTCGGGGGAAGTTGGGGTTGGTGTGGCGGCTGGCGAAGTGGGTGGCGGGGTAGACGTATTCGCGGCGGGTGCGGGTGAAGGTGACTCGCACGGCGTGCTCGACGATGCCGCGCTCGCACTCCTCGAAGCGGACGGCGGCTGGGAAGATAGGCAGGCCGGCGGCATCGGCGGAGGTCCAGCCGTCCGGCCGCGTCTTGTTCGACTTGAGGTCGAAGACCGACGACTGGGCGGCCTCCCAGCCCGTGTCCTTCCTGTAGGCCGCGAAGAGTTCGTAGAGCATCCGGTTCACGGGGTCCACCACCAGCACGTGCCGGTCGCCGCGGCCCTCGCGTTGGAGCTTTTCGAGTTCGCCGCCGTGGATTGGCCAGCCCTCGATCGGCGCGTTGTCGGGGATGGGCATCGGCACCTTGTCCGACTCCCCAGGGTAGGCCGTGATCTTCACGTCCACCTTCTTCTGGTTTGGCGGGACGATGATGAAGCCCATGTCGAGGTTGTAGTGCAGATATCGCCGCCGGAAGTTGCAGGAGGCGATGATGTTCTTGGAGTTCGGGTGGACGGGGCGCTGCGAGATGTCCTCGTTCCACGGGTTGTCGGGCGGGAAGACCTGGAGGGCCTCCATGATGCGGTCGGCCTCGGGGGTGTTGAAGAGCACGGGCTTCGTGATTTCGGGCGTGGGAGGCCGCTTTCGGGGCGCGGCCGGGGCCGGCGCCGCGCCGACGGGTCCCGCCCCGATGGTGAGGTCCACGGGCAGCTTGCCGATTGACCCGGTCACGCGGATTTCGCCCTCGCCGCCGGCCGCGGCCGCGGCAAGGGCCGCCACGGCCGTCCAGAACAAGAGAGTTCTCGGTTCCACGGCAACGCCTCCTACGGAGTGCTTCGCGGTCCTCCTGCTGCTATCCTACCACACGGCGCGCTGATTTCAACTGCCGCTCGGTGCGCCGCGGCAGAGCATTGCCCGCGGCTATGGTAACCGCCCCCTTGCCTCTCTTCTCGTGCTCCTCTTCTTCTTCGTCGTCGCTTCTCTGGCCTTCTCCCTCTTCCATATTCGACGACGAGGACGACGACGACGACGACGAGCACGAGGGGGCAGGTGCGAGCAAGCCCTGAGACCAGGGGCCGGACTCGCTTTGACTCATCAACCTTTTTGTGGTACTGTAAGGGGGTCCCAGGAACCGAGGAATCCCCACAGGAGGCTATCCGAGTGTCGTTGCACAAGAGTCTGGTTTCTAAGGCGGCGTTGAAGCGGCACCGCAACGTTCTGACCCGCGCCGAGCGGCTGAAGCGGATGATGGACGACGAGACGTGGGAGGAGGGCCGCTCGGTGTTCGGGTTGCCCAAGGTGCGCATCCGGCGGGTGAAGGCGGGCGGGAAGCACAAGAAGGCTGAGAAGGCGGCAGCCGCCGCCGGCGCCGAGGCCGCCCCCGCCGCCGCTGAGGGCGATGAGAAGGAGAAGGGGAAGGAGAAAGGGAAAGAGAGGGGGAAAGAGAAGTAGCGGCCCACATCCACTGAGGTCACGGCGATGGCCACGGGCGGTGTCTTCCAGGAGGGGCTGCGGGTGGCCGGGCTCGTATTCGCGGTGGTTCTCTCCGGCATCTCCCACGCGCGGTGGGAGGAGCAGGCGGACGAGCTCCCCGCCTGGGCGCAGCGCGGCAGGCTCATCTTCCTGCGCAACGAGGGCGGCATCCCCAAGGGCGACGAGGCGCTCTACGCCCGATGGCAGCCCGTGCTCCACGAGCACGGCGCGCGCGACGCCAGCTCCGCCGCCGTCGCAAGGTGCCGCGAGCTCAAGGTGCCCCTGAGCCTGCGAACCGAGGCGGTGATGTTCTTCGGCGACGACCGCGCCGTGCGGAAGATCAAGGGCGGCGGGGCCATCTACGCCTACAGGGAGCACACCTGGCACTGGGCCTACGACTGGTGGGCGCGCGACCCCGCCTTCCGCGAGGCCGCACAGGTCGGCCGCGACGGCAAGCTGGTGCTCGCCTACAGCCACAACCCCACCACCAACCGCGAGATGGGCAACGTCCTCAGCCCGGCGCTGCTCCGCATGCGCCGCGAGATTTCCGAGGCCATCCTCACCCCCCGCAAGGACACCGCGAGCACCGACAACCCCCTCTATCCCAATCTCCCATACAGCGAGTTCGATGATTGCCGCTTCGGGGCGAAGGGGAGGCCGTACGACATCTACCCCATCTTCGGCAACCTGGCGATGGTGTGGTACGACAACCCGAGCATGGGGGCCGACTACTCCCAGCCCTCGCGCGAGGCCTGGAGGAAGCACTTCGGCGACAAGTTCGGGGTGCCGCTCGACGACCCCGCGGGCCACCCTTGCGAGCTCGTGCGGCGCGAGTGGGCGCGCTTCTGGGCCGAGGCCTACGGCAGGTACTACGACGCCTACTACGGCTTCCATCAGAAGAGCATTGCGAAGACCGCGGCCCCCGAGACCTGCCGGGCGCTCAATGGCAAGCTCCACTGCGCGGTGGGCCTCAACGCCAGCTCCGTGAGCGGAGGGGGCGGCGCCGGCCTCCTCTACCTCTTCGCCCACCACAAGGTGAGCGACTTCCCCGGCATGCTCGTCGAGTACTGGACCACCGGCACCCACGGCAAGCACGCCCCGCTCTTCAAGCTCTCGATGGCGGCCATGCGCGGCCGGCCGACCGGCGCCGCCGCGTCGAGCAGCCGCACCGACGCCGAGGCCCTCGCGTGCAACGCCGCAATCGTGGCCGGCGGCACCCCGCCGCGCACCAAAGCCTACATCGCGTTCGGCTACGACAACCGCGCCCTCCTCGCCAATGCCGCGCAGGGCAACGCCATAGGCGTCCTCTACAACACACGCACCGGCATCTTCACCGGCACCCTCACCGCCCAATACGACGCCTGCGAGCAGTTCGACCGGGCGGGCCTCCCCTACGACCCACTGGTCGAGGATGACCTCTCGGACGCCAACGCGGACTGGCTCCAGGGTTACGCGGCTGTGCTGGTGCCCGGCGGCGAGTTCAATGGGAAGGAGGCCGCCGCCCTGAAGCGATATGCCGAGAGGGGCGGGCATCTGCTGGTTATTGGGCAGACGCGGGTCGAGCCGCAGCCCTACGTGAAGCTCGCCTCGGCCCAGGACGCCCCCGAGGTGCCGAAGGTGCCGCTCGCCAGCGCCTTCGGCCGCGAGAGCTTCGCGGATGCCAGGCTCGAAGTGGGCAAGGGCGCGGTCACCATTCGGGAGCGCCCCGTTGGCGCCGACGAGCTGCGGCGAATCCTCGAACCCCAGTTGCCCCGAACCTGGCGCGTCCTGGACAGCCGCGATGGAAAGGTTGTGGCCAACGTCCTTCGCCAGCCCAGGCGGGGGGACGCACGAATCGTCGGCCTCGTCAATCACACGGGGCAGGTGCAGAGGGACGTGAAGATCGCGCTCCCCCAGGGCCTCAGCTTCCCCGCCGCGGCAGCCGTCTCGCCCGATGGCTACGCCGAGCGCCTCAAGGTCGAAAACCAGACGATCACGGTGCCGGAGCTTTACAACTACTCGGCGGTCGTGCTAGGATCAGAAGGGGACGTGAGTTCGGCGCTCGCGACGGTTCAGCCGAAGCTTGACGAGCTTGTGAGGGGGCGCGAGCCGCTCAAGGAGAAGTAAGCCATGCGTGCCTCTGCTGGATTCATCGCTCTTGTCGTGACGGCATCGGCCGCCTTCGGGCGGGGGATGGTGGGCGGTTCGTTCGGCGGCGGGAGGCCGGGCGGGTGTGGGCGTGGCGGTAGCGGGTTGTCGCTTCGCTTCGGCCACCACACGGGCCACTCCAGCTTCTCGGTCAGCTTCGTCGGCGGCGGTTGCTGGTACGGCTCCAGCTACTGGTTCGGCGGGCCGGGCATCTACACCTATCCTGGTTGGGCGCCCTACTCGGTGTACGGCTACACCGCGGCCCCGCCGGCCGCGGCCGACAGTGCGGACGCGCTGATTGACCAGGGGGACGACTGGTTCGCTCGTGGCGGCTTCGCACGGGCAGTCGTCTTCTACCGTGCCGCAGCCCAGAAAGCCCCGCAGAACCCCACCGCGGCCCTCGCCCTCGGCCACGGCCTGTTCGCAACCGGGGCCTATGCCGAGGCCGCCGCCGAGCTCCGCCGCGCCGTGAAGCTCCACCCCGACATCTTGAGAGTGCCGATGGACCGCCGCGACTTCTATGCTGACCCCGCGGCGTTCGACGCCCAGCTCCAGCGCCTCGAGCGAGCGGCCGCGGCCGCTCCCGCCGATTCTGCGGCCCGCTTTCTCCTGGCCTACAACCTCTACTTCACGGGCCGGCGCGCGTCGGCCGCCGAGCACTTCCGCGCCCTGGGCGACAAGGACCCCGAGGCCCAGCTCTTCCTCCGCGCGCAATGAAGGAACGTTGCGCATGAAGGCCATCGAGATCAGGCGGGGCAGCAAGCGCGCCGTCTTCAGCCACCCCGAGGCAGGGTGGGTGCCCGCGCCAGCGACCCCCGCCTCGGCCTCATCGTCCCCCGCGCCGCAACGACGGACCTCGCGGAGCTGAGCGAGCGCCGCATTCACGTCTGGAATCCCACGCCGCGGGCGATCAAGGCCACCATCACCGCGGAGTGGCAGGGCGGCCGCAGTAGCGCGAAGGCCATCACCGCGCCACCACGGCAGGCGGTGCGCCTGGTGCTGAGCCGGTGAGGGACCTCAGGGACCACAAGGACCACAGGGACCACAGGGACCACAGGGACGCAGGCCCCTTGTTGCCGCTGGGGTCCCTGTGGTCCTTGTGGTCTCTGTGGTCCCTCGTGCCCTCATCCTGGCATAGGGCGGTTGTGTGGCGGGCGGGCCGCCACTATAATTGGCGCAGGCAGCCTTCCTCCGCCGACCGCCAAACCAGACGAGGAGACTCATGGATCCCAAGGCCTTCCGCGACGTTGACCCCGGGCAACGAACCCTGATGGGGCCTGGGCCGAGCGACATGCCGCCACGCGTCCTCCAGGCAATGGCCGCGCCAACCATCGGCCACCTCGACCCCCGCTTCCTCGCCCTGATGGACGAGACGCAGGTCCTCCTCCGCTATGTGTTCCAGACCGCAAACGAGTTCACCATCCCAGTCTCCGGCACGGGGAGCGCGGGGATGGAGACCTGTTTCGTGAACCTGGTGGAGCCGGGCGACGAGGTGGTGGTGGGGGTGAACGGGGTGTTCGGGACGCGGATGAGCGACATCGTTGGGCGCCTGGGCGGCCGGCTGGTGAAGGTGGAGGCCGAGTGGGGCCGCGCGATTGACCCCGAGGCCGTGCGGAAGGCAGTGGCGGGACGCAAGCCGAAGCTCATCGCAGTCGTCCACGCCGAGACCTCCACCGGCGCCTGCACGCCGCTGGGCGACATGGCCCGCATCGCCGCCGACGCGGGCGCGCTCTTCCTGGCCGACACCGTGACCTCGCTGGGCGGCATGCCCGTGGCCGTGGATGCAACGGGCCTTGACGCGGTCTACAGCGGCACGCAGAAGTGCCTGTCGTGCCCGCCCGGCCTCGCGCCCATCTCGTTCAGCCCCAAGGCGCTCGCGGCGCTCGACGCCCGCAAGGCGCCCGTCGTGAGCTGGTATCTCGACATGGGCCTGGTGCGGCAATACTGGGGCGCGGAGCGCAAGTACCACCACACCGCGCCCATCAACATGATTTACGCCCTCCGCGAGGCGCTCCGCATCATCGCCGAGGAGGGGATCGAGGCACGCTGGGCACGCCACCGCCTGAACCACCGGGCCCTGGTGGCCGGCCTGGAGACGATGGGACTCTCGATGCTCGTGCCCGAACGCGAGCGCCTGCCCATGCTCAACGCCGTCCGCATCCCCGATGGGGCCGATGACAAGAAGGTGCGGGCCGCGCTCCTGGGCGACTTCGGCATCGAGATCGGCGCCGGCCTCGGGCCGCTCGCCGGCAAGGTCTGGCGAGTCGGCCTCATGGGCCACGCCGCCTGCCGCCGTAACGTCACCCTCTTCCTCGCCGCACTCGAAACCATCCTTCGGGCCGAAGGCGTCAAGGTGAACCCCGGAGGGCTGGAGGCCGCCGCGGCGGCCTACGGGCCGAAGACTGGATGATTGGATGGTTGGATGGATGGATGAATGTCAGACCAGACCAGGTCTTCTCGTTCATCCACCCATCCACCCATCCATTCATCCCCTCGAGGGGACACGGTGATCCCATCCTCCCTGCTCGGCGAGCTGCGGCGAATCGTGGGGACGGCGAACGTCCACACCGGCCGCACCGACGCGGAGGTCTACTCCTACGACGCCTCGCTGGCCATCGGGATGCCCGACGCCGTCGTGTTCCCGGCCGACACACAGGAAACCGCGGCGGTGGTTCGTGCGGCGAGCGCCGTGTGTGTGCCGGTCATCCCGCGCGGCTTCGGCACCAACCTCTCGGGCGGCAGCATCGCGCCGAAGGGCGGCATCGTGCTCGGCCTCACGCGCATGAACCGCATCCTTGCGCTAGAGCCCGACCGCCGTGTCGCCGTGGCCCAGACGGGCGTGACGAACCTCGAGCTCCAGAACGCCCTGGCCCCGCTCGGCTGCTTCTTCGCGCCCGACCCGGCGAGCCAGAAGGCGGCCACGCTGGGGGGGAACGTGGCCGAGAACTCCGGCGGCCCGCACTGCGTGAAGTACGGCGTCATGACCAACCACGTCCTGGGCCTGAAGGTCGTGCTGCCCAGCGGCGAGGTGATGCACCTCGGCAGCGCCGCCCTCGACCCGCCGGGCTACGATCTTCGGGGGCTCCTCGTCGGCTCCGAGGGCACGCTCGGCATCGCCACGGAGATGACGCTCCGCATCCTGCCCCTGCCCGAAACCGTCATCACGCTCCTCGCCATCTACGAGAGCGTCCAGGCAGCCGCCCGCTCGGTCTCCGCCATCATCGCCCACGGCATCGTGCCGGCCACGCTCGAGATGATGGATAACCCGGTGATCCGCGCGGTCGAGGCCAGCTATCCCGCCGGCTACCCGCTCGACGCGGCGGCGGTGCTCATCATCGAGGTCGAGGGGCCAACGGCTGGGCTGGACGCCCAGGCGGTCCGCATCGAGGAGCTTTGCGCCGCCAACGCCTGCCGCACGATCCGCCGCGCGCGGAACGCTGCCGAACGCGACCAGCTCTGGGCGGGCCGTCGCGGCGCATTCGGCGCACTCGCCCGCATCGCCCCCAGCTTCTGGGTGGCCGACTGCACGGTGCCGCGCAACCGCCTGCCCGAGGCACTCGAACGCATGGCCGAGATCGCCAAGAAGTCGGGCTTCCCGCACGGCAACGTCCTCCACGCCGGCGACGGCAATCTCCACCCGCTCCTCTTCTTCGACAGCCGCGACCCGGCCCAGACCCATCGCGTCCACGAGGCAGGCCGCGAGGTGATGAAGGCTTGCGTCGCACTCGGCGGCACAATCACCGGCGAGCACGGCGTCGGCGTCGAGAAGCTCGAAGGCATGCGCCTCATCTTCTCCGACGACGACCTCGCCTTCCAGCAGGCCGCCAAGCGCGCCTTCGACCCCACGAACCTGATGAATCCGGGGAAAGCGGTTCCCACCATCCCGACCACGGACCACGGACCACGGACCACGGACCACGGACTACCGACAGCGAGGAATGCTGGCTCGTCAATCCCGACCAGTGCGGGCGAGGCTTGCGAGGCGGTGGCGGAGGCCATTGCGAGCAAGACTGCGCTGCTCCCCATCGGCGGCGGGCGCCGCGCCGACTTCGGGAACTACTCCGAGCGGCCCGTCGTCCAACTGCGCACCGAGAAGCTCTGTGGCGTCATCGAGCACGACGCGGACAACCAGACCGTGACCCTGGGCGCCGGGATGAAGCTTTCGGCGGCGCAGGAGTTCCTGGCACCTCACAAGCAATGGCTGCCGCTGCGCCCGCCGCTGGCCGATGGCTGCACGCTCGGCGGGATGGTTGCCCTGGGCGCCTGCGGCCCGGAGCGGCTGGCCTACGGGGCGCCACGCGACGCCCTTCTCGGCCTCAGATTCGTCTCGGGCGCGGCGAAGCAGATCAAGGCCGGCGGGCGCGTCATCAAGAACGTCGCCGGCTACGACATCACCCGCCTCCTCGCCGGCTCCGCCGGCACACTCGGCCTCCTCACGGAGCTCACCTTCCGCGTCTCTGCTACCCCGGAGACCTGCCGCCTCATCCGCGCCGCGGGCACCCTCGCCCGGTGTGCCTCTGCTGCCGCTGAACTCCTCCGCTCCCAGCTCAACCCCGCTTTCGTAGCCGCCCTTCCGTCTGCTCCTCGATCGGAGATCTGGCGCTTGAGCGCCGGCTTCGAAGGCTTCGAGGCCACTGTTGTCGCTCAGCTCAGTGCTGCCTCCGCCTTGCTCAAGAAGGCCGGGTTGCGCGACGACGAAGCCGTGTGTTACCCCATCTATCAGGGAACCCATGCAGTGGTGTTCCAAGCGGCGTTCGACGCGCCGTTCGTCGTGCGGGTGGACGTTCCGCTGGGTGCCTTGCCGGGCCTCGCAGAGGCCCTTCCGCGCTCAGACCATGCCCTGACGGACTTCGGTTGCGGCCGCGCCACGCTCGGCCTCCCCTCGCTCTCCGACGAGCAATGGGCAGCCATCGTCGCCGCAGCAGACAAGGCCGGCGGCCACGTGGTCCTCGAAAAGGCCCCTGCGGACTTCAAGAAGGCGCACGAGGTCTTCGCCCCCGCGCGCCCCGACTGGAAGGTGATGCACCGCCTCAAGGCGGCCCTGGACCCCCACAATATCTTCGCCCCCGGACGCCTTCCGGGAAGGAGGTGAAAGAGATTTCTGATTGCTGATTTCTGATTGCTGATTTCAGATTGGAGGAGCTTGGATGACACGACGCGAATGGCTTGGCAGCGCAGCCGCCGGCATCGCAACGCCGGGGTTGCTGAGCGCGGCCGAGGAGAAGCCGAAGGCGGGCTGGCAGATCGGGTGCTGGACGCGGCCGTGGGACAAGCACGACTACCGCGTGGCCCTCGACGCGATCGTGGAGGCGGGCTTCAAGCACGCCGGCCTGATGACCACAAAGGGGAAGAACGGCCTCGTCATCTCCACCGCCACCACGCCCGAGGAGGCACAACAGGTCGGCGAGGAGATCAAGAAGCGCGGGCTGAGCGTGCCGTGCGCCTACTGCGGCGGGTTCCCGCTCGGCGAGCCGGGCGTGGCCGCCCTCAAGAAGCTCATTGACTGCTGCGCGGCCGCGACCTCCAAGGCCCTGATGGTGGGCGGCACGGGCGACCCGAAGACCAACGACGCCTACTACAAGACCATCGCGGAGGCCTGCCCCTACGCCGCCGAGAAGGGCATCCAGATCGTGCTCAAGCCCCACGGCGGCCTCAACGCCACCGGGCCGCAGTGCCGCAAGTGCGTCGAGGCCGTCGGCCACAAGAGCTTCCGCCTCTGGTACGACCCCGGCAACATCTTCTTCTACTCCAACGGCGAGCTGGACCCAGCGAAGGACGCCGCGACGGTGGACGGCATCGTGAGCGGCGTGTGCATCAAGGACTACAAGCACCCGCGAAACGTCGCCGTCACGCCCGGCACCGGGCAGGTGGACTTCAAGGCGGTGCTGGCGCTCCTGAAGAAGGGCGGCTTCACGAGCGGCCCGCTCGTCATCGAAACCCTCACGCCCGGCGAGCTGCCGGCTCTGCTGGCGGAGGCCAAGAAGGCAAGGAAGTTTGTGGAAGACCTTGTGGCTTGAGGGAGCAACATGAGCGCCTCCTCGGCTATGCAAGCGTGAGGAAATGACACGGACAAACACGGACACTCACGGACCCATGCCACCCGAGCAGCCCGCTAGGCCTCCGTGTATGTCCGTGTCTGTCCGTGTGGCTGGTGCTTAGAGGGGCCTGCCGAAAGCATGGACATTGCGGAGCATTACGACCAGATCGTCCGCTGCAACCGCTGCGGCTTCTGCCAGACGGCGTGCCCCATCTTCCGGGCCACGGGCCACGAGGCGGGGGTGGCCCGCGGCCGCCTCGCGCTCCTCCGCGCGCTGATCGAGAAGCGCATCGAGTGGTCGCCCGACCTCAAGGAGCCGCTCTTCGCGTGCCTGCTGTGCGGCGCCTGCACCGCCCACTGCTTTCCCGCCGTGCCGACCGCCGACCTTCTCACCGCCGCCCGCGGGGAGTTCCTTCAGAAGCTCGGTCGCAGCCGCCTCCACCGCATCCTGTTTCACCGCCTGCTGCCCTATCCGAGGCGCCTCCGCCTGGCCGCCCGCGCCGCCGCACTCGGCAAGAGGACGAGGCTCTCTTCCGTAGCGAAGGCGCTCGGACTCCTCCGCATCTTCGGCCGCGACTTCCCGCGCGCCGAGGCGATCGTCGAGAGCTTCCCGCGTCGCTTCCTCCGCGAAAAGATCAAGCCCGGCCTCTACGAGGGCCAGGGCGAGAAGCTCCACCTCGCCTACTTCGTCGGCTGCGGCATGGACATCATGTCGCCCGCCGCGGCCGAGGCCACAATGCGATTGCTGAAAGCCTCCGCGAAGTTGGTCACGGTGCTCCCCAACTGCTGCTGCGGCCTGCCCGCCGAGAGCTACGGCGACCGCGAGGCCGCCCAGAAGCTCGCCGCGAAGAACCTCGACCTACTCGCCGCCGCCCCCTGCGACGCCATCGTGACCGACTGCTCTTCCTGTGCCGCCTTCCTCAAGAAGTACCCCGCCCTTTTCCCCGAATCCGATCCGCGCCGCAAGGAGGCCGACAAGCTGGCCTCCCGCACCCGCGACCTCGTTGAACTCCTCTCTTCCTCTTCGTCACGCGTCACGCGTCACGCATCAGGCCTCATCGTCACCTGGCACGACCCCTGCCATTCCTCTCGCGGCCAGAAACTCGTCAAGGAGCCGCGCGAAATCCTCAAGTCCCTGCCCGGCATCGAGTACCGCGAACTGCCGGAGGCCGACTGGTGCTGCGGCGGGGCCGGCTCCTACGCCCTCTCGCACTACGACCTCGCCCGCCAGGTGCTCGACCGCAAGATTGACAACGTCGTGAAGACCGGGGCGAGCGTCCTTGTCACATCCTGTCCCGCCTGCATCCTGCACCTCTCCTACGGCATCCGCCTGCGCAAGCTCCCCATCCGCGTGTGCCATATCTCCGAACTGCTCGCTGGCCGCGTGTAGCCACGCGCTCTCACCCACCCGACTTCATCTCGAGTGGCGGGCGGGTATTGAGCCGCGTGAGGACGACGACGCGCCCGGTCGCGGGGTCCACGCGGCCAAGCACGTCGGTGAACTGCTCGATCCTGAGCCGCACGGTCCAGAGGATGACCGGGGCGAGGCGCGCGAAAGTCAGCCCCGCACCACAAAGCCCCCCAAGTCCAAGAGGGCATAGCCGCATACCTGCTCGTGCGGCTAAGGGGGAGTCGCCTCAAGTCTCCGGGCGGCTCCCCCGTCCTCTCCACGTCCAAAGCTCACGGCGGCATTTGGGGGGCCGCATCGCCCCCGCTGGGGCTTGCCCGAAACGGTCAGCGGCCCCCCAAACCCCCGCCGTCAGCGTGGCGGCGGCGAGGCCCCTCCCCCCGCTGCCGCCCGAAGCGGGCGGGCGTGCCGCCGCCGCCCTCTCGTCAATCCCCCGTAGCCTACCTCGCCTCACAGGGGCCTGACGACCGGCTGGCTGTGGCACGGAACCGCCGGCCTTGCGGCGGGGCCGGGGGGAGGGGCTGCACAGCCAGCACTGTAACCCGCGGGGGTTTGGGGGGCCGGTCGGCGTCCCGCCGAAGCCCCAGCGGGGGCGACCCGGCCCCCCAAATGCGGCCAGAAGCCTCGACGTAGAGACCCCTCGCGCAAGCCGGCCAGACTGGCCAGACTGGCGACGGGCAACGGCTAGTATGTTGACGAACGGCAACACTACAAATAGTGTGCCGTTACAATTGGAGACGGGGGGAAGAATGGGCTTCCACCACATCTGTTCGCCCGCCAGAATGCTGCTTGAGTTTCCCTTGGGGCTCCTGAGCCGGAAGGGCGAGAACCGCCAAACGGCGGGCGGGCCATTCTGAGCGACTCTGCGCGACTCTGGGCAACACTGGGGACGCAGGAGAGCCTGTGAAGGAATGACACTGACCTGCACGGACGGACACGGACGCGCGCCCATCGCCGAGGAATCTGGCCGTCCGTGCTTGTCCGTGGGCGTCCGTGTGATTTCTTCACAAGCTCTCCCGCGTGGGGACGAGATGGGGGACAGGGTGGGGCTGTCCCGCGGAAGGAACTCACGCGTTCAGGGCGCGGGTGATGCGCTCGATCGCCTCGTCCACCTCGGCGGGGCTCTTGAAGCCGATGGTCACGGCGTCGGCCAGCTTGTTCGAGAAGACGAACTGGACCGCCTTCTGGCGGTCGTCGGGGTCCTTGAAGTCGCCGTTGCCGCAGAGCTTCATGCCGAGGACGCCTTTGCCCGCGGCGCGCACCTTCTTGATTTCGGCGACGGCCGCGTCGTGGTCCACCCCTTCCGCCCACTTGCCGCCGGGGCCGTCCATGTGGGCGCCGTTGTGGTTCATGCGGATGAGTGCGACCTCCACCCAGTCGCAGCCCGCGATCTGCTTGAGGCCGGGCATGCCGTGGGTGGAGACGCCGACGGCGCGTGCTAGCCCCTTCTCTTTCGCGGCCGAGAGGTCCTCGCGGTGCTTCTTGAAATCCTCGGGCCACGTGGGCTTCATCACGCAGTGGAGGAGCACCACGTCGAAGTAGTCGGTGCCCAGCTCCTGGCGGAAGCGCTCGAGGGTCTTCGGCACGTCGAGCGTCTGGCTGAGCCACACTTTGGTCAGGATGACGAGCTCCTCGCGTGGGAGGCCCTGGATGGCGCCCTTGACGAGGTTGTGGATGCTGTAGTTGCCCGCGGTATCAATGTAGCGGACCCCGCGGTCGTAGGCGTGGCGGATGAGCTTGGTGAGGCCCTCCTGGCCGAGGGAGCGCTGGACGTTTCCGCCGTTGCTCCCCGTCCCGACGCCCAGGCGGGTGGGCTGAACCTTCGTGTTGCCGAGCTTCACGCGGTCGGTGGCAGAGGGCTTGGCGGCCCCCTTCTCGGCGGCCAGGGCTGGCACCGCCAGCACGGACCCCGCGACGGCTTGCACGAAACCCCGCCGGCTCAGCCTGCCCACGGCCTCGCGCTCCTGTCCAACCATGGCGACACCCTTTCGCTTCCGTGTGCTTCTCCTCCGCACTGGCTTCATCATTGTAGTAGCGCGCGGGCGGCAAGGCAACCGGCAAACCTCAGCGCAACTCCTTGCTTGCACGCCGCCGACCTGATACCTTGTTGCTCGCGGACGCGGTCCCACGATAGTGCTGCGATTCAGACGCAAGTCGCGAGCCGGCAACCTCTCTGCCCGGGGCGGCTTCCTGGGGTCGGGGACAGTGGCACAGGGCATCCTCTTCTTCGACCGCTCCGCTGGGAGCAAAAGCGGTGACACGTCACCGCACTCCATAGCCCCCGACGCCCAGTTGGGGGAGGATTGTGGAGTGCGGCATCGCAGATGCCGCTTTCGATGGCAGCGGAGCGGAACCCCGAGCGTGCCTACGTCTGAATCGCAGCACGATAGTGGCGGGAGCTTGTCGATGATCTGGAAACTCTCCCGGCCGAAGCCGGCGCTGCCGAGCTCGTACTTCTGGACCTGGGACCACAGCACGAATTGGGTGCTGGACGACCCAGGGCTTGTGACCTTCGGCTGCGACAATCGGTATCTCAAGCGGCCAGAGACATTCGTGGAGGACTATAGGCGGCTCACCGATGTGGCGGCCGGCCTCGGGGTGAAGGGAATCGTCATCTGGGGCTTCCTGAGGGACGCTCACGGCGGGGCCGAGAGCGCGAAGCGGGTGGCCGACTACGCCGCGTCGCGCGGCGTCGCCATCAAGCCAGGCGTCGGCACGGCCTGGTACGGCGGCGTCTACTACGAGGGCGACCACCGCTATAACATCGAGACATTTCTTCGGCGCAACCCCGAGGCCCGGATGGTGAACGAGCTGGGCGAGCCGCAGGCACGCGGGGCCTGCTCCACCCACCCGGCATTCCTCGATTGGCTCCAGGAGGGCGTGCGCTGGCTCTTCCGCGAGTTCGCCATCGGCGGCGCCAACATCGAGAACGGCGACTTCCTGGTCTGCCACGACGCCCGCTGCCGCGCGCACAAGGCCAACTGGCCGCGGGACGACCCCGACTTCTTCCGCCTCCAGGCCCTCAGCTACCGCCCTGCGCTCCAAAGCGTCGAGGGGGTGCTGGGCAAGAAGCTCGTCACCTGGGCCACCTACACCGGCTTCCTCCCCGGCAAGGCTCCTCAAGGCACCGGCATGGGCCTCCACACCGAGTGCGAGCGCCCCGCACTCCTCGACAGGCTTCCGCCCGCGGGCATCACCCAGTGGACCCTCACCCACATGGTCCTCGACAAGCCGCTGCCGCTCACCGCCTATCTCGATGAGGGCGCTCCGCGAGCGGCCTTCGAGAACCCGAATTGGCCCGCCCCGCTCCGCGCGCCCGCGCCGCGAAACGTCGGCTTCATCCATCAGGCCAGCCAGTGGAGCCGCGTGGGGCGTTACGACCAGATCGTGAGCACCATCAAGGAGGCCTGCTTGCGGGCGCATCGCGCCGGAATGGAGGGGGTGAGCATCCACGGCGAGGTCTCCTCCCGACACATCCCCTGGGCGCTCAACTACCTGGCCTTCTCCCACTTCATCCACTGGCCCGAAGACCCGCTGCGGGCGTTCGGCCGGAAGACCCTCGGCCAGGTGCTGGGCGGCGAGGACGCGGGCGAGCGCTTCGCCGAGCTCCTCGCCCACTGGGATGCCGGCACCCTCACGGATGCCCACAAGGATGAAGCCGGCCGGCGCGCCGCGGAGCTGGCTCGCCGCGTCGCCGCAGGCGATGGCCTCGTGCAGTGGCGCTTCTGGGACTGGCTCGCGCGCATGGCGCGCGGGACCCGCGAGCGCCACACTGCGAGCTTCTTCTAGGCTCTGTACGACAATTCGTAGCGCCGCCGTCCCGGCGGCCTCGGGAGGCCAGCGTGACGCTGGCGCTACACGTGCCGGCGTATTGTCGTACAGAGCCTAGCCCTGGTGTCCTCTCCGCGGGGCTCGCCCCGGAGGACTTAGTGCACCGCCCCACAGATAAGGGCACAAGATCGCGGGCAGTTCGATCTCTTGCTCCCAGAGGGAGCACAGTGGGTAGCCGGCGGCTTCAGCCGCCGGACGCGTGGCCAGAAGTAGGAAAGTCCCGAAGGGACGGCAGGTATGCGCGCCGGGCCGTCTCCCGTGGGCCACTGCCGTCCCTTCGGGACTGAGCTGTGTGTGCGCCCCCATCCGGCGGCTGAAGCCGCCGGCCACCCACTGCTGTCCCTTCGGGACTGAGCTGTGTGTGCGCCCCCATCCGGCGGCTGAAGCCGCCGGCTACCCACTGCCGTCCCTTCGGGACTGAGCTGTGTGTGCGCCCCCATCCGGCGGCTGAAGCCGCCGGCTACCCACTGCCGTCCCTTCGGGACTGAGCTGTGTGTGCGCCCCCATCCGGCGGCTGAAGCCGCCGGCTACCCACTGCCGTCCCTTCGGGACTGGATTCTGTGCCCTTATCTGTGGGGCGGTGTACTTCGGACGCTGGCGTCCCAGGCGCCCTTCTCCTGCGCGCACGGAGGGGCATCTCCATTTTCCGCCAGCCGAGCCCCTCACGCATGTCATGCTGAGCGAAGTGGAACGAAGCGAAGTTGTGGGTGTTACGTGGCGAGAGATGGTGGCCAAGCTACTCCCAACAAAGGAGATGAGCGATGGGGAAACTCTTTGTGTCCACTATGCTTGCCATTCTGTTCACGGCTGGCCGGCTCTCGGCTGGCGAGGGCGCGGGGGCCGTGCGGGGGCTCGGCGAGTTCGGCGCGATCAAGACGTCGCAGGAGGCGGCGGAGGCATTCAAGAAGGCGGTGAGCGCGCTGGAGGCCGCAGGCGGCGGGCTGCTCGTCATCCCGGCCGATGCGCCGGCCGCCTGGAGCTATGAGAACGCGAGCCAGGGTCTCGTGCGCGAGCCTGCCCCGCCCGCTCCGGCCAAGGGCTGGCACGCCGGGCCGGCCGTGACCGTGCTGGACCTCCGCGGCGGGAACCTGACGCTGGCCGTCCCACAGATGACCGGCTGGAAGGTGGTCCGCACGCTCAACGCGCCGCCAGGCCACAGCCTGCCCCACTGGGGCCTCTACCCCGCGATGGAGATCGAGAACAACGTCGTCCACGGCGCGAGCAGCTACCTCGACTGGCTCCAGGAGCCTGTGAAGGCGGGGGCCGACCGCCGCTTCTACGTGCCGACGACCCGCAACCTCTTCGTCGGCCAGTTCCTCAACGCCCACGGCGGCCCAGGCTACGGCGGCGGCGTGTCGCGCGTCTGGGTCAAGAGCCTCGGCTACGATGCCGAGAAGCGGATGCAGTTCTTCGTCGCCGACACCACGAGCGATCACGAGCGCGGGGCAATCGTCCACAACAAGAACCACACCCAGCCGCTCCTGCTGACGACCAACGCGAACGCGTCGAACCAGACGTTCGACCTCTTCGTGAAGCGGCGCCACTATGCCTGCGGCGACGCCTACCTGGTGGCGGCCGACTTCGGCTACATGGGCGATGTTCATTCCGCGGCGGGCGACGAGAACGGGGTCTGCTACGCCACCTACATCCGCAGCCTGACCAACATCTTCCGCGCGACCGCGGAGGCCGCGAACGCGGAGACTGGGGAACTCGTCTACAAGGGCGCGGCCAATGCCGAGACCCTCGCCAACAGCCGCCCGATCATCAACCTCAACCCCAAGAAGGCGATCACTGAGGGGCGGGTTCTCATCGTCGGCCCCGCCTCCGCCCACGACCCCGAGGCCGCCGGCGGCAACACCTTCGAGGGCAAGGCTTACCCAACCACGCTTGTGGACGGAGTTCAGAAGGGCGCGAAGGAGCTGCGGATGGGCGGACTCATCCGCGGGACGAAGGAGTGTCCCTGGACAGAGGCAGTCGTCGGCCGCTTCTTCGCCGTGGACGAGCCGTCGGAACTTGTCGAGGGCAGGCTCCGGCGCTGGTACGAGATCACGAGCCTGGCCCGCAACGCGGACGGTACGAAGGACATTCGCATCCGCCGCTACTGGTGGGGCGCCAAGAGCGCGGGCTGCCCCACCCTCTACGACCCCGAGAACTACTCGCGCGACGGCCGTCTGCGGCCGCTGAAGTACATCATCGCCCCAGGCACGTATCCCTGCGACCTCTCGCGTGCCGTGACCCCCGGCGGCCCGTCGTCGGGCGCCCCCGCCCGCAAGACCATCGTCCTCGCCCCCTACGCCGACCGCGGCAAGCCCGACGATTTCGCGGCAGGCGACCCGATCGAGCAGGCGATCGGCCCCGACCCCTTCACCCCAATGGCGTTCAGGGCGTTCATCTGGGACGAGGTGCCCGGCGCATTCCCCTCGCCCGTCTTCGACATAGCGAACATGGGCGCCGTGCCGCGTGCCGAAGGCATCGCGCTTCGCGGCGGGCCGACGACCCTCGAAGAGTGCGCGAAGACGCGGATGCGTCGCCCCGCCTGGGGCTCCATGCTCGCCCTGGAATCCGCAGCCAACGTGGGGCTGGACTGCAAGGCCGACTTCGCCGAAGCCGCCATCCTCCTGCGCCAGCCCAACCGCCCACAGACCATTCAGTGGGCCACGCAGAGCGGCAAGAGAACCTCCCTCGGCGTCTCGCCCAAGACCGGCGACGTTGAGGTGAAGGGGGGCGGCCTCGACGTGGGCGGCGGCGGCATCGCCCAACTGGGCGGCCTCTCGGCCACGGCCAAGCCGTCGAAGAACCTCCGCGGCATCGGCATCAGGGTGCCCGCGGGGGCCACCACGTTCAGCGTCGCCTTCGCTACACCCGAGCCCGACGCGTCCTACGCAGTCTTCATCGAGCAGAGCTGGCTCACCGCCCGTGCCGTTCGGGAGCGCACCGACAAGGGCTTCGCCCTAGCCTTCGATAGGCCGGCTCCAGAGGGCGCAACCCTTGACTGGCTGCTCGTGAGGTAATCACTGTGGGGAAGCACGTGGCAGGCTATGGGAACAGGTTCTCTTCCACAAGGACATCGATCTGCCGCTGGCTCAGAGGGTTGCTTCTGGCAACCGCGCCAAGCTTCTGGAGCCTGTCGGCTACCGGATAAGGCATCCGTCGCAGATCGGTGGCGTTGACCTGTGTGTGTCCGCTGAAAGACCTGAAGAGCTGGTCGAAAGCCGTTGAGTTGAGGAAGAGCGCAAGGCCGCGCGCGAGGTCCGGCGGAAGCCCGGAGCCGTTCCTGTGGTAGTAGTTGAGGTGGTTCTCGAAGCCGACCACGGAGCAGGGAATCAGGCGCGGGTCGTACACGGCGGCGACAACTCTGCGTGGCTCTTCTTTGGCAGAGAATCTCTTGACTATGACGTAGGTTTCAGAGGGGACGAGCAGATCGGCTGTCTGTGGGCACGAAACGATCGCGTTGGGTTTCCTGATGCCCGCTCTGGGCCACCTCACTCCACCATTCAGGAAGTGCGCCGGGTAGATGAGCGGAGCAGTCCGGTCGTCGGGAGTTCGCCGCAAGTAGTCTCTTGCCCGGAACTCCACGACACGCCCAGTGGAGACCTGAATACCGAGAGAGTCCAGTGTTCCATGCAGGCCTCTCATTTGCTCCAGGAGTTCGCTTGGCGCGCGCTCTGGCGCAATGTGGATGAAAAGCTCGGGGTCGTCAGGGCGGACGATCTCGGCGTAGCCGACCCTGCGCTGAGAGCCGCGCGCAGGGTCTGCGCCATCGCTGGAAGAGACCAGTACCGGCCCCCTGCCCCTGCGGTCCTTCGAGGCACAGGTGATCACGTGCTCCTGGAGCACGTCGTCGTCGCGGAACGCCAAGTCCCTGCGCTCAAAGACGTGTATCCGCCGGAGGCGCATGGTCCCGAGAAAGAGGCGTCTGAAGGGGCGAAAATAGGGGCCATTGCAGAAACTCCGCGGCGTCAGGGCGACGAGTTGGCCGCCCGGCTTGAGCAACTTGAAGGCGAGCGCCACAAAGCCGGCATAGAGGTTCACGGTCTCCACCCCGGCGCTCCTCAGCGCAAGCCGCTCAGGTGAGTGCGCTTGGATCTTCCTGTAGGGCGGGTTGAGGATGGCGCAATCGAACGCGCCCCCGCTCGGCGCGCCGAAGAACCCCCCCGTGACCATTGCGGCGCCGGCCTGGATGAAGTCCTCCTGAATGACCTCGGCGCCCAAATGGACACCGGCTTGCTCGCACAGCGCCCAGCAGGCGTCGAGGGTGCTCCTGAGTTCGGAGACGAGAACCGGGTCCAGCTCAAAGGCCACGACGTTCAGCCGACAGGGATGGACTTCGGACTGGCACACGCGCTCGACGAAGGCCGCGATGAGCGCGCCATGGCCGGCCCCCGCGTCGAGAAGGGTGATGTCCTTGCTAGCTATCGAGAACATGGAGGCCATGTAGCGCGCGATTGGCGCCGGCGTGAGGAACTGTCCCAGACGCGCCCGCTCCCGGACGTCCAACCGGCGAGCGGCCCGGAGGCGGATTCTCTCTACGCCGTCGAGGACGGGCAGATTGCTCAGTGTTAAACTGGGCTCCAGAGCTCTCATCTTCCGCACTTCCCAAAAGCCACCTCTGCTACCCACACGACGAGGCAGCCAGAGGTATGATAATACCGCATGGCACGACAGTCAACAGAATCTTCGCTTTGGCAGGCTGCCAGGATGGGAACAGCCAGGGAGACCTGGCACATGCCGGCCAACGGCCTCAGTCGGCTCGATAGAGCTGGGGGACCCCTTCCCGTCGGAAGCGCTCGACGAGCGCAAAGTCCCGCTCGCCCCGAAGCGCTGCCGGGAAGTCCTCTATTGGCAGGAACGCCTTTCGGCTGAAATACGCCGCGCCGCGCATCTCCGTGCGGCGCATCCTCACCGCGACGAAATGCTCAGCCAGCCGGTAGACGTCCGTCCACCACATCCCGACGGCCCGGAACCCCACGGTTGGTGGATGCCATAGTTCCACCACTTGCGCGTGGACGACATAGACAGGCCGTCCATGCGACCTCATCTCATTCAGAATACAGTCGCAGTCCGAAACATCCAACTGGAACTGGCTCATTTCCCTGATGGAGCTCCTGCCCGTCTTGTTCTCAATTGCGAAGAGCACGTTCCCCGTGTCTTCATCGCGAACAAGGAAGTCCACGGGTGCGGCGCCGCTCCGGTCGGTCTCCCTTCGTGGCCG
Organism: Planctomycetota bacterium; assembly: GCA_016872875.1. The sequence continues at coordinate 5,750 of VGYW01000045.1, read as the reverse complement.
CAGGTCGGGCGGGTCATTCTGCACGAGCGCGAGCTTGGGGTAGACGGCGCGGACATTCTGATGCCAGAAGTCCACGAGAGCAAGCTCGGACACGTGGCTTCGCCCGATGGCCCCGGCAACGCGATGGCAGATATCGCAGAGGAACCACGTGCGCAACCTTATCCCATCCTGGTGGCGATTGCACAGCAGGCAGTAGCCGCTGACCGGCTCCCCGACGTAGAGCGGCGGCGCGTTGTCGAAGGCGTCTGTCTGCCACTTCTGCGAGCACACGTCGCACAGGAAGTAGTGTCGCAGCCGAACATCCTTGCGCTCTTTCTGGTGGCGTACGCACACGGGGTACTCGTGCTTGACTTTGCCGCCCGGACGCTTCATCTCTGCTCTCGTTCGAGTCGCCGCAGAATCTCGTGTGGGTCGCAGCCATACAGCCGACAGAACTGAAGGAACTCAACCAGGTCTATGCGCCGTTCGCCCGACTCGCACTTGGAGATGAACGACTGTGGCCGGCCCAGGCGCTCGGCAGCCTGAGCCTGGCTCAGGCCTGCCGCGTTCCTGGCTTCGCGCAGCAGGCGCAGAAAGAGCGTGTACTTTGTCGAGAAGACGGACTTCTCCACGCGAGAGTTCCTTGTGGCAGCAGATTATGCGCAGGCTGTCGCATATCCCAAGTTGGGATAGACGGCCTGACGGCGGCTCAGTCGCGGAAGAGGCGGGGGTAGAGGCGGAGGGCGATGGCGAGGAAGAGGACGGCCCGCCCGATGGCCGTGGCGTGGAGGAGAAGCTGGTCGGCCACGCCCAGCCCCTCGCGGCCGTGGACATAGACGGCCCAGAGCGGCATCTGGAGAAAGGTCACAACGGTGAGCAGCAATGCCCACAACCCTCCCTCCCCGACCGGGAAGGTGATGAGGACCAGCGGGATGAGGTAGATGACGAACTGCGGGCTCCAGCCCTTGGCGTAGAAGAAGAGCAGGAGCATGGTGAAGGCGGCCAGGTAGAGGCGGCGCCGCGGCGGCAGCGCCGAGGGCAACCGGGCGAACGTGACGAGGTAGAATACCGCCAGGGCGAGCCCGACCCCGCCGTAGACCCAGGCGTATGTCGCGCTGGCCCTCGGCGCCGAGTCGAGGAACCGCGGGTCCTTGGCGAAGTGGGCGGCCACGTAGTAGTAGATGGTTGTTCTCGCCTGCCCTGGAGGCATCATGATCGGCATCGTGTCGAGGAGCTCTTTCGTGCCGGGTGCCACGCCGAAGCCGGCCTTCTCGTCGAAGAAGGCGGCGGTCATGTCCCTCTTGTCTGGGCCGATGTAGCCGAAGTCGCGGCGCTTGTCGAGGAGCGCCCACACGGTTTCCCAGGGCGGGCGCTTGGCCGTGACCTCGAGGGAGAGTCCGAGCCAGGGGCGTCCGCTGAGGATGAAGGGCGCCGCGAGCGCGACCGCGGCGAGGGCGAAGGCCCCAAGCGTCGTCAGGCGCCAGCGCCAGCGGGCGTCGCACTTGAGGGCCGCGGGGAGCACGCCGATGGGGAAGAGCTTGGCCATGAACCCCCCCGCGATCACCACGGCGGTCCACGACGGCTTGCTGTAGGCCGCCAGGAACACGCTGACCAGGAGGAGGAAGGCGGGGAAGGTCTCGACGTAGCTCAGGGAGACGAAGGCGGTGGAGAAGAGCGCGACGTAAATCCAGCAGGCGCGGACGGCCGGCTTCGGGCCGCGGAGCATCTTGGCCAGGGTGTAGACGAGGTGGAGAATGCCCAGCTCCCAGACCACGGAGGCGACCTGGACGGTGCGGACGAGGCAGACGCACTCGAAGGCCGGGTCGCCCCTGCCGCAGAGCGCTGTGGCCAGCCAGCGCAGGGCGACGAGCAGATATGCCTGCACGGGCAGGTATTCGAACCAGTAGTGGATGAAGGGGAAGATGCCCTTGCTCTGGAGCCAGGCGAAGGGGAAGAAGAAGGTCGCCACGTCGTTGTGGCGCGGCTGGAACCACCAGACGCTCATGAGGCGCGCGGAGACGAAGAGGCCCACGAGGAGGAGGAGCTCGTTGCGCGTCTCGCGCGGCAGCGGCACGTCCACCCGCTCGGTCGTGTGATGTTGTTTGGGTGTGAGTGGCACTGGCTTTGTTCGTCCTCGTCCCTCGTCCTCGTCCCTCGTCCTCGACTCTTGTCCCCTCCCCATGCCAGGAGGATCGAGGACGAGGACGAGGACGAGGGACGAGGACGATCACAGGCACACGCGGTCGCCGCCGGCGCGCTTGGCGCGGTACATGGCTTCGTCGGCGGCGCGGATGAGGTCGTCGCGCGTATCGCCCTGGGCCGGGTAGCTGGCGACGCCCATGGAGAAGCCGACGAAGTCGATCCGCTCGTCGCCCGGGCCAAGGAGGCCGAGTGCGGCGAGCTTGTTCCTGATGCGTTCGGCGGCGATGAGCGCGCCGGAGGCGTCGGTCTGCGGGAGGACGACGAGGAACTCGTCGCCGCCGAGGCGTCCGACGAAGTCCTCGCCCCGGATGTTGGCCCGCAGGGCCTGCGACACGCGGCGCAGCACCATGTTGCCCGCCTCGTGCCCGTAGGTGTCGTTGACCAGCTTGAAGTTGTCGAGGTCAATGTAGACCACGGACAGCGGGTATCCGTGGCGCCTTGCGCGCTGGAGCTCCTCGGCGAGCCGCTGGTCGAGGTAGCGGAAGTTCTGCACGCCGGTCAACTCGTCCACGAAGGTCAGGAGCTCGATCTTCTCACGGGTGTCGTGGCGCATGCGGCGCAGGCACATGAGCTGGCCGACGGTCAGGAGCAGGCAGGCCACCGAGAAGATGCAGAGGCCCGCGATGTCCGCCGTCAGCATGGGGGCGCTCATCGCGAACACCCTGACGGCCATGTAGCCGAGGATGCACACGGTGAGGGCGAGCATGAGGACGAAGACGACGCGCAGGTTGGCGTGGAGGGAGTGGAGCTCCTGGAGGCGGAAGGTGAACTTCTTGCTCATCGGCCTTGGGTTCCAGGGTCTTCCCACGTCAGCGGGGGATGAATGGATGAATGGATGGGTGGATGGGTGTCTGACAATCATCCATTCATCCATCCATCCAATCATCCTCTTCAGTTGCGTTAGCCGGCCTCATCAAGAACATACGTAGTGGTCGCGTGCGGCCTTGGCGCTCTCGAGCCAGCCAAGGAGCTCCACCTCCCTGGAGTCGCGGATGATGGCGTGCAGGGTGCGGAGCTGTTGCTCGATCTGCGCGAGGGCCTCGATGAGGCGGTCGCGGTTCTCGAGGCACACGTCGGCCCACAGCCGCGGGTCGCCGGAGGCGATGCGGGTGGAGTCGCGGAAGCCCGGCCCGGCGCACGCCAAGGCATCCGGGGGCGCGGCGTTGACGAGTGCGGCGGCCACGAGGTGCGGCAGGTGGCTCGCGAAGGCCAGCAGGCGGTCGTGCTCCGCGGGGTCGAGGCTGCGGACGCGCGCGCCCAGGGCCTGCCAGAGCTCGCAGACCACGGCGAGCGCCCGCTGGTCGGTTCGCAGGGTGGGGGTGACGAAGCAGAGCGCGCCGTCGAAGAGGCCGGGGGACGCCTCGTCCACCCCGCGCCGCTCGGAGCCGGCCATCGGGTGGGAGCCGACGTAGCGGAATCGGGAGCCGGCGACCTCTTCCAGGCCACGCACGAGTCCGGCCTTGGTGCTCCCCACGTCGGTCATCAGCGCCCCGCGCGGCAAGGCGTCGGCCGCCGCGCGGGCCAGCTCCACCATCGCGCGGACGGGGGTGGCGAGGACGACGAGCTCGGCCTCGGCCACGCCCGCGCGCAGGTCGAGCGTGCCGGCGTCAATCGCGCCGAGTTCCACCGCGCGGTCCACCGCGGCCTGCCGCCGGCCGACTCCCACCACTCGCCGGGCGAGGCCCCGCTGGCGGAGCGCCAGGCCGAGCGAGCCGCCGATCAGCCCCACGCCAACGATCGCCACCGTGCGAAACGGAAGCACCCCGGAGCCTCGCCCGCCCATGCGCTCTCGCTCTCCAATCGCGGATTCCACCGGGCCGCAGCAATCCAGTGAGAGTTTACCAGATGGTCATGCCAGTGTCAAATAGCCTTTCGCAACGCCCACAGTCCCTCCATCGTAATCGTCCTCGTCCCTCGCCCTCGATTCCCTTGGTTTGTCGCGGGCAGAGTCGAGGACGAGGACGATTGAGGAGGGTTCTGCGATGCGGGGCGCGACGACGGGCCTCTGCCTATCTTGACCAGGTTGTGCCGTTCTGGTAACATCTCCCGCTGAGGCGTGTGTTGCGCTCTCTCGGCAGGCCCATGGGCCCGAGCGGCAAGTGACCAGGGATGGCCATACTGACCTTCACCGCCGACCTCTACCGCGTCGAGGCGATCATCTGGACGGGCGAGACGGCGGAGATCTGCCGGGCGAGCGCGCCCGACGGGACCATCGTGGCGGTGAAGCGGCTGCGGCCCGACAAGTTGCGCGAGGCCGCCGCCGTCCGCTCCCTGCGCCGCGAGGCCAGGATGGCCGTCGGGCTCACGCACCCCAACGTGATCGAGGTCCAGGAACTCGTCCCCGGGCCGCCCTTTCCGATCATTGTGATGGAGTACTTTCCGAGCCGGAACCTGAAGGTGCGGGTGCTGGACCGCAAGGGGGACCCGCTCGTGGCGGCGCGGACGCACGACATCCTGCTTCAGATGGCCGCCGCGCTCCTCTACGTTCACGACCGCGGCATCATCCACATGGACATCAAGCCGGAGAACTTCCTGGTGGGGGACGACTGCTGCGTGAAGCTGACCGACTTCGCGCTGGCCGAGCCGGCGCCGAAGTCCTGGCATCGCTTCCTCCCGGGGCTGCGGCGCATCGCGGGGACGCGCCCCTACATCGCCCCGGAGACCATCCGCCGCAGGCGGCCCGACTTCCGCACCGACATCTACTCCTTCGGCGCCACCGTCTTCGAGGTCCTCGCGCGCAGGCCGCCGTTCATCTCAGGCAACCGCAACGAGCTCCTCAACATGCACCTGCGCCAGCCGCCCCCGTGGCCGTGGACCTTCAACAAGAACCTCACGCGCGAGATCAACGACCTCGTGGTGGCGATGCTGGACAAGAATCCTGACCGGCGGCCGCAGAGCATGGCCGACGTGTTGATGCGCCTCAAGCGCCTGCGCGTGTTCGAAAAGCCCCCTGAGGGAGCTTCACCATGAGCGCACCGAGCGGCCTCGACTTCGAGCGCCCCATCTTCGACCTGGAGAAGAAGATTCAAGAGCTCGCGGCCTTCCAGGAGGCCAAGGGCGTGGACCTCTCGGAGACCATCGAGCAGCTCCGCGCCGAGCAGCGCCGCCTCGCCCGCGCCATCTACGCCAACCTCACCCCCTGGCAGACGGTGCAGGTCGCGCGCCACCGCGACAGGCCGTCCACGATGGACTTCATCGCCATGATGTGCTCGCAATTCATCGAGCTCCACGGCGACCGGCTGTTCCGCGACGACGCGGCGGTGGTCTGCGGCTTCGCCCGACTCGACGGCCGCCGAATCCTCGCCATCGGACACCGCAAGGGCAAGTCCACCCGCGAGAGCGTCGCCTGCAACTGGGGCCTCGCACACCCCGAGGGCTACCGCAAGGCGATGCACAAGGCGCGCCTCGCCGAGCGGCTCGGCATTCCCATCGTCATGTTCATTGACACGGCGGGCGCCTACCCCGGCGTGGGGGCCGAGGAGCGCGGCATCGCGCAGTCCATCGCCGAGAACATCGCCGACCTCTCGACCCTCCGCGTGCCCATCCTCTGCGTCATCCTCGGCGAGGGC
>VGYW01000044.1 GCA_016872875.1 Planctomycetota bacterium | reverse complement strand
ATCTCAAGAGGGTAGGTTGGCACTACACGGCCTTTCCAGACACGCCCCTCAACAGTGCCAATCACTTACGACCGGAAAGAACTTCAGAAAGCAGTCAAAATCGTCCCGACTGCGGAAGCTGGGCTAGGCCGGCCGGGGTCACTTCGGACTGTACCACCTCCGGGCACCTGGATCGCCCACTGTTTGTCTGCAAACAGCCCGCCAGTTGCCTGGGCGAGGGCAGTTTGCGGAAAACACTGGGCTTGCGTGGGGGCGTGTTTGAGGTGGCCTAGTCTGAAGTGACCCTCAGCGGCCAGATCGAAAGTGACCCGTGACACACGCAATGCGCGCCCAGAAACGCGCAGCGCGCATTCGGGAAACGCGCACTGCGCGTTACCGTGCGCGTTTCTGGTATCGGACGCCGCGGCCCTTAGGCCCTGTGGGCTCTAGAACTCCTTTGTTCACAAGCCTTTGCAGCAGGCGATACGCTTGCAGTGGGGACGCTTTGCAGAGCTCGGCGGCCTCGGCCCGCGAGATAGTCCCGTGCCTCTTGACGAACTGAATGACCATCTGCTCCCGTTGGATGGGCTCGAAGCCGCGTTGCCGGACATAAGCGCTTTCCTCGCCAAGACGCCGGTAGATGGCTGCTGCGAGATGGTACGCTCGCCCCTTTCCGCCGCCCCGCGCCTCCACCAGACCCGCTTCGACCAGGGCCTGGAGCCTCGTGCGGGCCTCGGCCTCGGGTTTCTGTGTCACCTCCGAAGCCTGGGCGGTGGTCAGCTGGCGTTCCAGCCAGAGATGGTTCAGCAGGAGAAGCCCGTCTACGCCGGTCGGTCTGCCCGCTCGGCCCTCCTCGACCACAAGACGGACGAATTCAAGGTTGGCCTCTCCGCCGGGGAGGACGAGGACAACATCGGTAGGTGAGCTGCGCTCGTAGGAGGGCGCTGGGCGGCCGCTGCGGAGCTGCTCGTAGAAGATCGTGTCTATGCCGCGCGCCGTCCGCTCGACGATGCCGGCGCGCTTGAACGCGTCGGCAAGGAGGGGGTTGCGCGGGCGCGGAGGGGTCACAAGGAGGTTGTCGAGGCGGACGCCTTCGGGGAAGCCGCCGGGGTTGGAGACCTCGATGCGGTCAGGGTGCCACTGGATGTGGACGGCGCCGAGGCGGGTGTAGTCGCGGTGGATGAGAGCATTGGCCACGCCTTCGCGGAAGGCCCGCTCGGGGTAGTCGGGCACACCGATGCGGAACAGGCCGTCCATCAACTCCTTCTCGCGGTTGCGGGCGCGGAAGCGAAGGAGGATGTCCTCCATGACCCGCAGGAGGGGCCAGCGGTAGAACTCGTTGACCTCGATGCTCGTCCCTACAAGGACTTGGAAAGCGACCTCGTGGGTAGGGAGGAAGCGGCGGAGGGCGTCCTCTCGCCCGAACAGGAGCAAGCCGAGGACGCGGATGCCGCGGACCTCGCGGTCAGCTTCGACGCCCCCGAGTGCCTTGGCAAGCTCAACGTCGGGGAGGTCCAGGAGCGCCTGGTCGCCCGTGCCCTGGCTCTCGCGGATGGTGCGGCGGTAGCGCTCGAACTCGAGCGGGTCGAGGGCGTCCCAGCCGGCCTCGGGCACAACGAGGGCCGAGTAGTCGAGCGCCCCGCGGTCCGCTTGGCGGGCGAGCATCTCGTGGAAGTGGAAGGGGACGCATTCGGGCTTTCCGCGGCCGCCGATCGCCCGGCGGAGGTAGTGGCCGTCCGCCGTGCCGAGGGGCAGGGTCGAGGGGGGCACCTCGATGGCGAGAACTTGGCAACCTCGAACGGCAAGCAGCTCGGCGCGGACCGTGAGGGACGGCCTGGTGCGGTTGGCGATGAGAGCCTGGACGCGGCGTGTGTCGGTGATGCCGGCCTCGTGGCGTGGGCGCGCGCCCGTCACACGGCCATCGTCCTCGACGCCAACGAAGAGCCATCCCGGTTCGTTTCCCGGCCGATTGGCGAGGCAGACGACGGTCTCGACGAGTTCGCGGTCGGGGAGCGGCGCCTGCTCCTCGCCCTTGAACTCGACTGCGAGCGTTTCGCCCACTGTGATGAGAGCCTGAAGCTGCTCTGGCGTCATTCTGAACTCCCGTAGCGCGCCCGGTCCTCGCTGACGTGCATCGTATCCGTTGCCGCCTCGACAGACAAGTAGTAGTGGTCCACCTTCCTGACCTCGTGCCCGGGGAAGCGAGCGGGGTTGCGGATAGGCTCCTGGAGGCGAGGCGCCGTGTCGCAGTGGGTGACGACATAGAGCCAGTAGCAGTCAGGGCGGTCCTCGGCGACGCGCTTCTCGTTGGGCGTCAGGACGATGGTGCCGCTCACACCGTCCCGACGGACAGCATTGTACAGGAACCTCCCAGGGGATCAAGAACGAGCGGGCACGACCGGCCATGCCTGTCTGTCAAGCAAAGAAATAGGTGTCGGGGACGCCTCTGCAGCGTCCCCGGCTTCTGTGGTTGTCGCGCCGGGCCACGGCGGAGTCGGACTGAGGCCGGGCCGAGCACCGGGCTCTGGCAACCGAAAGGTCCTGCCACCTCGAGAACCTGATTGGTCACCTCTCCGGTTGGCCCTTAGTCGTCGGTGACCCACTCGAATCCGCACTGGTTGCAGTAGCACTCGCTTGTCGGCACGCCGCACGCGATTCCCTCCACCAGGATGTCCCTACTGCGGCATCTCGGACACACCATTTCTCCAGCCTCATTCCGCATGTCCGAACCGCGGAGCTTTGGGCATGTCATATCCTTCACCTCCTTGGCTCTGCTCCAGGCAGACACCGATCGGTACTTGGCGGCAGGGGTTTATAAAGCGCTCACTCCTGCGGTGAGAGCTGCGGCACCCATCGCTCGCCCCCGGAGCTACCCCAGAGTACGCTGAGTTGAATATAAAGTGGGTTCGGGGCCTCCTTGGGGGACGTCGTAAGTCCTGGATTTCCAAAGACGGGAGGGGGCTTGAGTGTCCTATGATGGTCGCTATACGACTGTCCCGTCGCGGGTTCCCGTACCATCACCGTTAGCTCGCACTCGTCACCACTCAGGGTGTTCTGGCCGCAGGTCGCCCGCCGGATGGACTGCGCGAACCACAACTCACCGGCGTCGAGAGGCGGGGCGACGGGCCGCTTGGATGCCGCGGCTGGAATGTGTCTGATGATGTCGTGCGCTGTTCTGCCGGGCCCCGCGAGCAGAGATAGGAGAGCACCGGACGTCGGGCCAGCCAGGGAGTACCAACGACATACCGACTTTCCTGGGACACTGGCCGACCGGTATCGTGTGGTCGGCATCTTGGAACAGGGTGAGATGGGGGTTGTGTACAGTCGAGGAAGCCGTCGAAGTAGAGAAGTTGGGTCTGTTTGGGAAGGCACAGGGTCGATCGACGTGCGCCTAGAGGTGATGGTATGGGGCTTGATCCACTTCAGGAGGAAAGGAGCCGGCCCAATCGCAGACCGGCTCCCGATTCGGCAGGCTCAAGGCCGGATCCGCTTCGCCGTGGGCACAAGGCCGGAGGGTGCGCCGTCGCTGGGCCCTTTCCGCGCTTCGTCTAGCTTTTGCAGGGCTTGCTCTGTGTTGTCCGCGAGTCGTCTGATGCCTGTGTAAATGCCTTGTAGGGATTCCCTCGCCTGCGCGAGAAGGGCGACCAGCCGAACCGCGACACCACGGTCTTCAAGGTCGGCCCCGCCTCCCTCTGTGTCGCCGTCACGGGCGGCAAGAGCGGCCAGGCCTTCCAGACGGTCTCCGCTCAGGGCGGCGAAACGTTCACCCTCAAGGGCTTCGTCAGGTCGGCCGGCAAGGTCAAGGTCAACGTCGCCGTCCAGTCCTTCGATCAGGGGTGGACGCGCAACCACTTTGACCAGGTGAAGTATGTGCAGGACGACACCGACTGGACGCCGTTCGAGAAGGAAGTGGCGGTGCCCGACTGGGCGGCGCGGTTCCACGTGCTGCTGCTCGTCGAGGGCGAAGGCAAAGTCTGGCCCGACGAGGTGCGAGAGGCCGGCGGCGAGATGGACCCAGGCAAACCCGTGGACGATAGGGGCAAGCCGTTGCACTAGCCCGATGAGGGAGGCGCGGGATGGCCATGGCTCACTGGTTCTGCCCGCCCGGCGGAGCGACCTCAACCAGAATGAGTCGGTCAATGGACCAGGCATTGGTCCGCGTGGAGCCGGGCACGTAAGCCGGCCCCTCGAACTTCATGGACGCGTAGACCTCGTACGTCACCTGTCCGGGCAGCGCGGAGTTGTAGGTCAGGCTCAGTCTCTGACAGAGCCGCCAACTGTGGTGTGCCCAGAAGTGCAGATTCGCTGAGCCCTTGATTCGCCCCGCGCAGTAGAGGTGGTACTTCTCGTCCTTCGGCACGTCGCCCACGCCCAAGGTCTTGGTCACGAGTTGCTTGGACCGGTCGTCATACAAGCCGAGTTCTGGTGGCCTGTCATGCCGACCTGGCGGACCCTGCATGGTGCCGTCGAGCCGCCAGGCCTTGCCGAGCGTGGCGTCTGGGTCATCGGCGCGGCGCGCGATGCCGCCGCCCGCCTGACGCAGGTCCAACTGGGGGCCGCAAAGGTCAATGATCTTCTTTCCCTCGAACTGGGGTGGGATGGGTGGCATGTTCCGCAGGTACTCCAGGCGGTCCGCGTCGGCTTTCTCGGAACCCCAGCCGCCGTACTTGCGGTACGCAGCCGCGTAGTTCTGCTGGAGCCGCTCCATGAGCTGCTGCCGCTGGAAGGGCAGCCGCCCGTCCCGGTTCAGTTTGTTCCACAGATAGAGCATGGTCTCGTCGAGGGCCAGACGCTCCTGCCGTATGTCGGCCAGGCGCTTGGCGTCGCCGGCGACCGCGCCTTCTGCCTCCCGCAGCAGGGCGTCCGTCTCGACGAAGAAGCGGGCGTCGAAGTACTTCCTCGCCGATGGTGCGACCGAGGCGAGCATGCCGGGCTCTTCCTCCTGACGCTTCTCAATGTAGTCCAGGAGCCGCGTCATCGCGGGCGCCGCAGCTCCATAGTAGAGCTTCATGAACTCGGCGATGATCGGCTTCTCGTCCTGCGCTGGGTCCTCCAGGAGCCGGCTGGCTAGGTAGAACTGAAGATCAACGAAGGTGTGCAGCCGGCTCCCCATCAGCTCGTCCTCGACGAAGTAGTCGCGGACGCCCAACTGGTGGTAGAGCCGCAGCGTCTGCGCCAGGCCGTGGACGTTCGCGTGGGGCCACTGGAAGGGCTGGTTCCAGGCGGTCCAGTAGTCGTGGACGCCGAGCGTCTTGCTGACCTTGGCCCGCGCCTCGAGCGTCTCGCGGGCCTTGGCGTTGAGCGGGTGCAGCAGGCTGCGGAGCGTGTCGCGAGGCGGCGCGGCGGTGAACTCGGTGCCGAGCAGCGCCATCCGAATCAGGACGTTGTCGCGCGGCACGATCCCCCGCGGCGGGTCCATGTAGAACGTATAGGCGGCGGTCTGCACCAGGAGTTCGGGGTAGTCTCTGGCGATGTCCTCGGCGACCGCGTTGGTGAATTCGAGCACGACGCCGCTGTAGGCCCCGTACTTCGCGGCGAGCGCGTTGCAGCGGTCGCACACGCACTTGTTGCCGTTGTCGTTCGGCGTCAGGTCGTAGATGAACGGGGACGGCTCGCCGGTTGCCGCCTTGGCGATCCGCTCGCGGTCGTGTCGAATGAACTCATGCATCCTGGCGGCGAAGAGCTTCCGCACCTCGGGGTGTGACATGCAGACCTGCCCGTCAGGCCCCGGACCGGTGCGCGTGCCCTGCTCCGTGAGCGCGAAGTAGTCCGGCTTGTCTGTCGGGAAGTGCTTTGCGTACAGATGGTGCGTGTGGGTCGAGTATGGGCTGCCGAACAGCACACAGAAGCCCAGTTCCGGCCCTGCGACCGCCACCGCGGCATTGCCGAAGGCATTGAGCTTCCGCCGAACCTGAAACAGGACGTGTTTGGGTTGGTGGGGCGTGACCATGAGGATCTCGCGCCGGAAGAAGGCCGGCTTGGCCCGAACCGCCAGGCCGGCCGGAAGGGTCAGGTCCGTACAGCTCGGGACGAATTCCGTCTGGGCATCAAGGAACCGAACGCCGACATATCGTTCGAGGAACTCGTAGACGCCGTAGAGCGTGCCGCGTGGTCGCCCACCGACGAGGAGGATGTCCTGGCCCGAACTGCGAACGAGCCATTCCTCCGGCCCCAGCTTGCCCACATTGAGGTCCAGCTTGCCCCCGGCCGCGCCGGGGCCGATGGCGATCATCGGCTTGCCCGCGGCCTGCTCGGGCGTCACCGTGGCGAACTCCACGCCGGTGCTCTTTTTCAAGTAGGTCGCCAACTCAGCGGCGGCGGTCCTCTCCGCTGCCGATGCATCCGCCGCGAGTGTGATGGCGTAGGCTGTCCGCCCGTCTTCCGCGAGCCGCAATCCTGGTCCTCCCGCCTTCAGTTCCGCCGGCATGGCCAGGGACCCAGCCGCAAGAACCGCCCCGAAAGCAACCCAGAGCGTTCCCAGACGCCGACCCGCCATCGGTCTCGTCTCTCCGCTCCTCCCGGAGACCCGCCGTGCGTGCCCTCTGGTGCGCCGACCTCACAAGCTCATCAAGAGGGCAATACGCTTGCGTATCTGGACAAGGACTTTGCGCGTACCGCAAGATCGGAGGTGTTCCACCTCAATGGCCAGTCTGTCGTCCAGAAGATCAAGCTCCGCCGCGCTGAAGTCCACCTCACGATCGAGGGGAGTCCGCTCGATTTTCCTCAGGAGATCGTAATCGCCCATCAGAACCATGGCCAACTGCTCTCGCTCTGAGGCGGTCAACTTCAGGCCAATGTCATCTGGCATTCCTGGCCCCTCCTTTGCGCGCCCGCGGCTTCGCCCTCTTCTGCTCCGGCGCCTTGCTGGTCTTCTCCCCCAGCATCCTCTTCACCTCGCGCCTGCCGATGCCACGCAGAGCGACCAGTGCCGCCCTGTTCTGCCCTTGAGGACGTGACTTGCCCAGCTCCCAGAACGCCATTGCCTGACGGGAGACGCCGACCAGGCAGGCAAGCTGTCCCTGGCTCAGCCCAAGCCGTGTCCTTAGCTTCTTGATGAGCAGCGGCGAGAGCCGTGCAGTCTTGGCCTGCTCCTCCGGGGCTGTGAGCTTCGTCCGCTCTGCCCTCTTCTTCGCTTCAAGCCCTGCCCTCAGCTTGTCTAATGTAGCGACCGTCTTTCTGAGGGAAGATACCTGCCGCCTCAGCGTCCGTACACCCTGCGATAGGGGGATGAACGCTGCGTTGACCTCCTTCCTCGCCAGCCGGATGATCTCGGACCTCAGGACTTGCTCGAGCTTGTGCATGATGGTCTCCTTCAGAGTCCCCCCGTAGCAGGTCGCCTCCGAATGCTACTCCTTCTGTGACGGGCGCGCAACGTGGACCAAGATTGCCCGCCGGGGCGCAGCCCTTCCCCTTCGCCGGCCATAAGGGTGTGCCCCCCCTTCCTCGCCATTGGGGTCATCGCGGGGCCGCAAACCAATAGTCAGGATGCGGGGCGACGTATGGAGGGACACCCTCCAGCTTCAGACGCGAGTCGTGGCCGACAGGCCGGAAGCGCCAGAGCTTGCCCGCATGTTCGGGGGCGACCTCAATGCCGAAGGGCTTGCCGTCTCCCCGTCCGCGGACCTTCCTCCAGGCGGGGTCGAGGATGAAGGCTCCATCCGAAACCGTAGCCACGAACTGCTTGGTGCCTTGCGGCACGAGGAAGACCCAGTCGGTGCCACCGAAGATGGCGACCTGCTCAACGACCTCGACCATGTGCTTGCAGTGTGGGGTGATGCTCGACCAGAACTTGTAGGGCTCTGTGGCCGCGACGAGGCGGTAGATCCCTGGCGCGCCCTCCGTGGCGACCACGATCGGAACGGGCTTGAAGCCGCCCGCTTCCGTTTTTGCCTCGAGGACTCTGGCTCCGTCGGGGCCGGACAGCGTGAGCGCAGTCCCGGGGTGGTAGCTTCCCCACTCCACGCGCGTCTCCTTGCCCGGCTCCTTGAGGAGCAGGAAGACGCTCTCTTTGCCGTAGTAGACCCCCTTGACCGGCGTACGGTAGGAGCGAATAGGCGGCGGGAGGGGCAGGTCGCCCTCGCTCTTGGGCACCAGGCCCTTTTCCCCCGCCTCGCGCCACGCGGCATACGCGAAGAGCACCTCGTCGAAGCGCGAGGCTCCAACGCCCGAACCGAAGCCAGGAGCGGCCGGCATGAGCCACTTCTCGCGCGGCACGTCGTACTTGAGCAGGTTCCGGGCGTAGGGCAGCAGGTACTTGCGGTCGCCCGTGGCGAACCAGGCGGCGGCGAGCATGTTGCCCGGGTTGCCTGGGTAGCCCGTGGCGTAGTTGTCGCCGTCCAGCTCGGCGTCCGCCCACTTGAGGACGTAGTCGCGCATCGCGGCGTGGTGCTTGAGGCCGCTGGCGGGGTCCTTCGATGCCTGGAGGTACATCGGCATGAAGTTCGTCCAGTTCAGCGGGTTGGCCTGCTTGCCGCCCTCGGCGGTGGGGTCGTTGGTCATGATCCAGTGGATGGCCTCGTCGAGGCGCGCACCGAAGGTCGGGTCCCATGAGTGCAGATACCAGTCGAGGACGGCCTTGTTGGTGCCGCCTGCCTCGCGGCTGAGGTTCTTGCCGGGGTCGTTCTTGAGGATGCCCTGCATGTGTAGCTGGGCGACCTCGAGCGAGCGGCGGTCGCCCGTGAGGTAGTAGTCGAAGAGGAGCGGCGAGCAGCCGGCGTAGAAGCTGAAACAGCTCCCCAACCGCCAGGGATAGACCGAGACCGCGTGGGCGGCGCCGAGGAGCTTGCGGGATTCCTCAGGCAGGCCCTCGAACTCGGGCGTCGTGAAGTGGACGATCTCCACATCGCGCCACTGCCGCGTGTTGATCGTGGCGTAGCGCAAGTGCTCGGGCCTGCCCGTGGTCAGGTAAAGGTACCAGTTGTTGTTGAAGTAGCCGTAGTGGGAGCCGGTGCCCGTCATCCGATAGATGCAGGTCGAGCCGTCCCGGTTGAAGTACTCGGGCATGTTGCCGTAGAGCCACATCCCATAGTGCTTGTTCTTGTCCGCCATCTGCCAGCTCTTGGCGCTGTTCTCAAGCCAGGCGGGCGCGGCGTCCACGCTGAGCGGGCCGAAGACGCCGCAAGTCTCCAGCCATTTCGGGTCTTTGAGCCAGACGTGCGGCGGGTTGGTGAAGAGCGCCCGACGGGCGGCGACCGCGGCCGAGTCGTCGCCGAAGTCAAGAAGAAGCTCCTGCGTCCGCGAGGTGCCGGCCGCGTGCTCCTTGACGATGCCCGCTTCCATCCGCGACCGGGACCAGATTGCAAAGAACTCGTCGGAGCGGTGGCCCACCGCTGTGATTGTCTTCGCCAGCCAGTTCGGCTCCTTGCTCGCCTGGTCGCCCGCGACGTTCGCCCCACGCCACCAATCGGGGAAATGGAAGTCGAGCAACGGGCCGTGATGGAACTTCTGGAGCTGGTGGAAGTAGGCCGCCGTCATCCTGACCCCGTTCGGGCCGGCCACCTGCTCGATCGGCGTGTCGGGCAAAGGCGGCTTCTCCGGTTCGATGAACCAGTCGTCGTTGAACTCCCCGTGGCCAGGCCAGGCGTGGGTGATCACGGAGCCAGATTGCGCCTCAAGCTCTTTGGGAAACGTCTGCCAGAAGTCGCGCAACATCAGGCTGAAAGCGGCTGTGCTGACCCAGCCGGGCGCCTTGCCGCCGCGGACGGATTCAATGTAGCGGTCGCCCTCCTTCTTCCGGACGACATAAAGGTCAGGCTTCTTCTGGAGCAGGTAGCCCTCGGTGAGCTGGACGCTTCCGCCCTCCGTGCCCACTGCCGCAGGCCCCGTTGCCGCCAGGCGCAACCCGATGTCGGCGAAGCGAACCTTGTCCGTGTCGGCCGTGATAATGAACGTCCAGTGCAGCTCGATCCAGGGCTGCCCCGCGTAGGCGTAGTAGCGGAGGACGCTCTTGTTGAGCCGATCGCCTGCGGCGCTGACGTGCCAGGCTTCGGTGCGAACGACGGCGCGCAGCGGCCCGGCCTCCTCGACGGTCATGAGGGGCTGTGTGTCCAGAGTCGCGCGAAAGACTGTCCCCGTGTGGTCAGTCACATAGGGGCCGTCAGTGGGCGAAGCTCTCCACACCTCCTTGCCGCCGCGCGACACGCTCGACAGAAAGCCGCCCGACTTCCTGGAGACGGCGAGGCCAATCGCCCCTGTTTCGACGAGCACTTGGCCTTCGTCTTGCGTGACTCTGACGGGCGCCTCGGTTGGCTGCTCAACCACGTCGTCGCCGAACGTGAGCGTATACTCGGGGGCGGCATCCCTCACGGCGGGCGCGATAAACGACAGCCGCAGCCACTTGACTGAGTCCCGCGCAGGACTCCAGTGCGCCAGGGGTTCGAAGCAGGCCGGAAGCGTCGTGCCTGTGCCATCAGTGAGCCGGGCGCGCTTCGTATCCACGACTGCGTCGCGCGGCAGGGGGACGGCTGTGGCAGCAGGCCATGTGACACCTTGGGCAGGAAAGGGAGATGTTTGCTTGAGTAGAATCGTGCTGGGTTCTGCCCCAAGTGTGCGGGTCGGGAGGAGCCCCCGGGCAAGCATAGCCCAGGCCAGAGCTACCAGCATCAACACTCGCCGTCTTGTCGCACCGTCCATCGCCGCTCCTCTGCGTGGCCTCAAGCTGCGAAGAAGCCCCATGGCCTCGTCTTGCACATCATGCCCACATTATGGCACTCCACTGGCGAGCGCTCAACACGCGTAAGAGGCTTGACGCCCACGATACCAAGCGCTATGCTTTGGACGGTTCTTGACGTTCGGAAGTTGATCCATAGCGCAATCCAGGGCAGACCCGCGACCCCAACAGGTGCCCCCTCCCCACCAAGACGGGTCCGGCCTGCCCTCTCCATGTCTGGGCAAGGCGACTGGGGCTGCCTTGCCGAGTGAACCTCTCACCAATCCTTCCCCCTCTCACCAACCGCCCTCATCCACTCGATCCTGACCGCCATGCCAGCCTTCTCGTTGATCCAGACCTCGGTCCTGTCCTCGCTGTTGCCGTACTCATATTCCAGCCTGTAGCCCTGGTTCCGAAGCTCATCGCCTATTGCCCCAGCGTCCGCGACCTGCTAAACTCCCCCCTGCAGGCTCTGCTCCTCGCGGTTGGGGTCGGCTAAGGATGACCAGCATGCGGCGCTTCACCGCCCGAAGCGAGCGTTCCCGTGTTGCCGCGGCTCTTGCCTGGGCGCTGCTTAGCTCAGCCGCACTGGCTCAGGGCGATGGCAAGCGGGCGGGCAATCTGGCCGAGAAGCACAGCGGCGCGATGAGCGCCCAGACCCTGCGCGAGGCGCTCGGCCAAAACAGGATGGTCTGGGTTTCTGCCCCTAGGGCGGGCAAGCCCCCCACGATCGACGGTACGCTCAGGCTGGAGCAGGGCGAATGGGCGGATGCGGCGGCCGTCCCCGGAATGCTCGCCCCCACCGGCGGCCGGGTCCTGCCGCTGCGGTCCCTGACCCTGATCACGTGGGACGAGACGAGCTTCTACCTCGGCATGCGCACGGAGGTGAAGCCAGGCTACGTCCTGCGCCGGAAGGGCAGGGACATGGATAACGAGGTGAGCCACGACGATGTCGTGGAGCTTTTCTTCAACCCCCTGGGGCGGGACCAGCCCGAACCGGCCATTTTCCAGATCATGTACAACGCCCTCGGCTTCCGCTGGGATGCCATGCAGACCGTTGGCGTGACGGCGAAGTACTGGGACGCGGACACCTGGGAGTTCAAGAGCGACTACAAGCCCGGCATGACCCATTGGGATCTGGAGGTGAGGATTCCCGTCAAGTCACTGCGCATGATGGGCCCGAACCGGTCGGGCGACTGCTGGCTCTTCCTGGCCACGCGGGACTGGAAAGGGCTGATTGACGAGAAGAGCAGCCCCCAGTGGAATATCTACTCCTCGCTCACCGGCAACGGCGGGTTCATCTCCCAGGAGAACCAGTTCCCCCTCGTGCTCGACGATTCGGCGCCGGTGGTGCAACTGCTGGACATCTCGGACCTCTGGCAGGGCCGCTTCGGCTTCAATGCCCGCTTCGCCAACACCACGGCCAAGCCGCAGACCTTCACAGCGCTGGCGAGCGTCTACGACAACAGCGGCTACCAGGGCCGCGACAAAGACTGGACCGAGCGGGAGAAGCCGCTGGCCACACAGAGCAAGGAGTTCACCCTCAAGCCCGGCGAAGCCGTCGAGTGGGCAATTCCCGCCGCCACACTACCTGAACTGGCCGCCGATCCGGCCAAGAGGGCAGCGCCGCTGCATGGCTTTGTCTTCAAGGTCAGCCGCGTGGGTAGCGCCACGCCGCTCTTTGTTCGGCAGTGCGACTTCGCCAAGCTCGAGTACACGGCCAGACAAGTGACGCCCGGCTATGCGATGGACATCGCCTACAACCCGGTCCGCAACAACCTCATGCCTTCGTGCGACATCCTCGACCACCCGGACCCGACGAAGGTGAAGGGGCTGCGGGTCGAGCTGCCCCCGCTCCTCGACAGGCTTGTCACCCGTGTGAGCCACTCGATCATCTCCGACCTCTTGCCCCTGCCTGAGCTGAAGCCCGGCAAGTATCCGGCGCGCCTGACGCTCCTCGACACTGACGGCAGGGCCATCGAGACCAGGGAGTTGACTGTCGAGAAGCTCGACGAGGCGGCCATCTTCCCCTGGTGGGACAGCCAGGCCGGCTTGAGCGACAAACCCATCCCGCCCCATCAGCCGATGCGGGTCGAAGGAAACGCCATCGTAACCACGACGGGCCGGGCGACCTTCGACGGCCGCGCCATGCCCACCCAGGTGCAGATGACGGGCAAGGACCTGCTCGCCGCGCCCGTCCGGCTGACGGCCTCGGCGGGCGGCAAGCCTGTGGCGTTCGCGGCGGACGCCGCCCCGAAGTTCGGGCGCCAGAGCCCCACCGAGGTCGAGCTTTCCGGCGCGCTGCGCTCGGATGCCCTCAACGTCAAGATCGCCAACCACATGGAATACGATGGCGCGCAGTGGGTCACGCTCGACGTCGAGCCGGCCGCGGCCGGGCTGAACCTGGACTACTTGCGGCTGGAAGTCCCCTTCAAGCCGGAGCGCGCCCAATTCCTCTACACGATGGCAATGGCCGGCCGCGAGAGCTGGGTGGCCCAGGGCCTCACACAGGACGAGGGGAAGGTGTGGGACAGCGCCAAGTGCCGCGGGCTGGGCATGACGGTCGGCAGCTTCATGCCGCAGTACGTCGTTTCTGATTCGCTCCGCGGGCTCTGTTGGTACGCCGACAACGACCGTGGCTGGGTGCCGACTGACGACGTGCCAGCCACCGAGGCGCTGCGGCAGAGCGGCGAGACGGTCCTGCGTCTCAACCTGATAGGCAAGCCGTTCACGTTCAGGGGGCCGCGTCGCGTCCAGTTCGGGCTGCTTGGCCTGCCCGCCCGTCCGTTCCCCGCGGGCGCACGAATCGTCGAGCGTCGCACCAGCCAGTTCGGCCACTACGTCGGTGACAAGGTGATGAACTTCTCGGCGCCCATGCCGCGCGACTTCGCCAAGGCGCGCGACTTCATGGAAAAGGGCACGCTCTACGATGCCAGGACCTATGAGCCGCTGCCCAAAGCTGTCGCCAAGGACTGGCTGATGGAGTTCGCGCCCTGGCACGATTCGCACACGCCGTGGAGGACCCCCGACCTCGACCCGCGCACCTACGACTACCTGGCCCGGGAGTTCGACGGTTATGGGTTTGTGCCCAAGCTGGCCAACCTGCGCGCCTGGCAGTGGGAGCGCTACGTCAGGGCGGCTCCGATTGACGGCATCTACTACGACACGCCCGAGGGGATGGGCTTCTCGCGGTCGGTGCAGAACGGCGTCGCCTACGTGCTCCCAGCCGACCAGCCCCGCGGCGGCGAGGTGCAGGGCGGCTACAACATCTCGGGCTCCCGCGAGCAGATCAAGCGCATCGCCACGGTCTTCCATCAGAACGGCGTGGACAACCCTTGGGTCGAGATGCACTCCACGCATGGCCCCGTCGTGCCGGCCACAGGGTTTCTCAACGTGCTGATTGACGGCGAGGATTTCCGCAGGCCCAGCTTCCGCAACTTCATGTACGCCTGGCCGGTTCGCCACCTCCGCGCGATCGACTCCCCCTCCCTCTATGGAATGACCATTCGCTGGCTCGGGGGCTATCCGTGGGACAACCAGACGCGCAACGTGGACCCCCTCCGCTGCCAGATGGCCGCGCTCTTCGTCCACGACGTCTGGACCCCGGGCTTCGGGTCGTGGAGCCAGCAGACCATCGCCGGCAAGGGCGTGCTCATCCAGAAATGCGATCGCGAGCCGCCCTACGGCTTCCGAAACCCCGACATGGCCGCCAAGCTCATCGGGCTTGGCATGAACCTGGCCGAGGCCCAGTTCCTGCCCTACTGGAACAATGCGGACGCCTTGACCCTGACTCTCCAGGATGGCAAGCCGGCTGCGGAGGTGCGCGCCAGCGCCTGGCTCGTGCCCTCCCAAGGCCGCTTGATCGTGGCCGTTGCGAACTGGAACGAGGCGACCGTGCGCTGCAGATTGAGGGTCGCCATCGCCAAACTCGGCGTGCCCGACGGCGAGACCATCGTCAGCGATCTAGAGACCGACAAGGTGCTCGCGCACGGCAAGGCTGTGGATGCGTTCGACTTCGACGTGTTGCCGCTCGACTTCCGCCTGTTCATGGTCACAGCGGCCAACCCAGCGCCACTGCCCGAGGCGTTAGCCAAGATGGCGGACGCGAACCTAGCGGCCAAGCTGCTCATCCTGGGCATCAGTGCGGCCGACGTCCAGCCCGTTCCGGCCGCCGACAACAGCGTGACGTTCATCGGCGTGGACGGCTGCGCGCTCGCTGCGTGGAGGATACCTTCCCAGAAGCGGCTGATCGTAGCGGTGAGCAACCCGGGCGCGAAGGCCGCTGATGGCAAGCTGAAGCTCGACCTCGACAAGCTCGGCCTGATGCCCGCCGACAACGGCGAGTGCATCCTCGTCTCCGACATCGCAACCGACAAGGTTCTGCTCAAGACCACGGGGAGGAACCGCGGCAAGCTCCTCGGCCTGTGGAAGGGCCTGCGCGATGCCGAAGACCGCAAGATCAACTCGCCGCACGACGCGGTGAACATCTCCGTGCCAGCAGGCGCCCGTGCGCTATTCATGGTGGCCACTCAGTGACCGCAAGCGAATCTCGCATCATGCAAGTCACGAGAAGCCTCTGCCTGCTCCTCTTGCCCCTGACGATCCCCTGGTCCGGCCTCCTGGCCGGCGATGCGGCGGAGCAGCCTCAGTACGTTCAGACTCTGGGCGAGTCGGAGATTGACCCAGGCAATCCGCCGACCAGCTTGATCGCCAACTTCCAGATGGGATACGTGACGGGAGTACGGACGGAGGGACCCGCCAAGGTCTACTTCGGCTTCCGGCCCTCCGTAGGCAAGATGGTCGTGGTTCTGGAACTGCCGGGCCTCGGCGCCGCGAGCCAGGCGGAACTGGCGCTGGCCCTGCCCGGCGGCAAGTTGGCGAAGGGCGTGGTCACCTCCTTCAGGGCAGGAAGAGGCGGGGCACTGCTTCACGACGTAGGGGTGCTGCCCGAAGGCGATCACCTGCTCACCGGCGCACTGCTCGACGCGCAAGGCAGAGCAACGGCTGCCATCAAGAGCACTTTCCGCCGTATCCCACTCCCCTGGCTCAACAGCAAGGTGGGCATCCCCGACACACCACCGCCCCCATTCACGCCCGTGACCCTGACCGACCAGACCGTCACGGCGATAGGCCGAACCTACACCATCGGCCAGGACGGCAACTTCCGGTCGCTCACAGTCCTGGGCGAGGAGATTCTGGCCTCGCCCATCCGCTTCGAGGCCGAGGCGGGCGGAGCGACAACTGCGATCGCAGGCACCAAGACCGTGTTCGGCAAGTGCGCGCCCACAGGCGTCCGCTGGGAAAGCGAGGCCGCGGGCTCGGGGCTGCTCATCCGCTCCAGCGTGGCGTTCGAGTTCGACGGCATGGCCCGCTACGACATCGCGGTCAAGCCGTCGGCGGAACCAGTGAAGTTGAGCCGCCTCTCGTTGGTCATCCCACTGAAGGAGAAGTACGGGCTGCTCTTCCATGCTCTGCCCGTGACCGGCAAGTTCCGAGAGTATGTCACGGCCAAGATGCTCGACGAGAAGGATGGCGTGCTCTGGGACAGCAAGACTTGGTCGGAGACCGCGGAGGGCGTTGCCCGACGACCACTGGGCAACTTCGTGTCCATGCTCTGGCTCGGCGGGCACATCCGCGGCCTCGCCTGGTTCGCGGAGAGCGAGCGCGGCTGGGTGCCGGACAACGGCAAGGCCTGCCAGGTCATCACGCGCGGGACCGGCGTTGTGGAGCTTGCCATCCACTTTGTCGCTAGTCCGTTCACGCTGAGCGAACCGCGCAAGATCACCTACGGCTTTCTGGCCACACCCCCCAAGCCGCTCCCGCCGGACTACCGCCTCTGGGACCGGGGCCGCACGGAAACCGTAGGCCCTGTCGGCGGGCGGCTGACAAGCTGCGAGGCATTCGCTCCCTGGAAGACCCAGATCAAGGACCAGGCCAACGGGAAAGTCGAGTGCTTCAACTACTGGCCCGCCAACAGCGATTGGGGGCTCGTGCGCAAGGCGGCCGAAATCCAGCGCGGCCTGAACGAGCCCAAGTACCACAAGGGCACGGCCCTGATGCTCTACCACGACCGCAACCGGCTGCCGATCCGGCCGGCCGAACGCCCCTACTACGAATGGGTCTGGCGTTGCGGGAGCTACCCGCCCGACCTCGTGGACACGCTGGCCTGGCACATGGACAAGTGGATCGAGAACGGCATAGACGGGATCTACATAGACGACGTCTTCCCGCAGCAGGACTGCAACGGCGGCCCGGTCGGCACGGCCTATTGGCTCGCGCCCGATGGGGCTACGACATTCAGCCTCGAGGAGGGCCCGGAAGCCTACGGCCGCTTCAAGGCTCTGGAAAAGGACGGCAAGACGGCTCAGAAGGTGTATGGTGCGAACTACTTCCAGTACCGCGAGTACATGAAGCGCCTCTACACCCTCTTCGTCCAGCACGGCAAACGGCCCATCATCACCACGCACGACACGAGCACCCTGGTCTGGCCGTGGCACTCTTTCGTCACCGTCGTCTTCGACTGCGAGGAGTCGGGCCGCTTCACGGAGGCGACTACGACCTATATGGACGCCTGGCCACTGGAGCGCTTCATGGCCATAGACAATCCCGAGCGCTCCGGCATCGTCACCATCCCGATGCTCAAGGGCGCCTACATGGCCAGGATGAGCCCGGCGCAGAGATACGCGACGGAGCGCTCAGCCTGGGCAGTGTGGCTGCTCTTTGACCACAACGTGCCAATGGCGGGACGCGACACCAAGAAGTCCAGGCTCTTCAGCGCGCTGGACGGCTACTACTACGGCTCTGATGTGCAGGTGTTCCCCTTCTGGAGGAACGAGGACGTCGTCAAGGTCGAGGCCAGAGTCGAGCCCCCGCTCAAGGAGTATGACCTGCCCAAGCAGTGGAAGGCCAAGTTCTGGACGGCCGAGCAGTGCAAGCGGGTGAGCGAGAAGCCACTCTACGTCACGCTCTACAAGAAGGGGAACCGTTGCCTGGTCGTGGCCGCGAATTTCCTCAAGAAGGCGGTTGACGGCAAAGTCACTCTCGCCCTCCACAAGCTCGGCGTCCCGACCACGAGCGCTGATAGCCTGAAGGTGGAGGACCTCGACGACTGGGGTCCGCCCAGGGACGCCCCGGAGCCGAAGTCCAGTAGCCCAGACAGCCTCGACGACGTAACGCCACCCAAGAGCGTAGAACCGGGCGCTCCGGAGCGACCCTTGAAGCGCGAGGGCAACACCCTTTCCTTCCGCGTGAGCGGGCAGGACTTCCGGGCCATCGAGCTGAGCTGGTAGGAGCATGCGGGAACACGAACCCTCCCGCCGCGGCCAGGATGGGTCGGCCCGGGCTAGACCAAGCAGTTCCCAACCCGCCTTGTCACCCAATCCCCGTCCGTCATTCAACCTGCTCCACCCACTCCCCCAGCTCCGCCTGCGCCTCCTTCGCCTTCTTCTTGCAGTAGTAGCAGCCGCCATCCCGCAGGCTGCGGTAGAGCGGCAGGCCGCATGTTACGCATCTCATCTTTGCCTCACTCGACCGGAAGCCACTCGTCCAGGTCCACCTGGGCTTCCTGCATCAGCCTTCGGCAGTAGAAACAATACAGCGTATCGCTTGGTTCCATCGCCATTCTGCAAATCGGGCATCTTCGCATTGCCACCACCTCACAGCTCTGTCACGATGTTCGGACACGAGCAGGCCAGATCGAGGATGGCCGATTGGACCTTCCCGCTCCTCTGGATTGCTTCCAGCACCTTGCTCGCGGATTCGTTTTCCATTCTCATCATCCTCCGTGCCTGGTTCAGGCACTCTCGCTCTGGAGAGTGACTGAACTTGACGGAGGTCTCAGGAGTGTGCGATACTTCTCGCTACCGCTGGTGCACCACGGAAAAGGCCGTTCAGAAAGCCAGGCAAGCTGGGCCTGAGACCCAGGGGCCGAGGGCAGAAATGATGAGCGACGTGCAGAGGATCGTAGGCCGAGCCTCGCGCGCAGCGGCCTTGGGCATGAGCATGCTGCTGCTCTGGCCAGGGTGTGCGCCGACCGAGCGGGGCCGCATCACAACAGGGCACGACGTGGTGCCGGAGTACCGCAACAGGGAGGCGACGGCGCTGGTCGAGGACAGCGAGACGGTGCGGCTGGCGCTGGGCGCCGCCTGGGACGACGCGCTGGCGTGCCGGGCGATGAGCGGGTACCTGCGGCCGTGGAGGCAGGGCGCCTCGCGCGAGGAGGCCGAGGCGCAGGTCCGACACGCCACCGCGCTCTATGAGCTGGTGAAGTGCGTGGACGACGGCATCGAGAGCGTACGTCTGGCGCGCGACAGCCGCGACGAGCCTCGGCTGGCTGAGGAGGTACGGTTCTGGCGGAATGAGCTGGCTCTTGCTGCAAAGGCGGTTGCTGCCTACGCCTCGAGGGCGGCGGCGCTGAAGGTCAACCTCGCCAGTCAACTGGCGGACCTCGCCCGCCAGCAAGGCATCGCTGCGCAGGTCATCGAAGGCAAGCCATGGGGCGACCCGCAGCGCGATGCCTGGCGCAGGGCCGGGCCGATGGCCGGCGTGCGGCTGCCCCTCGAGCCCCGGCCCGGCTCCTATGCCGAGTGGTGGAACCAACATCTGTCGCTCAGGCCCGGCTACCTGGTCAGCAAGCTCCGCTCGGCGGGCGACGCCTTCTTTGCCCCTGAAGCGCCCATCGGGGCCTGGGGCTTCCACTGCACGGGCGACGGGCAGTACGACTGGGCGAGGCTCAACGCAGTCGTGCGCCTCGTGCGGGACCGCGGCGGGAAACTCCTGTTGGAACTGCCCACGCTCAACGAATCGAGGACGCCCGAACAGGTCGCCGCCCTCGACGGAGCCGCCCGGAAGAATGCCTGGTGGATTCTGCCGAGCGGCTATGCCCCATCGCTGCCGAAGCACCTCGCGGCCGACCCGTCGGCCTCGTTCGCCGCACGCAACGACGACGGCACCCTGCGCCCTCACGGCGGCGTCCAGCTCTTCGACCCCACGATGGCGCGCGAATATGGAGCCTATCTCAACGCGATGGCCGCCAACCTGCGACGCGAGGGGCTTTACGACGCCATCGCAGCCATCCACCTGGAGGCGGGCGATTCGGCGGAGCTGCCCGAGTGCGTGGACTACTCCGAGCACACGCGGAAGCGCTGGCAGGCCTTCATGGCGGCGAGATACCAGGACATCGCCGCCTTGAACCGGGCCGCGGGCACGCAGTACCGCTCGTTCGGCGAGAAGAAGTGGGGCGGCTTCCTCGCCGATGACCACGCCCAGTGGTCGGGCGTCGGGCCAGACAACGCAAGACAGCCGTTCATGCTCCGCAGCGTCGGGCCGGTCGGCTTCGGCACCCGCCCCAGCGACAGCTTGGAGAGCCTGTTCCGAGATTACCTCTGGCTGAACTTCCGCGACCCGGGCAACCTCACTCGTTACTTCTACCACTGGGTGGCACACGGCTACCTGGATTACCAGCTCGGCTGGCATTCAGTGACCAACCACTGGCTCACGAACCGCCTTCTCTACCGCCTCGGCCCGACAGTGGCGAACACGGCGCCGCTGCCTCAGCGCATCGGCTTGCTGATGCCGCGCGCCACCCTGGACCTCGACGACGGCGCCAGCTACTACAGCTACATGGGCTGGGACTGGCTTCTCCACGCCGCCAAGCTGCCCTACACTCGCATAGACGAGCACTTCGTCCGCGACGGCGGGCTGAGGAGTCTGGGCCTCGAGCTTCTCATCCTGCCCGAGGTCACGGCGATGGACGCACAGGTTGCGGCCGAGTTGGGGAAGTGGGTCACCGGCGGCGGCGTGCTCGTCGCCTCGGAAGTCCCCGGCCTCCTGGACGAGTATGGCCGGCGGAGAGACGCATCGCCGCTGGCAGCCGTCCTCGGCGTCGCGCAGGGCGGCACGACCAGCGAAGCGGTCAGGGGCACGCCGCTCACCGTCACGGTCCCCCACGGCCACTATAGCGGCCGATGGGCCGAGACGACGGACCGCAGGCCGCCGTTCCAGGTGCTGGCCCCCACAACGGCAGAGGTTCCCGCCACCTACGGGAGCGGCAAGCCGGCCATCACGCTGAATGCTCACGGCAAGGGCCGCGCCGTGACGATGGGCTATCCCTTCGGCCGCGAGGCAGTGGAGTGCGAGCGGACGAGCATCGGCTTCCAGCGAACCTACGTCTGGTTCGTCCGCGAGCCGCAACTCGTCGCGCGGGCGGCCTGGCTGCGCGGCTTCCTCACCCAGCGACTCGGCTATAGGCCCGACTACGGCGTGGATTTTGCGGAAGTCGGCCGCTTCAAGGGCAACGAGGGCGTCGCCCCCGACCTTCATCTGCCCAAGGGCCTCTCTCAGGACCAAACCGACCCCTTCTACAGCCGCACCGTTGGCGACCCCCGGCCGGGCCACGAGCTGGAAGTGGACAAGGAGACACCCGACCTGGCCATCCGTTTCTTCCCCAGGGGCCGCGACGGGCTGGCTACCCGCTACCTGGGCATCTCGACCCGCGAAGTCCACTACCTCGGCCCGCGGGCCACGGTGAACATGATCCTGGCCCGCCACGCCTATCGCTGCCGCATCAACAACCCGCGGATTCAGGCGATCTGGGATGTCGGCCTGGACGTGCCCGTCGGCTTCCAGCGCGACGAGCAGGGCGTGAGCTTCGATGTCTCGCTCCCCAGCGGCCACATCATGATGTTGGCCTACAGCGAATTGCCCAGAGTCGAGTTGTTCGCGCCCGCGCCGTTTCCCGGCCGAGACACGGAGGAGATAGCCCAGGCGTGCCGCAAGTTGGCCGGCGGGTCGGCCCCGCCCGCGACGGTCATCCTCACGCCGGCGGCCGAACTCCGCGCCTGGGCAACCGAACTGGCCACGCCAATCCTGCCTCCTGACGGCAAGGGAGCCGCGCGGAAGGAGTCTATCCTGATCAGCTATGGCCAAGAGGCGAACAAGCCGGCGGCGGAGAAGCTCGCGGTTTGTCTGCGGGACAGGTTCGGCGTTGACGCCACGGCCATCGAGCAGGCCGTGAAGCGGCCCGACAAGCCCGACGGCCAGGTGGGCAGGGAGTTCGAGAAGCCGGTCGTCCTCATCGGCGACGAGTGGACGAACAACGACCTCGCGATGCATGGCGCCTACTGGGGCGTTGCCTACGGCCCGCACATGCCCTTCACGGCCACCCATGCGTGGCCAGGCCCCGGGCGCGCGGTCGTGTCGCTCTCCCGGCGCTACGCTCTTATGGACAAGGGCGGGCGGCCGCCGTTCGTGTGGAACGACTCGTGCAGCCTGCGGCCCGTGGAGCGGGGCCTGCCACTCGTCCGCCGCAAGCTGCATGTCGCCGCTAACGGCGCCGACGCCTCTCGAGCCGTGGAGGCGCTGAGCCGCGTGCTGGAAAGGGAGCCGCGATGAGCTTCTCAGCCTCTTGGGTACGGCCGATCGTGCTCTTCGCCTTGGTGTCCGTCTGCGGCTGCCTGTTCCAGAGAAAGGATGTTCGCGTGGCCGATAGGCATCTCACCCCGCCCCCGCTCCCGGTTCTCTCCCCGACGGCGCTCACAGGCGATCCCGGCGACGGCCGGGCCTACCTGCGCTGGAACCTGCAACTGGAGGACCCGCGCATCGTCGGCTGGCGGGTGCTCCAGCTCGAGCCGGACGAGGCGGAGGCGTCGAAGGACACGCTGGCCGAGCCTCACCTCGTGGCGAGTGGCCTCAGGAACGGCACGCGATACACCTTCGCTGTCGTGGGCGTCCTGAAGGACGGCTCGCGGACGCCGCGGAGCAACTCGGTCTCTGTCACGCCCCGCGACGTGGGCACGGCGAAGATCATCCCCGTCAAGCCGGGCGAACAGGTCACAGTTGGCGGCCTTCCAGCGGTGCCGCTTAGCCGGGATGCCGCCCGTGTGGCCTTCCCCGACGGCCAGGTGCTGGTCTACGACATGTGCCGCCCCGTAGACTGGGCCACTCGCGACGGCGAGCACCTCATCTGCCCGAAGCCTCTCGGGAACGGCCTCGACATCGGGCAATTCGATGAGCGCGGCCTGCCCAGGGTCATCCCGCCGGGCGGCCTGAAGGAGGCCGGCCCCCTCGGCCCCCTGCCCGGCTACACGCTCGGCACCGGCGCGGAATACCGCGACGTCCAGCACGGCAGGCCACATCCCCACATCACCGACCCGATGACCCTGCCGCTCGACGCTCTGTCCAACGACGCCCGCCTCGTCTGGCATCCGCCCCAGGTGGACGGCAACCGCGTGACGTTTCACTACGCGTTGCCGCTCGCCGCGACGGGCTATCGCTCGTGGACGCACGTGCTGGTGTGGGAGACCTGGTGGCCCATCGAGCGCGACCGCCACGGCTGCGACTACCATGGCCTCGCCCGCCTGGTCGAGGTCGAGATGCCCAGCGCCCTCAACCTCGGCTACCAGGTGATGCTCAACAACGGCTTCGGCCCGGGCGGCTCCCGCAAGGGCGTCGTCTACTACGGCACTGGCTTCCGGGAGCCCGGGCGCGAGATCGTGGACTTCTCCGCCGACACGAACCGGCAGGTCATCTTCCAATCGCCCAAGCCCCCGCGCCGCGGCTACGGCTACCATCCCAACCACGACGCGCTCCAGGCCAGCCCGCTCGTTTTCTATGACTGGGGCAAGGGCAGCCTCACCATCTCTGCCCGAAGCCTCTACTACCATTGCGCCAACAGTTCCGCCTCCTACACTGAGCAGGGAGCCGACGGGGTGTGGCCCAACCTGGCCTGGGACATGGCCCTCGCCGGCCAGCGCACGGCGGTGGACACCGTCGAGTACCTCTATACGGCCGATATGGCGCAGCCACTGCCCCAGCGCTGCCTCAATGCTCGCTTCGAGGTGTACGGCGACGTGTCGCGCCGCATGGGAGTCCAGGACAGCGTGGGCGCCGTGGCCATGGACGCGCCCCACAGCCAGATCCAGCGCGAGGGCGGGCCGCTCCCCTTCGCCGAGAAGTACGTCAAGCGGCTCGAAGGCTCGGGCATTGACGTCGTGGCCATGTACCACGACATCTGGCACTCCTATCCCATCGAGGCGGATGACGCCTATCGCTTCGATGAGCGGCACGACTGCAACCCCGCGCTCAAGGCGATGTGCGAGCGGCTGCGCGCCGCCGGCCTCCAGCCAGGCTTCTGGTTCCGGCCCGAGTTCACCAGGACGAGTCTCGCCAACGCCCTGAGCAGCCGCATCGCTGTGCCGGAGACCTACTACGGCTACGACATGGGCAAGTACCCCGATGCGGTGCCGCTTCTGAAGGCCCGTGGGATCCCGCTCTTCCGCGAGCACCCGGCGTGGGTGCGGCGCGCCCGCGACGGCGCCTGGCCCTACAACACCCCCTACCAATGGGTGCCGATGAGCCTGGCGACGGAGTGGTGGGACCGCATCATCTGGCCGTCTTTGTGGATGAGCGCGCGGCTGGGGTTCACGCGCGTGCTGGTGGACGGCGGGTTCGGCGGCCTCCAGGGCGTGGACTACGCGCCGATGCTCGAGGGCAGAACGAGCGGGGCGGTCCCGTGCCAACCCTACTGGTGGCGCTTCTGGCGCTCGATGAACCATGTAGGGATCAAGATGTTCGGCGAGTGCACGGTCGGCTGGAAGGGGGGCGCCGTGACCGCCGGCGGAGAAGGCGACGAATGCTACCAATGGCTCTTCTCCCTCGGCTGGTACATCGGCTGCGGGAAGGCCCTCCAGACCCCGGAACTCGCTCACCGCACCTATCAGCTCTACAACAGCAACCGCGGCGATGCAGGCTCGGAGGCCGTGCGCCGCTATGCTCGGCGGTTCTACGAGAAGAACCCGCCGCCTGACTGGATCGAGTTGCGGGGCCTTCGCCAGGGCGAGCCCGTCGAGATCACGGCCAAGGTCGGCGATTCCCCCGTCGCCGGCCTCGGCACGCGCACGACGGACGAGGCAACGCTCCGGATCCAGGTCAGGCCGTGGATCTGGACCGACGTAGTCTGGCACTACGATGACGGGGCGGCGGCAACGTATCCCGCCTATGAGAAGGTGGATTGGCGCAGGGAGTAGTCGCGGCGCCGCTGCCGCCTGCCCGAGTTGGCGTGCTTCTCGCCCGTCTACCTGCCGCGCTTTTCAACCGACGTTCACACTCGCTTGATGGCGGGGAACGTGATGCGCGCGGCCTTCAGGAACACGCAGCCGAGCCTGAGCGCCCGCGGCGGGGTGGGGCGCGACGCGGCGTTGGCCTGGGCCTCGCGCAGATAGTCCTGGAACTCCGCCTGCCAATCTCCCCAATGCCTGTACCGTCGGCCGGCTGCGCCAGCAGCAGGGTGACAAGAACTGAGAGTGCCTGGCTCATGGATCGGGTGTTTCTCCTTTCGTACTCATCCTGCCGGAGCCACCGCCAGCGGCAGCGCGCAATTCTCGCGCGATGCGCTCGCGCGCGGCATGCAGCACGGCCGGATCGTGCGTGAAGGCGGTCAGGGACGTGGTGGCCGGCTCGCAGTCGGCCCGCGCGGACCACGGGTCGCCGCGCTTTCGGCCGAGAGCCCAGAGGTACTCGTAGTCCTCCAGCCCGTCACGCAGGTTGGCGAGCCGGATGCAGCCCGCGGGGCCGTCGGGCAGCGGGTAGAGCAGGACGCCGTCACCGTGCAGGGCGGGCCAGTCCGGCCCGCCGGTGTTGATGGACCAGGCCAGCCGCGCGCCCTTGCGGAGGTCCAGCGGGGCGTCGTTGCTCTTCTTCGACCAGACGTTCACCCCCCAATACAGGAATCCGTCCAGCTTCTGGTGGAAGGCCTGCCACATGATCACCCGGGCCTCGATGAGCGGGGCGTCGGCCAGGAAGTTCGCGAAGGGCGCGCGCGGGCCGCAGCACACATAGGACCATACCTGCAACCCCGCCGCCCGACAGCGTTCGGCGTCCGCGAAGGAGTAGGCGTCGCTCACTGGGCAGTTCCAATCCACGTTCAGGTCGCGCATGGCCGCCGGCTCCTGGGGAACCTTGGCGGTGGTGAGCGTGGGCAGGCCGTAACGCTGCTTGATCATGCCGAAGTACTCGCGGATGATCGGGTTGAACTCCGCAGGGCGCTCGTCGAAGCCATAAACGTAGGCCCGGTCGGCCAGCCCGCGTGCCTTCAGGTCGGCCACGAACGGGTCCAGTTTCGCGATGAGACTCTGTTTGAAATCCGGCGTGTAGGACTCCGCCGAACTGTAGCACCGCCAGGGAGCCGATCCGCGCGGCTCCACCAAGTTCAGCACGTTGAAGGCGTTCAGCCCCCGGTCGCGGTAGTGGGCGAGGTCTTCGAGGTGGGGCAGATCGGTGCGCGTGATGTCATCCGGGTTCAGGCGATGCGCCAGCAGGTACTCCCCGTAGGCCTGCCGGAGCTTCGGAGTGACCTTCTCCGCCCCATAGACCTTCTCCAAGTAGCCCTGCATGAGCGCGAAGGCGGTCTTCAGGCGCCCGCGGACAGGGATGGTGAAGTCATGCACCCGAAGGCTCAGTGGGACGGTCGCGTCCGGATTACCGTCGGCAGAGATGGTCACCGTGCCGGTGTAGGCGCCCGGCGGCGTGTCCCTGGGGACATAGACCGTGACCCAGATGGGCTGTGCCCAGCCGGGGTCCACGCCGAAGCTCCTGACCGGCAGCAGCGGGTCGGGCCACCAGGAGGGAGCATAGCGCGGAACATCGGGCCGCTCGTGCTGATGCTCGACCCATACGTAGCCAACCTGGTGCCACTGCACGTTGTCGGTGGCGATGCGGGCGCCACCCGGCCCCGTCAGGTCGGACACCGCCACGCGCACGTTCCGCAGCGTGACCCCCGCTGGGGGCATGATCACGATCTGGCCGCTCTCATACTCGTTGCGCGCGGCGGACAGGGCCAGCGCGGCTGGCGGATCGACCGCTTCGGGCAGGTCCACAGGCATGACGCGCCGCATGCTGCTCTCGGTCCAGAGCGCGTAGTTGCGGCCCCGCACGCCTTTCGTGCCAATCTCACGGCTCCAGGTGATGGTCTCGCCCAGCAGGCGGTCGGTCGCGGCGAAGCGGATGGTGCAGACACCGGGCGGCACTGGTTGACCTGCCGGATCGCGACCGTCCCAGGAGATGCGCTGGGACAGTCCCTCGCCCTGCTGGGTGAAGACCACCCGTTCCCCCTGGCGCACCTGCGTCTGCCACGTCGAGGGCAGGGAGACCGAGGCAAACGCCTCGATGCGGCCCGTGCCCGCGAAGCCGCCCAGCGCGGTGGTGCGCATGAACTTCTGCGGCGCCAGCGACACCCGGACATCATCGAACCAGGCCGTGCCTTTCGCACGCCGGAAGAGCACGAAGGTCTGGATACGCGCCACCGGCTTGAGGGGCGTGAACACGCTCTCGGCGTAGGCCCAGCCGTGCGTGCCGTGACGGAAGCCCGCGGTCTGTCCCCACAGGGGTGTGCCGTCGGCGTAGTGCACATCCAGGTAGATGCAGTACTCGCCGCCCTCCACGGCCGCGGCTTTGCTCCACCCCGAGACCAGAAACGGGTGTTGCAGCGGCGGGTCGAAGACGATCTCCTGCGCGGCGCCCAGGGTCTGCCCGCCGGCATCGGAACGACACCGGATGCACCAGCTCCCGTCGCGCCCCTCGCGCACCAGTGTGTAACCCGCGCCATAGTGCGACCACCCCCTGGCCTTGCCGTCGGCGTTCTCCTCGAAGCCTGGATTGGCCACACGGTTGGCGTCCCGCGGGCCGGCGAGAGCCAGGGCCGGAACCAGGAGCGGCAGGGCGGCGAGGAGTGAGTGGATGCGTTTCATGGTGATGGCTTTGCTTTGAGTGACGGCAACGGCGGCGCGGTGAACGCGACTCCTTTCCACTCCGCCAGGATTCTCAGGTAGAAGTAGGGGTCGGGCCACGACGCGGATGGCTCGACCACCGTCGTTTCGGGCCATTCGTTGAAGCTGGTCAACAAGACGATATCGGCGCGGGCCTCCGTGGCGGCTCGGAGGTAGCCGCGCAGGGTCGCGCCGTCCTCGCGGGGGATGATGAAGAAGTCGTCGGGCCTGAAGCCGCTGTTGTCGTGGCCGGGATGGGCGGGCAGGAAGACCCGCTTGCCCGCGGCGTGGGCCTGCCCGGCCAGGCGGGCGTAGATGGGAGCGAGGTCCTCGTGCTTCCAGATGCGCTTGACGCTGAACGTTCCATAGAAGCCGATCATGGGGATTTCGGGAATCTTCAGCCATTCGTCGGGAAAGGCCATCCCACGCCCGTGCGGGTTCACGATCTTGTCCATCATCCAGTACATGGGGCCGGCCTCGGCCTCGATGCCGCGGCGAAGTTCCGCGAACGTCTCCGGCGTGAGCTTCGGCGCGAACGGCACCTGGTAGAGATAGACCACGGGTTTGCCGTCCACCCGCAGATAGCCCGGGCTGCCCGTGGCCCGCCGCAGCACGTCGGCCATCTGCCGGGTGAGCACCTTCACGTCGTGGTGGAATTGCGCCAATTCGCTGCACATTGCCACCTTGAACCCTTCCTCGGCCGCGACCGGCAGAATGACCTTCTCGAATGCCGCGCCGCTGAGGTTGGCGCCGCCCCACCACGACACGAGGAATGCCTCGATGCCCGCTGCCTTCGCCAGGCGGATGTGCCAGCGCACCACGACGGGATTGTCGCTGTCATAGAATCCGATGAGAGGCTGCGCTTTGGACTTCGGTTTCGGGTTTGCGACGGTCGCCTTGTCATCGCTCCATTGGCCCCACCTGCCGTGCGGCCCGCTGGCGGTCTCATACCAGGCATAGTAGACCGCCCACAGGGAGGGCCTGTTCTCGGCAGCGTGGAGCTGGGCTGCCGAGGTCAGTAGAGCGGCGTGGAGAACCAGGCAGAGATGTCGCATTGGGGCTTCCGACAACAAGGGGCGGTTTCCTGCGGAATGGCGGATGCCCCCTCGTGCGTTTCACGAAGGGTCTTTCCGAGTAGGGTCCGTCCCGTTCAGGCTCTCCTCGAGGTTCGTGTAGCCGTCGCCGTCGTTGTCTTTGTTGCCATCCGACGGGACTTTGGGGTCGAGGCCGTGCTGGGTTTCCCAGGCATCGGGCATGCCATCGTTGTCGGAGTCCACGGGCGGCGGGGCCGACTTCAGTTCGGGGTAGCCGCCGACCTCTCTCTGGGAGTCAATGATCTCGCCAGTACCTGTCTCGTATTCGCGGAGGATGCGGGCATCCACGGCATCGCGCTTCGGGAGCGTGGCGCCCGCCGTCGCCAGGACCTTGCGGCAGGCGTCCTCTGCGCCGTCGGTCGTGACGGGCATGCCCGACCAGAGGGCGAATGGCTCCTTCATCTTGAATGCCCCCGCCGCCGGGCCGGCGACCAGCCGCCAGTTGTCCCGGCTTCCCTCCGCGTCGCCCTCGAGGCAGTTGCCCGCCATGAACATGAACGCCCCCGGGTGGTCGTCGAGGGAGAAGACGTGCTTGCGGTTGGGCCACTTGATGTAGTTGCCGACGTAGTTCAGCCGCATCCCGCCCTTCTGGACATAGCCGTTCGATAGGTAGATGACGTTGTTGCGGAAGTCGAGCAGCGTGTCGCCGGCGGGACGCGGGCTGCGGGTGTTGTGCTTGGCGAAAAGGTTGTGGTGGACCGACACGTCGCCGCCGTAGACGATGATGCCCATGCTGTGCCGGCCCTTCGAGTGGAAGCTGCGGGCCAGGCTCTCGGCCAGGATGGACCACTGAACCGTCACGTCGCTGCTGTCCCAGATGTCCATCGTCTCGTCGAGCGCCCAGGAGAAGGAGCAGTGGTCCACGATGACGCGTTGAGCCCACAGGAGGCGGAGGGCGTCGGCCTCGAAGGTGCCCTTGATCTGGGCGAAGCCTTCGGCCCCAAGCTCATCGCCAAGGCGGAAGCGGACGTGGCGGACGACGGCGTCGTGGGTGCTGATCTGGCTGTGGCGCATCTTCACACAAATGCCGTCGCCGGGGGCCGTCTGGCCGGCGATGGTCAGATACGGCTCGGTGATGACCAGGTCGGCCTTGAGCGGGATGGTGCCCGATACGCGGAAGACGACGATACGCGGCCCCTTCTCGGCGCACGCGGCCCTCAGGCTGCCGGGGATCGGTTTCTCGGTCTTCGGGTCGTAGTCGTCGAGGTTGGTGACGAAGAGCACCTTGCCGCCGCGCCCGCCGCGGGCGAAGGCCCCGCAGCCCTGGGCGCCGGGGAAGGCGAGCGTGCCGGTGGTGAACTGCATTACCCCGCCCTTGCGCACCGTGCCATCGGCCTCCACCTCGTCCACGCGCCAGCAGTATGCCTTGCCGCCGGGCTCAAGCCCCTGCGGCTTGTAGGTTGTAGCCGTCTGGTTGCCCTTGAAGCATCGGCTCTGGCGGGTTGCGGCCCTTAGCTCGGTCGTATCGGCGCCGAAGTAGACATCGTGCGACACGGCGCTTGCCGATGCCTTCCACACGAGCTGCGTGCCGGGGTCCACGGCGTCGGAGCCGTGAATGGGATGTTCCTCGCACGCGAAGCATCGCTCGGCGATGGCCGCGATGGCCTCCTTCGACAGGGCAGTGTCGTGGATCTGCACATCGTCGAGGAACCCCTCCATGCCGCCAATGG
>VGYW01000043.1 GCA_016872875.1 Planctomycetota bacterium | reverse complement strand
GGCGTTTGAGCCGTAGCCCAGGGCGACCGAAGGGAGCCCTGGGAAAAGGCCCCGCCAGCGTAGAGCCCCCGAAGCGGGGCGATTCAATGGGCGTGAAACGCCCCCTTCGGGGGCTTGGATGGGGGGGGACGCGCGATCCCAGGGCTCCCTTCGGTCGCCCTGGGCTACGGCTGGGTCGCCCGCGTCGGCGGGCTACAAGGCCCCGAGATGTGGGCCAAGATCAGGGCGAAGCCCTGGGCTGATATGGTACGCCCCCGTGGGGGCTGCGGAGCAGTTCACCAGGACCGGGGGCCGTACTCGCCGGCCGCCGCGCGCTCTCCAACTGCCTTGGCCCTTGATGCGCCGCGGCCTGTGGCCTATACTCACGCAATGGATGAATGGACGAATGGATGAATGGATGGGTGGATGGGTGTCAGGCAATCATCCATTCATCCACCCATCCACCCATCCAATCATCCAATCATCCCCTTCGGCTGCGGCCACGGGCCGCGTTTCAGAGGAGCACGCGATGCCAAAGACGATTGCCGTCATCGGGGCGCTCGACACGAAGGGCGCGGACTTCGCCTTTGTGAAGGGCCAGATCGAGCGGCGAGGGCACAAGGCCCTCGTCATCAACGTCAGCGTCGTCGGCAAGCCCGCCTTCCGGCCCGACGTTTCCGCAGCGGAGGTGGCGAAGGCGGGCGGAGTGCCCCTCAGCGAGCTCCAGAAGAAGGCCGACAAGGCGCTCGCCATGGCCACCATGACCACGGGCATCGCCGCCGTGGTCAGGCGCCTCTACGGCCGCGGCAAGATACACGGCGTCCTCTCCATGGGCGGCGGGGCG
The DNA here is from genome assembly GCA_016872875.1 of Planctomycetota bacterium. Next base: position 29,798 of record VGYW01000043.1, on the reverse strand, counting down.
GGCACCGCCATCGGCACCGCCGCCATGCGCGCGCTCCCGCTCGGCTTCCCAAAGCTCATGGTCAGCACCGTCGCCTCCGGCGACACCGCGGCCTACGTGGGCACCAAGGACATCGCCATGATGCCCTCGGTGGTGGACGTCGCGGGCGTGAACCGCATCAGCGCGCCCATCTACGCCAACGCCGTCGGCGCTATCGTCGGCATGGTCGAGACGCGGCCCCCGAAGCTCGCGGCCAGGCCACTCCTCGCCGCCTCGATGTTCGGCAACACCACCCCCGCCGTCACCCGCTGCGTCGCAGCGATGGCCGCCCGCGGCTACGAGACCCTCGTCTTCCACGCCACCGGCACCGGCGGCAAGACGATGGAGAGCCTCATTGACGAGGGCCTCATCGAGGGCGTCCTCGACATCACCACCACCGAGTGGGCCGACGAGCTCTGCGGCGGAGTCCTCACCGCCGGCCCCACCCGCGGCGACGCCGCGGCCCGCCGCGGCATCCCACAGGTCATCTGCCCAGGCTGCCTCGACATGGTGAACTTCTGGGCGCCCGAAACCGTCCCAGCCAAGTACCAGGGCCGCCGCCTCTACTGCTGGAACCCCAACATCACGCTCATGCGCACCACGCCCGAGGAGAACGCCGCGCTGGGCCGCATCCTCGCCGAGAAGGCCAACGCCGCCAAAGGCCCCGTCGCCTTCTTCCTCCCGCTCCGCGGCGTCTCCATGCTCGACGCCCCCGGCAAGGACTTCTGGTGGCCCGAGGCCGACGCCGCCCTCTTCGACGCCATCAAGCAGCACATCCACCCCGGCATCCCCGTCATCGAGCTCGACCTCAACATCAACGACCCCGCCTTCGCCGACGCCGTGTCCGCCAAGCTCATCGAGTTCCTCAAGAGGGAACCATAAGGAAGGCAGGAAGGCAGGAAAGGACACGGAGGTCACGCGGCTCGGGTCCCAGCCCAGAACTGTCCTTCAACTGCCTTCTCCCATCCGCGCCCATCCGCGTAATCCGCGGTCAAGTCTCTCCATCCGCCCAGAGAAGAAGCCGCAACCGCGGATTGCGCGGATACCGCGGATAGACGGCCAGATACGCCAGCGCCCAGTCGAGCACCCATGGGAACGTGATCACCCCCGATTCGGGCGGGAGGTTTGCCGTGACATTGACCTTCACCATCACCCGCGACTTAGCCCTCAGCGCCTCCGCCGCCCCGGTTTCCCCCAGCAGCCGATACGTGGCCTCCTTCCCCTCGGTTGTCGCTGCCTTCACCCGCCAAACCACAAGCTTGACTCGGTTGTCTCCCGACATCAGTTCATTCTGACCCACAGGTGGCGCAGATCGCAGTCATCGTACCCACCCCTTCGATGGTGGCGGGATTGCAGCGTACACAGCCCTTTGCCGGAATCCTCCTTCAGCAATGCCAGCAGGTCTGAACCGCTCCACACCGAGCCTTTCTCTGCCGAGAGCGCCGTGATCCAGCCGTTCACCTGCGCCAGCCAGTGTGCGAAACCGAGTTCCTGCACGTAGGCGATCATGGCTGCGACACGGTGCGCCGCCCCGTGCAGGCCAAGCTTGAAGCGCTGGATGCCCCCTGTCGTGCCGCAGCCCGTCACCACGTACTCCCGCTCGTCTCGCCCTGGCTCTTCGGGTGTAGGCAGGCGCTTGCACTCGATTGGCAGGAGCGTGTCGAATTGTGTGTGCCGGCGGCCCTCGATGATGATTGCGACGCCACAAGGCTTGGCAGTGAGGTCAACGGCCCTTCCGCTTCGCACTTCATCCGGGACCTCGGTACGGAACTGGACCCAACTCCATCCCTCCGAGAGCCGCGCTGCGCCGTTCAGGTGACCACAGAGCTGGTCGGTCAGCACGCGCTCGCAAACCACTGGGCTCCTCTGTGGATCGTCGCGCCAGCGCGGCAGTTCCTCCGCGATGAAGTCAACGAGCTCGTATCGGGCGGTCCATGGCAAATGGACCTCCCGGTTGAGTCTGCCTGCTTGTGCGCTTATCCGGGGTTCGGCCAGCATCTCGTCGCCCCGTCAGAAGCCCTGGTCCCACAGGTCGGCCATGGTCTCGTCTGCATCTCGCAGGGCGATGGACCGCAGCCAGTAGCGCAGGCGGTTGGGCTTGAGGAGAAAGATGAAGGCGCCATCGTAGATGCGGGCAATGCGTGTGACCGTCAACCCGCCGCCACGTTTCTCCCGCAGGAGGGCATCGAGCTTGCCCCTCAGCTCCTCTGCGCCGCTCCAGTCCACCTTGCCCTTCCCAAAGACGAAGGGCTGGCAGACTACGCCGGGCCAAGTCTGGGCCTCAAGCGCCCGGAGCCTATTCTTCCTGTAGACAGCGTTCACTTGTCGCAAGTAGACTTCGTTGAAGGCAGACAAGGCTGAAATGCCGGGTTCCCGCATTGCCGGTGAGTCTTCACCGAGTCGGATCAGGTCGCGGTAGTAATCCACGATGTCAGCGACAAGAATCTGCTCGTGGGGGCTCAACGCCAAGGAACGGCTCTCGGGGTATGGCAATGACAGGACATCAACCTGGGAGACCGAAGTCGCCTTTTGCGTGAACAGCCTTACACTGGTAGCAGCAACGAAGGCCCTGAGCGCGGTCCGTTCTCGCCGAAGCCATGCCCCGATATCAAGCACCAACGGCGTCTCACTGGGCTCGCCGCAGATGCCTACCACCTTGTTCCTGTATGTCAAATACCCCTTGGTCCACACGCCGTGGTGAAGATCAAAGTGCTCCCTAACCAACAGCATCGGCGGGGTGAATCGTCTTTCAGAGCGTGGCCTCTCGATCGGCTTGTGCGGCGCGATGGTGATCGCGGAAGGGTCAATACCATCCTCGCCAATGGCTTCGGAGGGCAACAACGGCTTACCGATGATGTGGTCCGCCGGCCTCGACACACCGCTTGCCCCCTCAAAGAACCCCTCCCCGGGAGTCGGCCACCCCTGATTTGCTGCATACTCGCCCAGCGTTGTGAGCTTCTTGAGGCGCTTGACGAAGTCCAGGACACGCCCGCCGCCAAGCAAGTCGCTCCGCCACACGCCATCGTCCGTGAGTGCGAGTTGGCGGGGCAGCCAGTGAAGGTCGTAGTAGTCAATATCGAAGCCTTGCTCGGCATCGGCTCGGCCACTGCGGCGAAACGTTGCATGGAGGATCTGCCTGTCCGGCGGCGGCTGGCTAGCCTCGGCCACGACTACCACAACCTTGGTGTCGGCGCCGCCTTTGTGGAACAGGCCGCGAACAGAGATGAAATCCAGTATCTCCCGAACGTCCCACCGCTCGATGAACCGCCGCCGAAATCCGAGTGACTGCTGGTTGTAGAGAAAGCCATACTGCTGAAGCATCGAGAGAACGCCGCCTGCCGCAAGCGCTTCCATGGACTCGTGGAGAAAGAGGTATGAGAGCTGCTTATCCGGAAGCTCGCCGTGCTCCTCTTGGTAGCGGTCGTAGGCCCGTTTCGCCCCTTCGGTTCCTAGGGACGATGTGAAAGGCGGATTCCCTATCACTACCCCCACGATCTGCGGCACGGTGCCATCCTCTCGGGCTTTGAAGAAACAGCCAGAGCGGATGGTTTTTCCCTGTAACTCGGGGAACAGCTTGACGCTCTTACGTATCTCGTCCGGCTTCAGCGCATCGCAGAGGGCCAGGCAGAGGCTGAAGGCGGCGAGTTCAACGGCCCCTTCCTCTATGTCCATACCGCGTACGCGATCGAGGAGGTTCCGGAGCGTGAAGATGTCCGGCCGCACCCAGCCATGCCGGTGGCGCCAGTGGAGAACGAGGCGCTTGTACGCCTCCACGAGGAAGACACCGGAGCCACAGCACGGGTCCAGGATGACCTGGCCTGTTTCCTGGGGTCTGTCTGGCCGATCCCAACTTTCCTGGAGCCTGTCTAGCCGATCCCAACTCAGGACTTCGCCCAGCATGAGGCGCACAAGGAACGGCGGTGTGTATACGGCCTGGGAGGCGTCTGTGACGAAGAGCTGGTAGATGTGGCTGATGAGTTCGATGGGAAGGTCGGCGAAGGAGTAACGCTCCCATAGCGTGCGCTGGCCGCCCGGTTCCTGCTTCCCTTCGACCAGCCGTGCAAACAGGCTGAGCTGGCGGCTTCCACGCAAAGTCTCGCGGTCCTCCTTGCTGAGGGCAAACACGCGGCCGTTGAATCGCTCCTCGAGGTCATCTAGCAGATTCACGAGCGCGGGGCCATCTGCCAACACCTCAAAGAACTTGCTCGCACCGTCCAGGAACTGATCGAAGTACGCATCATCGAGTACCCTGCGCTCCTCCAAGTACGCGATCAACAGCGACAAGACGAGCAGCTTTCGGCGGAGATGCGCAGGGAGGACCCTCTGCCTGCTGATTTCCTCGTAAAGCCGCTTGACCTCGGCAATGAGAGTCTTCTGGGCAGCTAGCCTGCCGGAAAGGAGCTTCTTGCAGACCTTGGGATCGTCCCACAGAGTCCCGTTGCGGAGACGTTCGGCATCCCACCACGGATCGCTGGCGATCTGAGCCAAAAGCCTAAGCCTCTTGAAAGGCTTGAAGACGATCTCCCCCTTGGACTCGAAGTCAGGCTTGTGCGCGCACCTGAAGAGCTGGGCCAGGCCCGGCGTGACACGATACACAAGCGGGACGCCGCCCCAACTCCACAGCCGCTTGTGACGGAGCGCGAAATCCGGGTCCTTCACTGGTCCATCGGAAACGTAGACGAACGCCTGCGCAATCGGAGGCCGGCCATCGCGTCCGGCCTCGAAGAACACGGCGGTCGCGCCGTACTCCTCCGCCTTCTCCATGATGGCGAACTGCTCGGGAGGTAGGCCAGCACTGCGGAAGCCCGATACGGGCACTAGGCCATCCACAGCAGCGCCACTGGCGCCGCTGGCAATGTCCCTGAGCCACTGTGCAGGATCACCCATTGGTGGAAGCCAGTCGAGTGAAGTGTCTCCCGGTGACCTCGCGCGGGCCGCGGACCCCCATTCCCAGAATCCCCACCCGCCGCGGCGCCTTGGTCAATAGACCCAGTGTCACACTGCATCGTCTGTGTCGGCGTTGATGATCTTGGGGCCCGGAACCCGCCGCTGAGCATCATAGCAGCCGCTCGACCCCTCGTCAATGGGAAAAAAAGTGGTCAGCGCTGACCGCGCCGCTGTCTCGAGTTGGCGGCGACCCTGACCGCCGACCTCAGGGGGGCGGTCTTTGCACCCTCCCCTGGGATTCCACCACAGCGTAGGAAAGGGGCAGAAGACCGACATGTTGGTTGCCCCGGGTGGTGCATGAGGGATGGCGAAAAAGGGACCCCTGAGGTGGCAAAAAAGGGACCCTTTGGGGGAGCGAAAGGCTGCCATTGTGGCAGGGCGGCGGCCTCACGCCCGGTCGAGGAGGAGGCGGAGGCGGCGGATGCTCTCGATGACGGAGCGCACGGTGTGGTAGCTGATCTTCCAGGCGTGGCCGAGGTAGTCCCAGAGGACGGTGCCATCGCGGTCGAGGAGAGCATACCACTCGCCTACCGCGTGGTTGATGCCCTTCGTCCAGAGGAAGTTCCACGTTAAGTCAAAGGCGTTCCAGTACTTACGTTCGCCGAAGAGGAGACAGGCGTCGAGCATGCCCACCAGGGTCTCGGCCTGCTGCCAGAACTCCTTCTGGAGGTCGCGGGCGGGACCATCCATCGGGCCTTCGACGTAAGCCCCGCCGTACTCGTGATCTATGCCGAATTCCTCGGTGTGCTCGTATATCTTGCGAATGGCGGGGAGGTAGGGCTCGATGGGGTCGCCGAGAACGTCGACGGCCCACTTGAGGAGCCAGGCCAGCTCGATGTTGTGGCCGAACGAGGTGTTGTTTAGGGGGCGGGGCGCTCCCTCGTTGTCGCGGTCGGAACCCCAGACGGCGCGGAACATTATGGCTTCGAGGGGCTTGAAGTCGAGGGCGAACTGGGCGATGCCGCAGCCGGTGGCGGGGTGGAGCATGCGGGTGAGGAGGATGGCGATGACGTCGCGTAATTTGCGTTCGTGCAAGGGGTTACGGGTGAGGTCGTAGAGGTTGGTGAGGGCTTCCATCATGTGCATGTGGATGTCGAGGCTCTTGCGGTCGCCGCCGAAGGGGCCGCCTGGCTTGGGCGACCAGTCGCGGCGGAGCATCTCGTAGTAGCCGCCGTGGAGGGTGTCGGTGGCTCCGGCCTGGATGGCGGCGAAGGTTTTCAGGGCGTATTCGCGGCCCAGGTCGCCGCCGCCGGCGAGGGTGAATTCGGCGGGGGCGTATATCCCGAAGTTCTGGCCGTACATGATCTTAGAATCATCCAGGATGCGGCCCTGGCGGTCGGCGATCCAGAACCAGCCGCCGTGCTCGCGGTCCCAGTAGGTGTCCACCATGAACTTCAGGCCGCGTCGGGCGATTTCGAGGCAGCGGCCATCGCCGTAACCGCAACGGTGGGCGTGAGATAGGGAGTAGACCATCCGCTCCTGGCACAGCAGCGTCTTCGTCGTCTCCCCCGTCGGCTTCCCATTGCGGTCGAAGTACGTCAGGAATCCGCCGAACTCCCTATCCTCCGCGTTCTCCATCCAGAACGGGAGCAGCTTGTTCCTCAGGTAGCCCTCCATCTGCTCGAGTCGGGCAGCGAGCTCAGACTTCGGCACATCAAGGTTGGCCATAGTTTCTGCTCCAAGGGCGCTTCAGGGTGAGGCCCCTCTCGCGGCCCGGTCAGCGGGTCCAGTCCTCGGTTGGCAGGTTCTTGATTCTCTGGAAGTCCGTGTCGGAGGCGACGAGTCGCGCGGCCAGGTGGAGGCAGGTGGCGGCGATCCAAAGGTCATTGTCGTCGAGAGGGGTGCCTTGCGTCTCGGTCTCAAACTTGATTCGGGCGTAGATTTCGCCGGCGGCCACTGGGACGGGCTCGCAGGCAATCATGCTGAAGAGGTTGGCCGCCTTTGCTTCGAAGTCCTGTCGCCGACGGCCCTGGGGCATGCGTTTCAGGCCGTAGAGCACCTCTCCACGCACGATGACGCAAGTGAGCAGAATGTCGGTTGACCGGAGGGTCGAGAAGCGAGCCGCGGCCTTGGGATGCTCGTCCATAACGGCGCTGAAGCTGTTCGTGTCCAACAGGTAGACTGCCACCTCTCACCTGCCTTCCCGGTTCGCTTTGCGCCGCGCCCTCTCAAATGGGTCGCCGTAGCGCGCCGGCCTCTTGCCTTCCTCGATCAGCCGCATGAACTCCACCACATCCTCGTGCTTGAGGTGCGGAGGAGCCTTCATGGCCGCCACGACCGCCTGTGGGGAGCCGACGCGGTATTGGACGGGGGTCACGACCACTTCGGTTCCCTCGCGGAGCCTGGGCCTTCCCTTGAGAATGACGGTCCTTCCCTTGACGATGCCTTTGCAGGTCGGTGCGGCCATCGGTTCTCACCTCCTGTTCTCGCTCCCTCCCCGGCCGGTATTGTAGCACAGAGCGGTGGGGCGTGCATACTCTTACTACGTCGCCCGAGTATGGCCCCCAATCCTGGTGCCCGACTTTTGGCCTCTGAGCTCCGAAGGAGCGTCCTATATCAGCCCAGGGCAACGCCCTGGGAAACGGCGTAGACCATCCACCTAGCCCTGTAAGGGCGTACTACGGGTGACGCGGCCAGTACGCCCTCTCAGGGCTATACGCGGGGTTGGCGCCAATTCCCAGGGCGTTGCCCTGGGCTGATATAGTACGCCCCGTAGGGGCTCCGAGCAGAATCACCAGGATTGGGGGCCATACTCACGTCGCCCCACAAATGAGGGCACAAGATGGCACGTGCTTCGGCCTCTTGCTCCCGAAGGGAGCACAGTGGGTGGCCGGCGGCTTCAGCCGCCGGAGTCGGGCGCCAGAATTGGAGAAGTCCCGAAGGGACGGCAGACACGCGCCGGGCCGCCTCCCGTAGGCTTCTGCCGTCCCTTCGGGACTGGGCCGTGTGTGCGACGGGGTCCGGCGGCTGAAGCCGCCGGCTAACCACTGCTGTCCCTTCGGGACTGCGCTTCTGTTCCTGCGTCCCTTCGGGACTGGGCCGTGTGTGCGACGGGGTCCGGCGGCTGAAGCCGCCGGCTAACCACTGCTGTCCCTTCGGGACTGCGGTTCTGTTCCTCTGTTTGTGGAGGGTCGTGCATCGGCGCCGGCGCAGGGCGCGGAGGCCCTGCCCAGGTTTCCCGGGTCAGCCGAGGGGGATGGCTTCGGCGGCGGCGACGGAGCGGACGTGGGCGGCGGCGGAGGCGTATTCTTCGGGGGTGCGGAGGTGCTCCATCATGAGGGGGACGTCGCGGCCCAGGGAGGCGAGGCAGCGGAGGTAGGCCGCGTAGTCGAGGTTGCCCGTGCCGATGGGGACCTCGCTGAGGTGGACGATGGCGTCGGTGAGGTTCATGCCGACGTCTTTTGCGTGGCAGGCGGCGACGTGGGGGCCGAGCTTCTCGATGCAGTCGCGGATGACCGCCCCCGTGTCGTAGTAGCGGCGCGGGCTGTTGATGAGGTTGGTGGGGTCGAGGTGGACGCCGAATGCCTTGCGGTCCACGGCGCGGATGAGCTCGAGGTAGGTGTCGGCGCTGTCGGGGAGAGTCCATTGCATCATTTCGTAGGTGAACTTGGCTCGGCGTGGCTGGACGGCGTCAATGATGGTGCGGGCGATGACGGCGGCGGCGTCGAGCATTTCACTGGTCACGTTGGCGGGGTGCGCGCCGTGCCAACTGGTGGGGTGGAAGGAGCCGGCGATATCCACGCAGCATTGCGCGCCTGCGAGGTCGGCCACGCGGAGTCGGCGGATGGCGCGCTCGACGTTGGCCCGCGTCTCCTCGGGGTTTGGCCCGGCGAGGCGAATCCAGACGCCTGCCTCGGCGATCATGAGGCCGTGGCGGGCGATGGCGCGGCCGTAGTCGCGGCAGCCGGCCTCGTCGTCGGGGTTGAGGTCGGGGCAGTAGATTGCCCCATAGCCGAGCTCCTTGCACGCCGTGGCCGCGGCATCGGGGTCCTTGCTGTCCACGCCGAAGAGCGGTCCGCCAAAGCGAATCATCATCGACTCCTTGTCCCTGTTTGTAGTGGGGGCTTCAGCCCGTAGCCGTAGGGCATGAAGGGCGCACTACGAGCTCGCCGAGGCGGGAGCATGCTACGCTAGGAGTGTGCACTTGTCAAGCGGGGCGATTCACGGCGCGGTCGCCTCCGCGGCGCGGGGGAAGAGGACGGAGAGGAGTGGTCTATGAGGAATGCAGGAAGGGATGGTGGCGAGCCACTTGGTCGCGGTCAGGCGGTCCCCGCGACGGCGGCGGGGGCCAGGGGGCAGTTGCACTTCGCCAACACGCAGCGGACCGCGTCCCTGAGCTCCGTGAGGTCAGCCCGCTTGACCACGTAGGCGTCGGCGGCCCAGGACATGAAGTTGTCCTTGTACGCTGAGTATGCGGTGTGAATGATGACCGGGAGGCGGTTGTTGACGGCGAGGAGGCGGCTGAGGAGTTCGAGGCCATCAATGCCCGGCATCGCGATGTCGACGATGACAAGGTCGGGCATGGCGGCGGACACGGCGGCGAGGGCATCGTCGGCGTTGCGGGCGGTGTGGACCGAGTGGCCGTCCTCGGCAAGCTCCTCGGTGAGGAGGAGGCGCTGATGCGCGTCGTCCTCGACAACCAGGATCGCTGCCACGCCTGCGCCCTCCTGTGGGGGCCTCTGTGTGTGCGCGCGGTTGGCCCTTGCCGGGAGTCCGTCGTGCCGTCGTTCTCTGCGCAGACTCCAACGTACAAAGTATACCCTGAGTTCTGCAATCGTCAAGGCGCGAGGAGAGAAAAGGCTGAGGCAAGCGGCGGGACACAGCATGTGGGAAGTGGCGCGGCGGCTCCCCCCAGGGCATGTGGGGTCTGGTCCGCTCTGTACGACATGAGCCGGAGTGGGTAGCGCCAGCATCTTGCTGGCGCCCGGACGCCGCCTGGAGGGCGGCGCTACGGATTGCCGTGCAGAGCCTAGTCACTCCTCGCCCTCGGGCTCGGCGACCCCGCGCTCGGCGTCGGCGCTGCCGAGCTTCTCGGCAAGGCTGGCGGGGAGGCCTGCGGCGATGATCTTCTGGCGGGTCGCCGCGACGTCGTAGGCCACGCGGTGCAGCTCGACGGAACGCTGAGCGTCGTCGTAGAGGGCATAGGAGGCCCGTGGGTCGCCATCGCGCGACTGGCCGACGGAGCCGACGTTGACTACGGTGATCGTGTTCTCGGGGTCGAGCTGGACGTGTGTGGGGTTGACGTGGCGGGGCGGTTCCATGCAGATGACGTTGCCCGCGAAGCGGACGAGTTGGTCGGCGCGGAGCTGCCAGACGCCTGGCATGTGGGTGTGGCCGAGGAAGCAGGTGTGGACCCCGGCCATGAGGGGGGCCTCGAGCGCCTTCTGGGCGCGCTTGCCGCTCAGCACGTAGTGGAAGAGGGGGTCGCGCGGCGAGGCGTGAACGCACAACACCCCAGGGGCAAGGAGGAGGTGGTCCTTGCTCTGCTGGGTGATGAACTGGCGGTACTGGTCGGCCAGGTGGCCGCGGGTCCAGAGGGTGGAGAGCTTGGCGTTGGTGCTGACGGGGATGAACTTGCGCTTCTGCTGGTCGGCGTAGTGGCGGGCGATGGCCTTGAGGTCCTTGAGGCCGGCCTCGGCGGCCAGCCGCTCGGTGTCGGTGGCGTCGCGGAGGTCCACGAACTCGTAGCGGCCGACCACTGCGGCGTCGTGGTTGCCCATGCAGTAGCGGATGGTGTAGCCCTTCTTGGCGAGGGAGTTGAGGCCTGAGAGGACCTCGGAGGGGTTCGGGCCGTAGCCTACGAGGTCGCCGAGTGAGACGATGCTGCGGAGGCCCTCGACCTTCGCGATGTCGCGGTAGACGGCCTGGAGTGCCTCGAAGTTGGCGTGGACATCCGAGAAGATCGCGTGCTTGGCCATGCTCTGCCCCGGGGCTGGATGTGTGGATGAGTGAAAAGTGAGAGTGAGGAGTGAGGAGTGAAAGTGAGGGGGGAGAGTGAAAGAGGAGATGATTCCTCTTCGGCCTTTCCTCCTCATCTTCCCCTTTCACCTTCCCCTCTCACTTTTCACTCTTCACTTTCACTCCTCACTCCTCACTCTCACTTTCCCTCTCACTTCTCCCTTTCTCGGTCGGCGGTGCTCAGCCGGTTGAGGATGTCGGTGCGGAGCTTTGCGACGGCGGCGCGGGCGATGGGGACGTATGGGGAGTCGGGCGCGTCGCGCACGAGGCGCATGAAGCCCACCAGGGCGCTGTAGTAGTCGTGGCTGAGGTAGCGTGCGACCGCGAGGTCGAAGAGGAGGGCGTCGCGCTGGGGGGCCTGGGGGTGCTGGGCGAGGTAGGCCTCGAGCATGGCCGCGGAGTCGGCGGCCTTGCGCTGGGCGAGGCTGGCCCTTGCGATGCGGAGGCGAGCCTGGGCCGCGGCCGGGCTGTCGGGCCACCGCTCGAGCACCTCGTTGAAGGCGGTCGTGGCGTCGGCGAAGTGGTCCATGAGGAGGTAGCAGGCGCCGAGGCGGTAGAGCGCCCAGGCGGCCTCGGCGCCGTCGGCCTTGGCCGCCGAGGGCTCGGCCGGGGCGGGGAACTTGGCGAGCATGAGGCGCAGGAGCTTGGTGGCGGCGAAGAGCTCGCGGCGCGCGATGAGGGCTTCGATCTCGGCCCGCAACTCCGCCGCCGCGCGGTCCCGAGACACGGCAAGGAGTGCATCAGTGTAGCGCTCGAATGCGGCCTCCTTCTCCGGATGCTTGCCGAGTGCTTCGCAGCAGCGGGCGATGATCCAGTGGGCGCGCGCGATGGCCGGGGCCGCCTCTGGCGCGGCGGCGTGTGCTTCGAGCGCGGCGGAGGCGTCGGCGAGGAGCGCCTCGTAGCGCTCGCGGAGCGCCAGGCCGGTGCCCTCCTTGCGCAGGCCCTCGAGCCGACCCTCGAGCGCGGCGATGAGCCTGGCCGCAGGGTCAGGCGGCGCCTCCTTCTCAGCGGCAAAGGCCGCTGGGAGCAGCGCCGCCAGGAGGGCCAGCAGCAAGGCGATTTCGGATTTCGGATTTCGGATTTCGGATTTCAGGCCCTCGGCTTCGCTCGGGCCAGGTCCGCAATCCGCAATCCGCAATCCGCAATCCGCAGTTCTTGGGCTCATTGTTCGTCTGCCCTCCCGGTGCGTTTGATGCGGTTGATGCGCTCGCGTGCGGCGTAGAAGCCCTGGGACTCCCTGGCCACGCGGAGGTAGAGCTCGTAGAGGTCCATGGCCCGCTCGCCACCGTTCTTCTGGAGGAACTGGTCGGCGAGGTCGAGGACGCGGGCGGCGAGGGTCTCGTCGGGGTCGCCCGTGCCAACGACCTCTGCGACGGCGAGCTTCGGGAGAGGGTTGGCGGCCATTGCCTGGACGATTCGGCGTGCGTCGGCGGCGGTCTCCGGGCTGGCGGTCTGGGCCGCGAGCGCGTCGAGGAGGGCGCGGGCCTGGGCCGCCTCGCCCTGGAAGATGTAGAGCCAGGCGAGGACGTGGGCCGCCTTCACGCGGACCGGGTCGTCGAGTGGCGCGGCGAGGGGCTTGAGGACCTCGATGGCGCGCGGGGTCGCGCCCGTGCGGTCGAGCGCGACGGCGAGCTGGAGGCGGATGCTCGGGGCGAACTTGGAGTCGGGGTAGCGCTTGAGGAACTCGCCGGCCTCGCGTGCGAGGACGCCGGGGTCGGCGTCGTCGGCAAGGGTGCGGAAGGCGATCTGCTCGGCGGAGTCGGAGCCTTTCGGGCCGAGGACGGCTCGGACCCACTGGAGGTAGGCGCTGAGGGGGTCGCCGCCCTGGGCGAGCGCGCGGTCGCGCGTGAAGAGGCCCAGGGCGTAGCGGGCGGCCTGCTGGGCCTGCGGGCTGTCGGGGAAGAGCTGCATGAGCGTGGCGTATTCGGCCTTCGCGCTGTCCACGAGGCCCTGGCCGGCGAGCTCTGTGGCCTTCTGGTATGCCTGGGTGAAGAGCGCGGCGGCGAGGCGCGCGGAGGTGGGGCGGGGCCAGGCCTGCGGCTTGGCGACCTCGAGCGTGCGCTCGGCGATGAAGCGCGGCGTCTGCGGCAGGGGCACGCTGGGCGGGTTCGCGGCGAGCCTGAACTTCGCGCGGGGCGGCGGGACGATGGTCTCGGGCTCAGGCTGGTAGTCAGGGCGTTTGGGCGGCGCGACCTCTGGCAGGGCAGGCGGGCGCGACGAGCGGTCGCGGGTCCAGCGCGGCCGCGTGGCCTCGCGGCCGCGCTGGAAGGCGGCGAGGGCGAAGTCGCCTTCGAGACGCTTCACGCCCTTCTCGAAGAGCGCGCAGGCGCCCTGGACGTCGTTGAGGATGCGGCGGGTGTAGTAGCTTGGGGGGCCGGCCTCCTTGTCCAGGACTGGGAGGATGGCGTGGAAGTGTCCGTCGCGCGCCTTGCAGGCGCGGATGAGTGCGGCGAAGAGCGCGGCCTGGCGGTCCTTTGGCGCGGCGGCGCGGCGCTTCTCGATGTACGCCGCCAGCTCGGCTGCGGCGCCCCGCTCCAGCGAGGCCGCCATCAGGCCGTCGAACGCCTGGGTCTGCTGTTCGGCGGTGGCGTCGGCGGCCTCGAACGCCTTCTTGTAGGCGGCTTCGGCCGCCGCGAAGTCGCGCTTCTCAAGGGCGCGCGAGGCGTCGCGAAGGTCCTGGGTCGGGTCGGCGTAGGCGGAGAAGAGAAGGCAGAAGGCAAAGGGCAAAAGGCAAAAGGCAAAAGGCACTCGGCCACTACGGATTGCGGATTGCGGACTGGAATCCGAAATCCGAAATCCGAAATCCGAAATCCGGAAGGCGGCACACACCGTTATAGTCCTTCCAGTGGGTCCTTCAGGTCGTCGGGGGTCTTGGGCTTGCCGTCCGGGCCGTGGGGGCCGTGGCGCTGGAACTCTGCGAAGGCCTCCATGCCCACGGGGGTGCCGCGTAGGGCTTTGAGGGCGAGGGCGATGTCCTGGGCGGCGCGGGTGAGCTCGGCGGTTTCGAGCGAGCAGAGGGCGAAGGCGCGCTTGAACTCGGCGAGTGCGGGCCTGGGCTTGCCCCAGAGGAGGTAGAGCCAGCCGCGGGCGCGGAGGCCGGGGACGGTTCGCGGCCTCGCGGCGATGGCGGCCTCGAAGAGCTTGTCGCGCTCGGGGTCGGGCTTCGCCACCAGGCCCTCGAGGGGGTTCACGATGTCGTCGGGCGTGCCTGGCTTGCGGTCTGGCCCCGCCGGGCCGTAGGCCTGGAAGAGGCGGAAGGCGTTGCCGGAGACGAGGTGGCCGTCGCGCGCGCGGAGGGCGTCGGTGACGAGGTCCACGGCGCGGCCGAAGCCCTGGGGGACGGTGTAGGCGGCGAAGCCTGTGGCGGCGTAGCAGCCGGCGGCGGCGGCGAGCGCCTCGTCGAAGCGGCCCTCGCGGACGCGCAGCTCCACGATCGCGTTCGAGGAGGCATAGGCCACCGCGTCGTCGAACGGCTCGGCGAGCATGGCGCGGGTGAGGGTGCGGACGAGGTCGTCGCTCTTGCCGAGGCGGAGAGCGGCGGGGACGAGAATGGCCAGGGCGTCGTCCTGGGCGATCAGGCGCAGTTCGCCGTCCTGGAGCGAAGCAGCGAACTTCAGCGGCGCGGCGTCGTCCTCGCCGCCGAGCAGGCGCGAGAGCGCGGCCTTGGCCGCGTAGGGCTCCTTGCGCCCGAAGAGGGCGATTATCTTGCGGTCGAGGGCGTCGGCCTCCTCGGTGCGCCCGACGGCCGGGAGCTTCTGGGCGAGCTCCTGGTATGCCTTCGCAGCCTCGGCGATCAGGGTCGCGGTGGCGTCGGCATCGAGCTTCCCGTAGAGGCGGTCGAGGCAGGCCAGCGCCTTGTCGAACCGCTGAAGCTCGGCGTGGAGGCGAGCGGCCCTGGCGAGGGCCGGGCCGAGCGCGTCGCCCTTCTGGGCTGTAGCGAAGAGCTTCTCGTAGGTGGCGAGGGCGGCGTGGAGCTGGCCGGCCTGCTCGCGGGCGGCGGCGAGGTCGCTCAACAGCTTCACGCGAACGTCGGGGTGCACCTTGGCGAGGTCGAGCTCGGCCGTGGCACGCTCGAGGTGGGCGATGGCCTCGTAGTGTTCGAGGCGGGCCACGTGGATGTCGGCGAGACGCGTCCAGGCCCCGAGGGCGCCCGGGCTGGCTGGACCGAGTGCGGCGATGGCCTGGTTGTAGGCGGCGATGGCCTGGCGTGGGGCGCCGATGTCCGCGTAGCACTGGGCGAGGAGGTCGAACGCCTTGCCTCGGCGGTCGGCGGGCTCGGTTGCGGAGGCGGCGACGGCTCTGGCCTTGGCGATGGCCTGGGCGTAGTCGCGCTTGTAGGCCGCCGAGCTGGCCTCGGCGAGCGGGTCGGCCGCGGGCGCGAGCGCCGGCGCAGCGGGAGCCGCGGCCTCGATAGCGGAGGCCCAGAGGAAGAGAAGAGAAGGCAAAAGGAAGAAGGCAAAAGGCAAAAGGCAAAAGGCAGAACGAGTCCGTCCGCGGAAGCTCTCAGTTGCGTTTTCCGTTCTTGCCTTCTGCATTCCGCCTTTTCCCCTTTGCCTTTTGACTTTCGACTTTTGCCTTTTGCCTTTTGACTTTTGACTTCCCCTCTTGCCTTTCCCTCTTCACTTCGGCAGCGCCAGAATGGGGTCCTTCAGATCATCCTTCGTGTTCGGCCTGCCGTCCTTGCCGTTGGGGCCGAGGTTCTGGAAGTTGAAGAAGGCGTCCACCTCGGCCTCGGGGCGGCCGAGTGCGCGCATGGCCTGGGCGAGGACCGTGGCGGCGCGCTGGAGCTTGCCCGCCTCGCCGCAGTCGAGGTAGTAGCGGCGGAAGGCGCGGAGCGCGTCGTGCGGCTTGTCCCAGCACAGGTAGAGGTAGCCGAGCTCGTAAGGCTCGGCGATGAAGCGCTTGGCCGCGGCCGCGAACACCTTGTCGCGCTCGGCGTCGGCGGGCAAGTGGTACTCGGCGGTCGGGTCCTTCAGGTCGTCGGCCGTGCCCAGGATGCCATCGGTGCCTTCCGGCCCGAACTCCATGAAGGCCAGGAAGCGGTTGGCGGCCCGCAGGCTGCCCTCCTTGGCCTTGAGCGCGCGGACGACCCCGAAGATGGCGTCCTGGGTGGCCGCGCCCCAGGCGGCCGCGCCGCCCGGGCCGTCGGACGTCCTGCCGCTGGTGTAGAGGTGTGTGGCCGCGGCAAGGTAGGCCAGCCGGCACTGCGCCTTCGCAAGCGCCAGCGCATCGTCCACCTTCCCCTCGTTCACGAAGGCGTCCACTAGCTCGCTCAGGGTGTTGCCCGACTGTAGGACCCCGCTCGGCTGGGCCGCGATGATGTCGTAGGCCAGGCGGATGACGCCGGCGTTCTCGCCCACCTTGCGCTGGAGGTCGAAGAGCTGGCGGTAGGCGGACGCGCGGTAGGACGGGCCGAGCACCCTGTCGGCGGCCATGCGGCGGTAGACCTCCGCCGCCTTCGCCGTGTCGTTCTTCTGGATGTAGAGCATGGCCAGCCCCGTGAACGCCTGGGGGCGCCGCTGGTCGGCCTTCGGCAGCTCCACCAGCAGCTTCTCGTAGGCCGCGATGGCGCCCTCAGCGTCCTCGCCCGTCCTGAACGCCTGCGCGATGGCGAGCAGAAGATTCCGCCGCTGCTCGACGTCCCAGGGGTATTCCTTGACGAGCCGCTCGTAGGCGGCGTATGCCTCCTTGACCTGTTTCTGCTCGATGAGGATGATGCCGGTGGCGGCGAGGGCCTCGGCGCACTGGCGGGGACGGTCGGGGAACTGTTCGAGGAACGCCTTGTAGCCGACGAGTGCCTGGGCCTGCTTGCCCGTGGCCTGGCAGAGGCGTGCGAGGGCAATCGTCGCCTCCCCGCGGCGCACGGGGTCGGTCTTCGGAATCCTGAGGAACCTCTCATACATCTCCACGGCCTTCGGCTGGTTCACCGTGCGGTCCGAGCAGGCGCGTGCCAGCTCGTAGGTGGCGAGTGCGGCCCAGGGCTGGGCCGTGGGGAAGGACTCCAGGAGCGTCTCAAGCGTCTTGGCCGCCGTCGCGCGGTCGGTGTCGCGCTGGGCGAGTGCCACGTCGTACATCACCTCGGCCGCCAGCTCGGGCTCCGCCTTGTGCGCGGCGGCGAAGTTCAGCTCCGCCGCCCAGCCCGCGGGGCGTCCCACGAGGCGCTGGGCCGCCAGCCCCGCGCGCAGCGCCTCCAGCTCCTCGCGGCCGCTCGCCTTCGCCGGCGGCGCCGCGGCCGGCGCCGCCGCCTCCGCCGCCATCCCCGCCACAACCAACGCTACCAGCACGCTCATTCGCATCGGAACGCTTCCTGGAAGGCCGGAAACTCCTCAGAAGATACCAGTTTCCGACCGGGGAATCAAGCCACGCGTCTCCCCTGAGTATGGCCCCCAATTCTGGTGAAGTACTCCGGAGCCCCGACAGGGGCGTACTATAACAGCCCAGGGCGAAGCCCTGGGAACGGAGCGATAGGTAGGTCAGCCCTGAAAGGGCGTACTATGCGCTTCCGGGCGCCACATCCTGCCTGGGGCGGGCAGTACGCCCCTACAGGGCTGAATGCGGGCGGCCACCTGTCCCAGGGCTTCGCCCTGGGCTGCTATAGTACGCTCCGTTCGGAGCTTCAGAGCCGAGGAACACTACCAGAACCGGGGCCGTACTCCCCCACACGACACGCTGCCTATCCCTCGGCTCTTCAATCGTCCTCGTCCTTCCTCCTCGTCCTCGATTCTCTTCGTCTTCTCCTCCACTGGGGGTTCGAGGACGAGGGACGAGGACGATAAGGGATTGACACCGACAGCCCGCCGGCGTATACTCTAGGCGGCAAGCGCCCAGCCGGCGCTCGCCTCCCCGTCAAGAAGCGTCTCTTGTGGAAGTCGCCCAGTCCCCGCACGCCCAAACAAGTTTGGGCGTGGCACCCATGGTTTGCGCAAGAGAAACGGGGGTGCCACGGACAAACTCGTTTGTCCGTGTCTTCCTCAACGGACGCAAGGCAACCTTCCCCGACACCCTAGGCGCATGGCAAAGCCCAAAGACCGCTCCCAACCGCCCGGCGCCGCCGAGGGACTCGTGCAGAAATACCTGCGCGAGTCGCACGACTTCGCCACGGGCTTCCTCTTCATCCTCCCGCTCCTCGTCGGCTACGAGGTGGGGATCATCCTGCTGCGCTCGGACGTCGGCAACTGGGCGCACGGGATCATCCGCCTGGTCTTTCACGTCTTCGGCTCGGCCGAGCCTGTGGCCTTCGCCGCGCTCATCGCGACGCTGGCGTTTCTCGCCCTGCGGCAGACCGAGCGGAAGCGTGTGGACGCCGAGCTGCTGGGTTTGATGCTCGCCGAGAGCGTGGCCTACGCCTGCGCCCTGGGCCTCGTCGGCGGCGCCATCGCGCGCCGCGTCCTCGCGGCGGGCAACCTCGGGCCGACGCGCGACATCGCCCGCGACATCGTCCTCTCCGTCGGCGCGGGGGTCTACGAGGAGGCCCTCTTCCGCGTCATACTCATGGGCGCGCTCTACTACGGCCTGAAGCTCTGGAGCGGCCTGGGGCCTGGCTGGGTCGCCGGCATCAGCATCGTCGTCTCGTCCCTCGCCTTTGCCGCCTGCCACCACATCGGCCCGTGCGGCGAGCCCTGGGAGGCCGGCCGCCTCGCCTACCGCTTCGCACTCGGCGTCCTCTTCGCCGCCATCTACATCTACCGCGGCCTCGGCATCGCCGTCTACACCCACGCCTTCTTCGACATCTTCGTCACCCTCGCCAGAACCTGATTGTCTCCCGTTGCGGATTCCGCGAGCGGCGCGCGAGCGCATCCTGTCGCGGGAAGGGCTTGCGAGAAGCGGGGAGACTCGCTAAGATACCTGGCAATGTGTGTTCCGCAAGAGCCCGCCCCTGCACTGTGGCGCGCGGGAGACTGCCATGCCGGAAGAGATGAAGGACCTCGACAACCTCAAGCCCATTGACCACGCGGTGGTGGCGAAGCCACACACGCCGGTCTACAAGATGCACCGCTACTTCGCCCGGCGGCCATGGAGCGTCTTTCGCGAGCTCATCCTCCACTACTCCAACCCCGGCTCGATCATCCTCGACCCCTTCTGCGGCGGAGCCGACGGGGCTAGAGGGGCGAAGGCATGAAGAACTTCCCGCACCAGATCAATCAGGTGCCACGCCTCGTGAAGGCGCTTCTCGTTTTCCGACAACTC
The DNA here is from genome assembly GCA_016872875.1 of Planctomycetota bacterium. The sequence goes on along the minus strand of VGYW01000043.1, from coordinate 10,688 downwards.
GCGAGCTCGCGTTCACACATGGAGGACGACGGCATTCTGGGTGACGCGCTGGCCAGGTCGGGGGTCTACACTTTCCGGAGGACCGCGGGTTCGGTTGAGGAAGACCTCAACATGGAACACGCCAAGCCACCGGACAGCCAAGGAACCAGGACCTGCGCGCGGGACCTGCGGCGGCTGTTCCACTTGTTGGGCTTCGTTCACAGCGACAACTCCCTCGCCGCCGATGCCGGCCGCCTACTGCATCTGTCGGGCAACCCGCTTGGAGACGAGGCCCGAGATGTCTGGCGTCGGGCGCTCGACGGAATGGTCCTGACGGATGCAGGAGGGACTTCTCACCCTTACCGGGTTCTGCTCAGACTCGTGGGAGAGTGCGCCGCGATACCAGCTTCCCTCTTGGGCCTCTGTCTTGAGGCTAGTGACGATTCCGAGGCCGAGTTCGGCCGGGTTTGTGGCATCGCCCGGGCAGGGGATGTTGCAGCAGCCTTGCGCCAAACTGGGGTGAGCGAGCACCAGATGAGGAACTCCGCCAAGATCCTCCCTGCGCTGGCTCGGCAGATCGGGGACATTGTGGTGGACCGCGGTCAGTGCCACTTGGGACGAGATCTCGCCCAGCAGCATGGGGCAGCCGAGCCGATTCGAGCCACGGCCTCAGTGGCAATCGCTCAGCGGAGACCGTACCGTCCCGGCACCGGCTACATGGGCGCACCGCGGCGCGAAACCCAAGAGAGGCCGAGAGCAGTGCGGGATTTCGATCCTGACGCGTCCGGCCGCCGATACAGGGAGCACCAGTTGTGCCTAGAGAGATTCGCTGCCGCCGTGCCGTCAGGGTTTGAGACCTACCAGGGGCACTACGATCTTCTGGTAGTGGGGCCAGACGGGTGCCTGCTGGTCGAGGTCAAGACGATTCGCAACGATGAGGCAAGGCAGATTCGCTTGGCATTGGGGCAGGTGCTGTACTACGAACACTTTCTTGTCGAGCCACTGTACGAAGGCCGCGGAGTGCACCGCGTTGTTGTGACCGATGTGAAGCCTCAGGAGGACATGATCCACCTGCTGGAGAGACACGGGGTAGGCGTCGCATGGCTGCCTGCGAACAGAGCATCCGGTCTGTCGCCCCTGGCCGCAGGGGCATTCGACGCGCTCGGCATCGCGCTTCCGCGGGGTCAGCGCTTCCGGTAAACGACGAAACCGTGACGGGTGGTGGCGCCGCGGTCAGTACGTCCGTGGCACTCAAGACCTGTCGTATCCTCCCAGACCGTGCCCTCCAGCATGAACCTAGCCTCAATGAACAATGGGTGGAGCATATCAGCCATGTTCTCCTTGTCAACGAGGCCGACGTGGAATACCACCAACCCTTCACCGCGAACCACTCTTTGAAGCTCGCGAAGAATCGGCGCATAGCCAGAAACGTCGGCCTTGTGTTCCAGGAACATCTCCCGCTGGCTTGCCTGCGTCTCGTAGTTCCACCCGACAAGCCAGTTCCGTATGCGGTTCTGGCGCAGGAAATGGGTGGTTCCCAAGAACGGAGGGGAGGTGATGACTACGTCTACTGACTCCCTTCCGAGCGGGATTGCATGTGCAGCAGCCCGGTAGCACCTTCCCGGCGTAAACGAGGGTGGCAGAGGGAAATCGAGCATCCGGGCGCACTTGTCCCTGAGCGAATTGACGACGCTCTTGTACTCCGCAGGCCCTTTCGGCGGGATGGGGATGATGTTGTGGGAACGGCGGGATAGAGCGTACGGCCTGTTGCCGTGCAGGATGTGAGCCAAGCATGCTGTGACGAAGATGCCCGCGGCATTGCTGGTGAACCCGTCTGTCAACTTGCTGAGCGTGGCGCGGGCGACCTCGATTTCGTGCGCTGTCCGTGGGTGATAAAACTCCTGGATCTCCCTCTCCATCCCGTCGAGTGACCCGATCTCAGGATGGGCCCGAATGGCCTCCTCCACTTGAGCAAGAATAGCGTCGCAGTCCGGCTTGGTGGGCGGGTTCAGCTTGGCCGAGGATATGACAAAGGCAAGGGGGCTGATGTCTCCAGCGATCGCTGGCCTGCCTTGTAGCGCTCCCTCAAACGGGATAGTCCCACACCCGGCCAGGGGATCCAGGACAACGCTCTGCGGGGTCGTGAGGAGGTCCACCAACACAGAGGCCAAGGCCGGCTTCATCTTGGAGGGAAAGGAACAGATGGAATGGCGTTGGTGCCCCCAATGCCTGCCAGCCATCTCCCCAGTCTTGTGGGGAATCCGCCCGAGAGCCGCCAATCGTTCGTCAAGCTGGCTGGGAACTGCGATCCGGCTGCGCCCATTTCGGGGCGCGCGCGCCGCAATGGGCGAACGCCGTCTGAAAAGCAGGATGTACTGGTGGTGGATATTCGGAACGTAGGCGAACGGGTACCCGTATGGGTATAGGGCCTTGTTTGTTTGGTGCAGGATGGTGATCCCCTCAAGGTTGAGCTCCCGGCCATGCAACCGCTGGTGAAGGTCGCTGTGGTAGGGATAGTACCGCTCCTTGTGCTTGAAGTCACTCACTATGATCGCGCAGTACTTGCCTGGCACCAACTTGCCCGCCAAGGCTTCAAAAATGCTCACCAATTCGCGGATGAATTCCTCGTACGTTGGCACATTCGCAAGGTCACGGACATCATTGGAGTAGTTCCTGTCCAGACCGTTCGCGAGCCGCACCTCCTTGACCTTGTGGTCAGGACGCTTGTTGAGGATCGCCCAATAGGGTGGGCTGGTCACAATGAAATCAACGCTGTCTGCCGCGAGCTTCGCAGCCGCCTCTCTGACATCCATGCACCAGATCTGCTGCTGGGAGTCATCAGGCGTTTCCTCTCTCAGCCTCTGCCTCGCAAGGGCCGCCCATTTCTCGGATAGCTCGATGCCTATGCCCCGGCGCCCTTCAAGGGCGGCCGCCTTCAGGGTACTCCCGACGCCCACAAAGGGGTCGAGTACCAACATGCCTGGCTTTGTGAAGAAGCGTATCAGCCGGGCCACGTCCTGGAAGGAGAAGGGCGCCGGGTGAAGCTTCTCGTACTTGGTCTCAGCATGGTTCGCCCCGAGGCCGCGCTGCCTCCAGACAGTGGTGGTCTCCTGGATCCATTGCTTCCCAGTCAACGCGTTCAGCACGTTGCGGGGATCGAGCCGCTCCTCCAAGGGCTCGGCCGGTGGCGGCTCGAAGAGCGGCAACTGCCCAAGAGCCGCGTCAAGACGCGATTCGACGAGCGGCGACGGTTCAGCAAGCCCACGCTCTATCCTGCTGAGATACGCAGCGTGAATTCCCGCCTCCTCAGCAACGGACTCCAGCGTGCGATTCACGGCCGCCCTGAGTTGTCGGTACGGCTTCGGAGTGACAGACGACTGTTGCATTGGCCTTTCCCTATGAACCAGGCGCGAATGGAACGCTTACCTGTAGGCAAACATTACATGCTTCGTCCCGCTTTGTCAAGAGTTTTTTCTGCGTTTGTCACCGGCCTGGAATGCCAACGAAGCAATCCTGCCCGTCGCAAGCGGCGACAAATGCTAGCCACGCCTCTTGCGCGAGGGCCACAGAGTCGCTAAGATACGAATGTCAGGTGACCATGTTAGCGCTGCCGGAGAGCGCCGGCTGAGGACAGGAGGTCACGCGATGGTTGACCCCGATGTAGAGCAGGACAAGTACCGGGAGCGGGTAGACCTACTCGGCAAGTGCCTGAGCATGCCGGTGATCCGCGCCCACGGCTACGCGGTCACGCTCACCGAGGAGCAGTTCCTCGCGGCAATCAATGGCACGGTCGAGAAGATGGTCGGCCTGAACATGCGCCGGCCCGCGGGTTACCCCGAGAACTACTTCGGGCAGTTCTACACCATCGAGAACTACAGGCTCTCGCCGGGCTGCGTGTGGGAGCGACTTGAGGCGGATATGAAGCGCTGCTTGAAGGCGGAGCCGGTGGCCAAAGAGGTGCTGCATTTCCTCCTCAACCAGGTGGACTACGAGGCGGCATTCGCGGGCATCAAGGCCCGGTTCGCCCGCTCGCGAAGCACCCTCGATGCCCTCTTGGGGTTCAAGCTTGTCAGGAAGCCCCAGCGCAAGGCGAAGCAGGTGACGACCTACGCCCTTCACGCCGAGATGGTGCCGTTGCTGAGGCGGGTGCTCGGCTCCGGGGATGCCCGCGAAATCCCCGGCACGCCCTCGCGGTGAGCGATCCGGACTCCAACGCCATTGAGGACCGGATGCTGGTGCGGATGCACAGGATGACCAAGCAGCGGTTGCGCGAGCTCAGCCGGAGCCAACGCGAGCTGGCCCTAGGGCGACTCAAGATGCCCTTGGCCGGCGACATCCGGAACCACCTGACGCTGGTCTATGCCATCCAGACGCAGCACCCGCTTGTGCGCGGGCGATTCGAGCCCAAGCAGATAGTGCTTCGCGAGAGCTTCTTTGAGGCATTGGAGAAGGCCCAGGCCCTCCTGCTTGAGCAGATACGCGGCGAGTTGCTCTTCAGCGTGCGGGTGCGGCAGAACGCCATCAAGCTGGCCGGCGCATTGACCCTCTTCTCGTACTTCCAACAGCAGGGCACCCGGCTAGAGATTCCCGACGAGGCCAGGAACCTGGCGCTCAAGTTCTTCGTGGAAGAGGTGGCGATCCGCCAGAAGATCGGCATTGACGTCGAAGCGGTCCTCTATCGCCTTGGCCTCAACGAGATCAACCGGGTGGTGAGCGCCACGGCTCGCGCGCGCTCGGAATTGAGGAAGAAGCCCGAGGCCGAGGACCCCGGGGCATTCTTCGACCACATCATCGCTTCCACGCAGCCAGAGTTGCGTCTCGCTGAGTCTAAGTACGCGCCCGACGCGGGATGGGACAAGGCGACCCAGGACCTTGTCAAGGGGCTCGGCTCGGCTTGGGAGAAGCTCGATGAGAACGTCCAGCAGTTCCTCTCGACGGGTGAAGTGCTGCTGAAGGAGATGGAGCGGCTGGGCGGGGGCACGGCAGACTACGCGGCCGTCGTGGTGGAATACAGCAAGGCCCTGGAGCTCCAACTGCTGAAGGCGGTCTTTGAGCCTGCCAAGGAAGCCTTCCGCAAGGGCGGCAAGGCGCCTGCGGATGAAGTCTTCCAATGCGTCTTCACGGGCCGGCAGCTCTCGGAGGCTGAGCAGGCGGAGTGGCAGAAGTCGGCCGCGGTCATCAAGAGGTTCATCGCGGAGGAAAAGCCCCTCACGATGGGTGAGATGTGGCATGTCCTGCGAAGGTTGCGCTTTGAGCCGGCGCCAGCGCCAGCGTTTGCCGCAATGGCCGGCGGGTTGCGGAGCAGTGCCATTGGCAAGAAGGTGCTCACCAAGCGCTACACCAGTGACCTGGGGCGCTACCTGGAGGCGTTCCGCAACACGGCCGCGCACACCGGCGCAGTCACACGCGAGAAGGCTGAAGAGTGCCGGGCCGCGCTTCTTGGCGAGGAGGCCGGCCTTCTCCGCCCGCTCTTGCCGCAGTGAATGGCCAGCTTCGCACGCGCCTGTTGTGACCTGAAGGTCGCAACAGGGCGCAGGCGACGAGGCCCCGAACTTGCGCGTGTCTGAGGGGGGCGCAAGTTCGGGGCCGGCGAGCGGTCATCGGAGGCGCTTTGTGAGGCGGAGGCAGTTGCCGGGGCCGAGATACTCGAGGGAGTCGGCGGAGCGGGCCATGAGGGGGATGCCGAGCTTGCCGAGGGCGCCGCGCGCCTGCTGGAGCCGCTCGGGGGCCACGGGCTGCTCCCTCCGCGCGCGCTCGAGGTGGGGCCGGAAGTCGAACCCCGAGCCCTCATCGGTCACTGTGATCGAGACCTTTTCGCGGTCGAGGAGGAAGACGACGTCAATGCACTTCTCGGGGGCGTAGGCGTGGGCGTGGCGGGCGGCGTTCTCGATTGCCTCGGCGAAGGCGGCGGCGAGGGCGGAAGCGCGCTCGGCGGCTAGCCCGGACTTCTTGAGGAGGCCGGCGGCCAGCTCGCCGGCGCGGGCGATGTTCTCGCGGCGGGTGCGGAACTCGAAGTGGGTGAGGTGTTGGACGACCTTGCGGTCCTCGGGGAAGCGCCGCAGCTCCGCCTCGCTGAGGGCGAAGAGCTCCATCACCTCGAACGGCTCAACCAGGTAGTCGTCCTCCCAGATCTTGAACTCCTTCCTGGTCTCGATGTCGGTGCCAGTCCAGTAGAGCTTGATGACTGGGACGACGCTCTTGCCCTTCTCGGTCTTGACGGCCCAGAGGAAGTCCTCCGAGCCGTGCATCGGGTCCTCCAGGATGATCAGGTCGGGGTCGAGCACGTCGAAGTGGTGGAGGGCCTCGGAGCAGCTCGTGACGATCTGGAAGCGTCCGCCAGGGGCGAGGAGGCGCATCTTCGTGATGTCGGTGAAGCGGTTCTCCTCGGGGGCGATCATCATGACGTTGCGCTTCGCGGGGCGCTCGGCGGGAGCCGCGGCAGGCTGGGGCGGGCCGGCGGCTGGGGCGGGCCGTGCCCCGAAGGCCGCCAGGTCCCGCTGCCCGGCAGGCGCGCTCAGGAGGTAGCGCGCAGCAGCGTCCTCGCCGTCGAGGCACGGCAGGACGGGCAGGAGGCCCAGGAGCTCAAAGGTCGCCCGCACCTGGGCCGCCAGGCGGATGAGCACCAGGTCGCGGCTCTGGAGGGAGAAGAGGTTGCGGTAGTTCAGGATAGCCCCGATGGCCGAGCTGTTCGCGTAGAGCACGCCCGCGAAGTCCAGCACAACGTCGCCCTGCCCCTCGCGGTGGAGGAGCGCGAGGGTGTTCTCGAACGACAGCACGGTGGAGGCGTCGAGGAACCCTTCGAGCTGCACCCAGGCGACCGGGAGCTTCTCGCCGACCGTGGACCTGCGCACCTGGGCGTGGAGTTGGGGCATACGTCATTCTCCGGCCGCTTTCCTCTCCCCATATCTGATTCTAAGGGCGCGTCTATGTGGAGTCAAGCGCGCTACCGCGCGGGGCGGACCATGGCGGGGGCCTTGGCACGGAAATATTCGAGCCAGGACCTCGTGATGGCGGTGGCGAGGCCGGCCGGGCCTCGGGCGTACTCCTCGGGGGTCTTGCCCCAGTAGAAGCCGATGCAGCCCGCGGCCAGCTTGCGCGAGCCGACAACGAAGGCGTCCAACTCCTCGATGCCGCACTTGAGGGGGAAGAACTCCTCGATGACGATGCCTGCCAGTAATCCTCCAGGAGGCGGCCAGAGGCGTCGTGGTCGTAGTTGAAGCCCCAGGGGTGAAAGGGCTGGTCCGTTTCGCCGAGGACGAATCCCCGCCCGTCGCCGCTCACGCGAATGGGTGGTAGGGCCGACACCTTCGGCTGCCCTGCGGCCGACTGCCTGGGCGCGGCGGCGACAACGGGCCACAAGGCGAGAAGCAACGCTAAGCCTGGGGCTATCATCCTTGGCTCAAAAGCGTGGAAAAGCGTGGGGTCAAAAAGCGTGGGGTCAGGTCGTAACTCGAAACTTTTCGCGTAAGGCTCTCTCGCACGCTTCGACCGCCCCGCGGAGGCCCTTGTCGGCGGGCAGCCGCCCTGCCACTGCGCGAGCCAGCTTCCCCGCGGCTTGTCCCGTGATGCCCCCAAGCCGACGGCCCACTGCGACCATCGAGCAGGGCGCCAGCTTCCGACACAGGTATCCCACCACCGCCCTGGCGTCGTTGCCGTGAATGCCCCTGGCGCGGATGGCCTCGACGCCGACTCGGAAGACGCGGCACACGGCCTCCTCGATGGCAGGAGCGTCCAATCGAGCGCGAAACTCCCTCGCGGCGGGCACCTCGCGGTCGGGCAGCGACCCCTCCAGGCGCGCCCGCATCCTCGCCACGAAGCTCTCCGAGCCCAGAAACGTGGATGCCACAACCCGCGCCAGAGGCGATGGCGACGGTCGCTCCACCCCCTCCGCCAGATACCGCGCGTACGCCCGCCGGGCCGCCCGAAGCATCCGCCCATGCTCGAGCAGGATGTCCTCCCACGCCAGCCACTCGGGCGGCTCGCGGCGCCCCAGGTAGCACCCGCAACTGCTCCACGCATACTCGCCCGGCGTCGCCGCCAGGCCCGCCCGCACGGGGTTCAGGTGCACGTAGCGCGACAACTCCCAGTCGTGCGCCGACCGCTCCACCAGAATCGCCTTGAACCGCCCCTGGAGCAGCGGCCCGCAGCGACCGTGGCGGCGGTTGAACGTCGAGACGTAGCCCGAATTCAGATCGTGCATCCCCGCCGAAAGATCGGCATCGGGAGTCTCCAGGAACAAGTGGAAGTGATTCGTCATCAGCGCCCAGGCGAACACCCGCCAGCGCCGGCGGCTCGCCACCTCGCCCAGCAACTCCACCCACTTCCGCCGATCCGAGTCGTCGCGCACGATCTCCCGACGCTCCGTCCCTCGGCTCGTCACGTGGTAGAACCCGCCAGGAATACCCACTCGCAGCGGACGTGCCATGCCAACACTCTACCGCACCAGGGCCAGAGTGTCAAGCCAAAAGTTTCGAGTTACGACCTGACCCCAAGGCCCCTCAAGGTAGCCCGTCAGCAGAGACGCAGAGCGTCAAGAGGCGGCGCTCCCACGCGGAGCGTGGGAGCGAGAGAAGCGCCGGCGTCCTATCCCGATTCACTCACGCTCCAATACCAATCCCATGGAGTATCGAAGCGCGGGTAGGGCCAAAGCTCGCCGATAGCCTTCCTGGCTCTCTGGATCCGCCGCGGAGGTACGGCTGGCTTCACCGGCCAGGTATCGCGGCATAGGGCCATCAGCCGCTGGACTTGCGGGAGCGCCTCCGCTCGCTCGATCAGGCCGCACAACGTCCAGGGGTAAAGGTAGCCATAGCCCGAAAGGCTCACGTCGATCCATCCCACAACGGCTACCTGGTCGGCACTGAGACTGCCGACGCTCACGGGGCCGATACCCAGCGTCCAGGTGTCCAGCGCGAGGTCTATCTCGTTCTCCTGCGAGTTCACGCGGTTCAGGGCTTGGCGAACCGGTTCGGACACCGTGCCCAATGGCACGCCGGCTCGGTAGACTCGCCCGTGCAGTCTCCCCAATGCATCCACGACTTCGTTCGCAGAGCTCAATGTCTCTTTGACGTCCCACTCGATGGCGTGGACCTCGCTCACGCTCTTATCCACGGTTACCTCATATGTCGTGGGCTTATCATCCTGGTCTATGCTCTTGCCGAACTTCACCTCGAGGTCAAACATGCCCTCAGGTCTTGCGGCGCCCAGTGTCTGGAAAGCACGAACGAACGCCGCGAGGTCCCGCCCCACGATGACGGGAGGCGGGGTCGGCCGGTACAACTTCAGGCTCGTGAAGAAAGACATGGGACCGAATCCCCCGGGACAGCAGAGCGTTACCAGATGAGATGCCCCTGGTACGTGACCTGTTGCTTGCCCTTAACAATCTCCCCGATGGGATAGCTCTCGCAGCCCTTGGCGGCGAGGTGGGACTGGAGGCGGGCGAGGGCGGAGGGGGCGACGACGAGGGTCATGCCGACGCCGAGGTTGAAGGTGCGAAGCATGTCGGGGTCGTCCACGCCGCCGGCGTCGCGGATAAGCTTGAAGATGGGGAGGATGCGGATGGCAGAGAGGTCAATCGAGGCGTCGGCGCCGGGCGGGAGGATGCGCTCGAGGTTGCCGGCGATGCCGCTCCCCGTGATGTGGGCGAGTCCGTGCAGCTCGTGCCAGGCGAAGAGGTCGCGGAACGCCTGCCAGTAGCACTTGTGGGGGCGAAGAATGGCGTCGAGGAACGGCTCCCCCGCAACCTTTGCGTCGAGGATTTCAGGCTTCTTCGCGATCAGGGCGCGCACGAGGGAATAGCCGTTGGTGTGGAGGCCGTTGGAGGCGACGGCGAGCACGGTGTCGCCGAGCTCGATTCGCGAGCCGTCAATGATGCTATCTCGGTCGGCCGCGCCGACGATGCTGGCGGCGAGGACGTAGACGCCCGCCTCGACGACGCCCGGCTGCTCGGAGGTCTCGCCGCCCACGAGCGAGCAGTCCTGCTCGCGGCAGGCCCGCGCCAGCGCGTCCACGAACTCCGCCACGAGGTCCTTCTCGATCTTCCCGCAGACGATGACGTCGAGGACGGCCAGCGGCCGCGCGCCCATGACTATTATGTCGTTGACCAGGTGGTTGATGAGGTCGTATGCGATGCCCACGGGGCGTTTGTGCTGGAAGGCGAGCTTCTGCTTGCTGCCCGGCTCCTCGATTTTCAGCACGAGCACCGGGTGCTTCAGCTCGGGGAACGCGCCGTCGAAGAGCGAGGCGAAGGCGCCGAGCTTGTTGAGCACCCGCGGGTCGCGGGTCTCCAGGCTCTTCGCCATCGCGTCCTTCGTCGCGTCGGCCACGTCAATATCCACCCCCGCCTTCTGGTAGGAGAGCTTGTCGTCCATTGGGGAGAGCCCTTTCAAGGGAGGTGACTGCCAATCAACGCTGCTATTCTACTTGCTGTTCCGGAAAGCCGTAGGGACGGGTGGCTCGCCTGTCCCGTCTTCGACACGCGAGCTGCGTGTCGCTACGCCCGCCACCGAAGGGCGTGGGGGCGAGCTTTCCACAACAGAGACATTTTAGTCGGCTGGGCCGACTACGCAAGAGGGCTATGGCGCAAGAGTATGGCCCCCAGTTCTGGTGAACTACTCCGGAGCCCCGATAGGGGCGCACTATAGCAGCCCAGGGCGAAGCCCTGGGAAAGGGGCGATGGGTAGGTCAGCCCTGAGAGGGCGTACTATGTGGTA
>VGYW01000042.1 GCA_016872875.1 Planctomycetota bacterium | reverse complement strand
CAGCCCCTCGGGCGTGAGGCCGTGGAGGAAGAGCCAGCCGCCGGCGTCGTGGAATGCCTTGACCTTGGCCGCATTGTCGGCGAGGGACTTGAGGTTGGCGGCGGAGGCTGACACGATGGCGACCTTGGCCGTGCCGCTTAGGGCTTCGAGCGGCGTGCTGGCCTTGGCGTACTTGAGGCCGATTTCGTCGAGTGTCTTGGCGAGCATTGGGTCGGTCGCGCAGGCGGCGACCTGGCGGAACTCAAGCTTGTAGGCCGCGGCGTAGTCGAGAAGGTTCACGAGAAGGTGCTGGGCGATGGCGTTCGTTTCGAGCTTCTCGCCGACGAGGAGCTGGCAGAGGAGCATCAGGCCGTCGCCGACCGGCACCTCGGCGAGGCCGGTGCTCTGGAGGAGCGTGTGGCACTGGATGAGCGACTTGGCGCCGCGCGTGGGCTTGGCATATGCATCGCGGTAGACCAGCTCGTCCGTCGCGTCGGGCGTCGTTCTCACATTCTTAAGAATGTGAGAATGAGAGGCCGCCCTGCCCCAGGTGAAGAAGTCCTTCTGCTTCAGGCCGCGGAGGGCGGGGTGGTTGAGGTCTTCGGCGAAGGCGGTGGTGCCCTGGTTGGTCTGGGCCTCCATCTCGCAGGGGAGGGCCTGGAACTTGAGGGGGTTCTTCTGTTCCAGCGCGATGATGCGGCGGCCGCCGAGCGCCCAGGCCGCCAGGCGGCTCGAAGTGCTCTCCGCCGCGTCGAGGGCGTCCTTGCCGATGACCAACACCTTGGCAGCTTCGGGGAGCGACTTGAGGTCCGGGAGCGAGGTGAAGCCGACGCCCTTGAGCTTGAGGAAGGCGACGGCCGCCCCGTGTGGGTCGAAGATGGCCACATCCTTGGCCTCCAGCCCTTTGACCTCAGGGGCCAGAGGCAGGATGGAGACGGCTTTCGTGTCCTTGAAGACCTCCTGGCCTTTGACCGAGAGTGAGAGGGCCAGTTCACCCTCCCGGCGCGCGTCCACTTTGGGCATCTCAATCTCGACGTCGAACTTCTCGCAGGCGCTGGGGGCGAGCTTGTGCTCGGTGGTCTTGCCCGCGACCTTCTTGCCGTCGAGGGCGAGCGCCCACGTGAATGAGATGGGGTCGTCGAAGCGAGTGTCGTTGAAGATGCCGAACGTGCGCTTCACCTTCTGGCCCGAGCCGAACGTCCAGTCCCATTGCCGGCAGAAGACGGCTCGCGGGGGATAGGAGGCGTATTGGCCAGGGGCATCGTTCTGGCCCATCCAGAAGTGCCAGGCGCACTGGTTGCTCCAACGATAGCCCTCCATCAGCATTCGGGCCATGATGCTCGCGGCGGGCCGCGTGGCAATCTTGCCCTGGAAGGCCTCCTCGCCGCCGAAGTAGGCGAACTCGGGGTTGTTCCCCGTGATGTAGAAATCCTCGCCGATGAAGCGCGGGCGCTTCTGGTCCCACTCCCAGCGGCCGCGGCCGCCGCCCTTGGTCTGCGCGTCGTAGGCCAGGGCGGGATACTCGTGGTAGGGGCCTGTGACATAGTGGTCGCCCGCGACGGGCATCGCGTTGTTCTTGTGCGCCCCGCCGCCGTCGTTCATCACGGGGCGGGTGGGGTCGGCGGCCATCACGGCGTCAGCGGTCTTCTTCACCTCGCGCTCGAACTCGTCCATGTGCCCGCCGTGGAGGTTGATGCAGTTGATGTAGAGCCATTCGTTCTCGATTGACCAGATCATCACGGAGGGATGATTGCGCTCGCCCTTGACCTGTGCGACCATCTGGTCGCGCCAGTTCTCCATCAGTTGCATCTTGATCTCGGAGTTGTAGAGTTTCTTCAGGTCGGGGTCGCGTTCGATGGCGAAGTAGCCGATGGCCTGGCCGTCGAGGATGCCGCTGCGTCGGACGACGACGCCGTTCTCGTCGAAGAAGTCGAGGGCCTCGCGGTGCGGCATGCCCTGCCAGCGTGTGCCCCAGAAGCGCATCATCCGCTGGTTGGTCTTGCGGTAGAACTCCAGCCACTGCTCCTTCGTGGGGGCGGTGAAGCAGTCGCACCAGAGGCGCCAGGGGATGCCGTTGAGGGTGAAGTCGCGCCCCTGCCAGCCCCACTCGCGGAAGCCGAAGCGCGTGTCCGATACATCCACGGACTTGCCACGGACAGACACGGACGCCCTGAGTAAGTAGAGGTTGGGGTCATCGGGCCACCAGAGCTTCGGGTTCGCCCACGGCTCGGCGATGGCGAGCGTCTGCGTGGCGCCGGCGGCGAGGGTGAAGGGCTTGGGCGCGAACGTTTTCTCCGCCTCGCCCGTTTTGGCGTTCACCGCTTGGCACACGACCTCGCCCGCGGCCTCCTTGCCTGTCGGGTTAGTCACCGTCACCTCGAGGGCCAGCTCCTTCTTCGCCACGGAGGGCCTACAAAAGACGTCGCTGGCGTAGGCCGGCCCCGCGACGACGAACTCGGGCGTGACCAGGATGCCCGATTGAGCGTGGTGCCAGATGGGATAGGCGAGGTCCTGCCAGCCCTGGTCGAAGAACCGCACCGGCACGTTGAAGGTCCTCCGCAGCTTCATCGGGTCGTTGGGGTTGGTCGAGCGGCCGTACCAGGCGTCGCGGATGCCGACCCACAGCTCGTTGACGCCGGGCTTCACGCCCTTCGTCACGTCAATCTGAACTCGGGCGAAGGGATTCTTGTCGAAGCCGCACGGCACGCCGTTCACCACGACCGTGGTGTTCAGGTTGTTCTCGGGGAACACGACGAAGAAGGAGCGGCCCGCGCACGATTCGGGCACGCGGACGCGCGTGCGATACCAGAGGCGATGGGCGAAGAGCAGGTCGGGCCGCAGCGTGTTCTTGTCGCCCGGCACCTCGATGGCCGACCAGTGCGGCGTCTTTGGGAAGTCGGCGATGGGGACGGCCACCTCTTTGGGCAGTTGCTCGTCGTGGCGGCAGACCTCCCACAATCCCTTCAACGCCACCGAGGCGCGGGCATCCGGGGCCTTGGGCTCGGCCAGGACGAACACGGTCTCCGCCGCCTCCTGGTCGCGCGCCGTGTTGCTCTCTTCGCCGGGCTTGAAGCGCGAGTTGGGCGAGAACTCGCCCGCCGTGAGGCAAATGGCGTCGAGGGCGAAGAGGATGCGGGCGGTCTTCCCCTTGTCGTCCTTCGTTCGCGGCAGGCGGATTTCGAGCTTGTGGTCGCCTTTTGAGAGCTGCTTGTCGCCCACCTTGAGCCAGGCCACCTCGCACCAGAAGTCGAGTTCCATGCAATCGGTCGACAGGTCGGTCGGCTTGGCGGTCGCCCAGTCGCCCCCATCAATCCGCCACTCGAACGGCGAGCGGACGAACTCGAAGCCGATGCGCATCCAGACCTCGTAGGAGGCATCCCTTGGGGCGGGGAAGGCATATTCCAGCAAGCCGCCCTCGGGGGGAACCTCCTTCTCCACCTTGTCGGCCTCCACGCTCACGTGGAGCCATTTCTCGTCGGAGAGGAACTCCGTGTGTCCCCATCCGGCCGCCTTTGTAGCGATGCCTGTGGCCTTCGCCGGCTGCTCGCCTTCGAGCCAGACGAAGGCGGGCGGCTGGGCGGCGAAGCTTGAGAGGGCGAGAGAGAGACACAAGGGACCCAAGGGACGCAAGGGACGCTCCTTTCGTTGGGCGGGTCAGAAGTTCAGGGCCATTGTGGCATTGGGATAGTCGAGGAGGAGGGTAGCTCTGTCGAGTATGCCTGCGAAGCCGAGAAGGATGTTTTGGGGCCGACGTTCGCGGGGCAGGTCATCGGTGTAGCCGAGGAGAGATGGGAGGGCGAGCGGCCCGGAATCGCCGCCCCAAGCATCTATGATCCGGGTATGCACAAGGGCGAAGTCGCACCGGATAGCCTCTTGCTGGCTGAGGCCGATCCCCGTGCCGCGGCGGACCACGGACTCGAAGGCGGCAGTCCCCGGCCACAAGGGTTGAGGGGGCGACCCGTCGCCAGTGAACCAGACGAGCTTCTCCGGGTCCAGGTTCTCGCGGCAGACCTGAGCGAAGCGGCTTGCCCAGATGCGCTGCGGGAAGAAGCTGAAGTACGCTCCCGTGTCGAGGAGAGCCGGCATGCTGTAGTCGGCACTCAGCCGCAACCGGACCCGCAAGCGCCGTGCGCGGTACGAGGCCCCTCTGATGGCGAAGTCGTACCCTCGGTCGGCATCGAGGCGCACCTGGCCCACGCGCTTCTTCCCACGTCAGTAGATGTTGTTGTCCACGCCGGCCCAGACGAGGAGCATCTCCTCGCCGGCGTGTCCGGCCGCATGAGCCTTCTCTATGGCCTCATCCGGGGTTTCGCCGCTTGAGACCGGCCTGCCGCCGCAGATGGCAACCCAGGCTTCCCCGTATTCATCGAGAAGGCCCCCATGCTCGTCCAGCCAGGCGATATTCCTGCGCGTGGCCTCGGTTGGGGGAGGAGGGAACTCCGGCGAAGAGGGCTCAGGGGCGCCGGTCTCGTTGGGCGCGGCCTCGGAGAAGACTTCGCGGACTCCGTAGTGCTTGCCGCCCGCAAGCGCGTTGAGGGCATTGACGACGCGGTGCTTGGTGGTGGCGGCGACGGCTCCCCGGCCCTTTTCGCACTTGGAGACGGTCTTGGCGGACAGGTTGGCGGCGCGGGCCAGGGCGCTGATGGTGAGGCCCGCTCTCAGCCTGGCCTCGGCGAGCTTGCTGGACGCGGCCACGGGGGCGCTCCTTTGCAGACAGAAGCGAGCGGAAAGGTTCGGAACTTTCTACCATATTCTACCCCCGGATCGCTGAAGCGTCAAACCGAGGCCCTGCGCCGCTTGCCACAGGCCGCGGGAGGCGGTAGACTCGCTGCCATAGGGCTCAGCCGTCTCCAACTTCCACCAAGGGGGTTCTGAATGGGCACCACGCGGATTCATCGCATCCTCGACGAGGTCGGCTCGATCGCGTTCCCAGGCGTCTACGACACGCTGTCGGCGAAGCTGGTGGAGCGGGTCGGCTTCCCGATGGCGTTCATCTCGGGGTATTGCGTGGCGGCGACGGCCATCGGCGAGCCAGACCTGGGGCTGCTCACGCAGACGGAAATCGTCGAGCGCGCCCGCCGAATCTGCGGCTGCGTCGGCATCCCAATCATCGTGGACGCCGATACGGGCTACGGGAACCCGCTGAACGTCCACCGCACGGTGAGGGAGCTGATCGCCGCGGGCGCGGCGGGCTGCTTCCTGGAGGACCAGCAGTGGCCGAAGAAGTGCGGCCACATGCGGGGGAAGAAGGTGATTAGCCGGGAGGAATATGTCCACAAGATTCGCGCCGCGGCGGACGCGCGTGCTGGCCGCGACTTCTTCATCGTGGCCCGCACCGATGCGTTGGCCGTGCTGGGGATGGACGAGGCGGTGGCCCGCGTGAGCGCGGCCCGCGAGGTGGGGGCCGACGCCAGCTTCATCGAGGCCCCGCTCAACGAGGAGCAGCTCGCGGAGGTTGGCCGCCGCGCCCCGGCGCCCAACGTTGCGAACATGCTCGAAGGCGGCAGGACGCCTATCCTGCCGCGCGAGCGCCTCGCCGAGCTCGGCTTCCAGTTGATCGTCTATCCTCTGGCCGCCCTGTTCGCCGCGGCGAAGGCGATGGAGGCCATCTACTCGAAGATTCGCCGCGACGGCACGACCCTCGGCGCCGAGGCCGCCCTGATGCCATTCGCGCAGCTCAACGACCGCATCGGCGTCGAGGCCAAGTACGCCCTGGCCGAGAGGTTTGGGGTCGAATGAGGGCTGGTAGATCGGGCCGATCGGTCCGCTCCGTCGGATCAGTCCGATCCCCCGTGCCGTTTGACTCCGCGCGCGCAACCTGCTAGGCTGCATTTACCGTGTCGTCCAAGGTGGGCGGCCGCACCTTCCCCGAAAGGAAAGTCACATGTCGAAGAGGGCATTGGCGGCGTGCTTGGCGGCCGTCCTCGCCGCGGCAGCGGCCGCGGCCGGCGAAGGCGTTGCCTGGACCGAGAACGCGAAGGAGGCGATGGCGGCCGCGGCCAAGGACGGAAAGGACCTCCTGGTCGACTTCACAGGGTCGGACTGGTGCGGCTGGTGCATCAAGCTCGACAAGGAGGTCTTCGCCCAGGCGGCCTTCGCGGCCGAGGCCCCCAAGAGCTTCGTCTTCCTCAAGCTCGACTTCCCGCGCCAGCGTGAGCTCTCCGAGGAGACGAAGAAGCAGAACGCCGAGTGGCAGGCCAGGCTGCGCGTCAGCGGCTATCCGACAATCGTGCTCGCCGACGCGGCCGGCCGGCCCTACGGCAAGACCGGCTACCGCGCCGGCGGCCCCGAGAAATACCTCGAGCACCTGGCCGAGCTACGCCAGGCGCGCGTCAAGCGCGACGAGGCCCTCGCCAAGGCTAAGACGGCTCAGGGCACCGAGAAGGCCAAGCTCCTCGACGCCGCCCTCTCCACTCTCGACCCCTCCCTCGCTATGGGCAACTACGAGGAGGTCGTGGACGAAATCCTCAAGCTCGACCCCGAGAACAAGGCGGGACTGAGGAACAAGTACGGCGCGATGGCCGCGCTCGGCAAGATCGAGGCCGCCGCTCGCGGGAAGGACCTCGATGAGGCGATCAAGCTCGCCGACGAGGCACTCAAGGCATACGGCCAGACCGGAACTGTCGCCCAGGACATCCTCTTCCTCAAGTCCCTCTGCCTCTACCGCAAGAACGACAAGGAGCAGGCCAAGGCCGCCCTCGACGCCGCCCTCAAGGCCGCGCCCGACGGCCCGAAGGCCGAACAGATCAAGGGCATCCTCGAGCGGTTGTTCAAGGACACCAAGTAGCTGCTTGGCCTCCATGCCATGCGGAGGAGCATGCTACTGGCCAGTGCGTGGGTGAACGGTAGCTGACTCACTGTGGCCGGAACGCGGCGCGCGGGTGGCTGGCCTGGGCGGAAAGTATACGATCTCTCGGCCCAAGGCGCGTTCCCGAGCCTTGAAGTCCTCATAGATGGCGCGCAGGTCATAGCCAAAACGGGCCGCGTGCGCATCCCGCACGCGACGGACCTCTTCCACGATGGGATCCTTCCACATGATCTATTCCCCCATGAGTTCCTCGGGAGTGCAGATCACAGGGGGTTCGTACCCCAGCGAGCGGCACACGTCCTCCACAATATGTCGCACCTGAGCGTTGGCGATGTGCGCGCAGTTCCACGTCAGCAGGTAGTTTGCGCCATTGGTGGCTGCGATGGCAATGTGAAAGCCGTCTTCTGGCTTGTTGGCAGGCACTGCGCCTTGCGCGATCAGCTCGGCCGCCAGTTCCATGGCCGCTTCGGTGAGCCCGAGGACGGCGATGCCCTCGAGCGCCGCGAGTCGTCTGGCTGCCGCTTCCGGGTCGCCCTCGCCTGCTTCCGTCACGACGACCGCAGAACAGACAAGATCGTAGTCTCCTCGCCTACGATCCCACCATTCCTGGGTCACTTGCTGGTGCCCTGCCACCAGCAAGTCCCGGGACAGACGTGACGTCAGGTAGCTGACGATCGTTGTCTCGATGTAGACCTTCGGCTTCATGCTCGACTCCCGTCCCGGAGAGCGACCTCTGGTCGCGCGAGCATCCTTAGATCATTATACCCCGGCGCTGCCGGCGACTTCAAACGGGGGGTTAGTGCCAGTAGATCGCGTGGCCGTGGCCGAAGAAGAAGAGCCAGTCCACGGCGATTGAGACCGCGGCCCCCGCGAACCAGCCCGCCATCGCGCCGAGGAAGAACGGCTTGGCCCGCTCAAGGGCCGGGGCGCCCCCGATCCGCAGCACCGCCACCTTGCACAGCCAGCCGAGGAAGACCGGGAGGAAGCTCCAACGCACCTTGAAGACCACCCCCGCCACCAGCCCGAGCGGGTGCAGGGGCCACCACGCGAAGCGATAGTAGAGCGCCGTCAGGAGCAGCATCTCGGCGCCGCCCGCCGCGCCCCAGGCCACCTTCGGCCACTCCGTCCCAGGCTTCGAGCGGATCGCCTCCACCACGTACTCGTAGGGGATGCGCGGCGCGCCCTTGAAGAGCCAGGAGCCCATCGTGTAGGCCCCGCGACGGTAGCAGAGCCAGATGGTGTAGGGGACCGTGACGGCGAGTGCGACGGCGGCGGCGAGGGCCATCGCCGCGAGGATGGCGCGTCCGCTCGCCCGCGCCGAGCGGCCGACCTTCGCCGCGTTCGCCGCGGCCGGCATGAACGCGTTGATCGGGTCGGCCACCCAGGCCATCGAGAGGCCGAGCGCCGCGAGCTGGGTGGCGCCCAGCGCCGAGTTGCCCAGGACTGCGCCCGTGAACGACTGCGGCGTGAGGGGCGGGCGGATGAACACCAGCCCTCCTTCGACCACCAGGCGCGTGAGCCCCATGAAGCCCACGAACGCCGCCGCGAGGAAGAGCAGCGCCGTCCCCACCCCCATCCCCTGCCGCACCAGCCAGCCCGCCATGAACGCCACGGCCACAGCGAGGCCCACCAGCGCCGTCCGCGGCGAGAGCAACTCGTCACCGCCGATTTCGGATTTGCGATTTCGGATTTCGGATTTCAATCCGCAATCCGCAATCCGCAATCCGCGATTGGGACAGAAGGCTGCGCGCGCCAGGCTCGCAAGGTGCCGCCTTGCGACCCAGAGGTTCAGCGCGACCATCGCCACCATCGCCCCGTAGCTCTGCCACGCCAGGGCCGGCTCCGAGGCGTCGAAATGGTACACGCTCAGCGAGCTGCGGATCGAGTAGCCCAGGCGGTTGAACACCCCCTCCTGCACCGCCCCCAGCACCACGAACACCCAGATGCTCAGCGCCACCTCGCGCTTGAGGTAGAAGGCGATGCAGAGCATGGGCCAGTAGAAGACCAGGTAGATGGGCGGGAAGCCGGGGGCCATGATGATCGGCGGCAGCTCGCTCGGGATCGCCGGCATGTCCGGCGAGAAGTAGCACGCCGTGTTCCAGCCGAGCATCAGGAAGGGGGGCAGGAAGCCGGCCCAGAAGAGCCCCGAGCGCGCGAAGCGGGGGAGCAAATGCCCCTCGTCCGCCCCGCGCACCAGCTCCGCCGTCATCCCGGCCAGCGGGTAGGCCAGCCGCTCGTGCTCCATCCACTGGCGGCGGAAGATGGCCACGAGGCACAGGCAGGCGAACAGCCCCGCGCCCACGAAGGCCAGCCACCAGGCGAGCGGCATGACCCAGGCCCCCCACGGGACCGCCTCGCCGCGCGGCAGCCCCTCGTAGAACCAGCGCAGCGGCGGCCCGCCCTCCACCGTCGCCCAGCGCCGCAGGTGCGGCAGAACGTAGTCGGCCCAGCGGTTCTCCGGCGTCGCGAAGTAGTGCGGCGCGCTGATCCAGCTCAGGAGGTAGCCGGCCGTGCCGTGGGTGGGCATCGTCACCGCCACGGCGGCCATCACGAACACCACGGCAAGCTCCGCCTCCCCGAGCGCCCAGGAGCGGCGCAGCGCCTTCAGCGCCACGTTGACGCCCAGCACCACGGCCAGGAACACGAGCCCGAGGCCGACGGGGTAGTAGTTCGTCGCCAGGACCTGGCCGCGCAGCACGAGCTCGACGTACGGCACGCCGAGACTCAGGGCCAGGACGGCGGCCAGGCCGACCAGCAGCGACCGCACAGTGAGAGCGCGAGACACGGCTCCCCTCTCCGCCCACGCCAGGCTCCCGACATAGGGCGTGCATACTTGCACGCGGAACTCCGCGCGGCACAACCGGTCAGCAAGATAGCGCATTCCCCCTTCACCGGCAACACGCTGGGGGATTGTCGGGCGTGGCCCGCGTCTCTCAGCAACAAGCCTCGCGCGCCAGACATCCCGTCGTTCCGAGCGGAGCGTGGCGAAAACGTGGCTTGTCCGATCAGTGCCGGAAAGGTGGCCGAAACGGCCGTAGCTGCCCCCCGCGCCGACGGGAGGTGCCAGCTCTTGCTGATGCCCCAGTGGGTGCTCCCGGAATCCCCGACCGTGCCCTATCCCATGGGCTCGCCGCCGGGTAGCTCTATCGCCGCTTCGCTGAGGCGGGCCCGCAGCAGCGCCGTGCGCATTTGCTCAATCGGTATGTGGCGCATCTTCCGCCACGTGCGGTATGGTTCAGGCTGGTTATCGCTCAACTTCTCGAATGCCCCCATCAGGTTCGCATCGCCCAGCCGCTCGATTAGGCGGAAAGTGAAATACTGCGAGAGGGCAATGTGAACCGGGCTCTCCTTGTCAAAGGGGCCCGCTGGCGACGCGACTGCGAAGCCAAAGCCCGGCTGACCATCCAGGTCGCGCGCTTGGTGGCCCATAGCGAGCGCCGAAAGCTGGACGAAAACAACGCTCTTGAGGTAGCGCGGGTGAAGGCCAAGCGAGGGCGCCAAGGCATCGAGGATTCCGGTATACAGGTCAATCCTACCAGATGACGGGTCGTAGCGGGCCAGCAAGTTGCCGGTGTTCAGCGCGCCGCGGGCGATCCTGCCGCGCAGCCATGCCCGCAACTGAGAGGCAGCGCCCATGAGCACCTTGGCCTTCTCGCGTGCTTTATCGCCGATTTGCTCCGGGTCGCCAGACCAATAGCGGTCCTCTCGCAATGCCCTGTCCCAAAGCAGTATGGGCGGTGGCTCCTCGCAGAGGCAAGTGCGGCTATCATGCAACTGCCGGTGAATGCGATGGAGGGCACGGTCGTCCTCGTGGTCCTCTTCGCCTTCGTCGTGCAGAACTTGCGCAGCAAAGGACTGGGCTTGACGGAGAGCGCCCTTCACTGGGTCGTACCGCAGCCCCATCATCTCCTCGGCCAACAGCCTGTGCCCGGCCAGGCAGGGGGTCCACCATGGGCTATCCGGGCTGTCCAAGTACTTGATCGCGGTCTCGGGCGGCAAGCGCCAGAAGAGCGGCGCGAACAGTTCACCCTCCGTCAAAGCGCCCAGTCCTGAGCCCCCGTGTCTGTCGTCGAAATGATCGGAGTCCGGCCCGCGCGAAGACACCCTGGCCGCATGCTGCAGGATGCGCACACCGACCTCGACGTTCTCGGTGGCGGCTAGACCGTCGAGAATCCTCCGCGCCTCAACTGGGCGCCACGACGGCCCCGGTCTGTGCATCCCCATGCCCAGGGCAGCCATGCACTCCTGCCACTCGGCGACTACTTGCGGGACCAACTCAGCGTGACCCCGATGCAGTGCATCGAGCATGCCCCCAACCGACGGGTGCCCCGGGTCAGAGAAGACCTCGAACTCCCTTGGGAAGGGGAGTTCGTAGCGGTCGCTGGGCTGGAAGTCATCCCAGCCGCGAGCCCTGTAGTAGGTTTTCCGTGCGTACCCATACTGGGACCTGTGCACGAGAACCACGCACCGCACCGACCTGTGTTGCTTCCAGCAGTGCAACGCATCGGATTCCTGCTCCTCAGCTGTGTACTCAGCAACCATCAGGGGCTCACCACGCGCGCCGCGGCAAACAAGGTCGGCGTAACGGCTGTTCTTCGAATCATCGCACACCAGAACCACACCCTCCTCGATGGCCGATTCCGGCCACGGGTCGAATCCGCCCTGGGAGCTGAACCGGCGACGACGCCGCTGTGTCAGGTCTTCTCTAAGGTCGGCAACTCCCTTTAGTCGCCGGAGCACTTCCTCTGCTCTCTTGCGGGCCTGAGGGAAGAGGTGTTGGAAGAGCTCAAGATAGGCCTCGTGCAGCGGGGAGAAGGTGCTGGCTTTTTGCTCGCCCCCGACGACTCTATCGGTCGCGCCAAGCAGGCTGTCATGGGGCAGAGCGAATGCCTCTCGCTTGCCCTTGCCGCCCGCGTCGGGTCCCTCACCAAACTCGACGAGACGTCTGATGCCTTCCGCCGTTCGCCCTTCCTTTGCAGTATCGCCCGTCGCTCGCGCGATCACCGGGACTATTCGAGGCAGACCGCGTCCCGGCAGGCGCGCCGAGCCCTTGAGCGCCTCTACGATCGCGAGTGTGCCGTCTACGGACTCCTGGTTCGCAACAAGGAGACAGACGACACAGTCGGCGAGGGCCGTGGTCGCAAGCCCACCGAGTTCGGTCACGCCGGTTCTAGCATCAATCAGCAAATAGTCAGGTTTGAGTTCATCCTGGATGCGGCCATGGAGGTCCAGAAGCGGGGCGAGGCCCTTGCCGCTCGGATCATCGAAGTGAAGGCGCTCGCGCAGTTGCTTCAGCGCCGCCCAATACTCCCGCCGGGGCGCCGGGCCAGCAGGCATGAGCCCGAGCCAGCCGCCTGAGCCTTCCGGCAACGCCAACTCAACCAGATGCTCTCTCAGGGGTGGAGGGTTCTTCGCGGTTCTGGCTGTAGCCACCAAGTAAGGAACGGCGCCGCCAGACATCGCGGGCTCTGCCGGGTCCGACGGGCCGCCCACCTTGAGCTTGTAGTGAAGGCCCGGCGCCTCAAAGTCGAGGTCCAGCGCCAGCACACGCTTGCCGAGCATGCCAAGAAAGCGCGCGGTGTTGGCGACGAGCAACGACCGCCCCACGCCGCCCTTGTAAGAGTAGAACGCAAACGTTTCCATCGCGTTCAAGCCACCAGATTGAATGGGCCGCATTCCTGTAACCGGTTCGCCAGCTTCCGGATGTCGTTTGGTTTGTAGTGCTTCGCTACGAAGGGGAATTCCTCGGAAAGCTCGTCGGCGTCAGCTCTCAGTATGTTACGGAGTTCATTGCGGAGCGCCCTGGGGACCCCATTATCGGCAGCGTAGCGTTCCGCAAGGTCACGCGCTCGGAGGTGGTCGTTTGCTTTCAATGCGGCGCGAACAGCCCCCCGCCTGGCAATGCGGCCCTCCGCCTCTTTGGCGGGTACTATCTTCGCAATCTCCTCCTCAAGTTGGGAGACTTCCTTCCATGCAGAAGCCGCGGTGTCCGCACCCAACTCATCCAGCTGCTCCGCGCGCCAGATGGCGCCGCTTACCAGAGCATTCAGGGTCTCAATGGTCATGAGTGCGCGCCTCCACAGACTCTAGAGTGGCTTGGGGCCGCTTGAACCCCACGACGCCGGCGCAGCGCTGGTCTACATCAACGCTCTTTGCGACTTGGGCGCGTTTCTCGCGTAATGTGCGCGCTATGCTCACCGAGTCTGTCCCACCTATCTCGAAAGCGACCAACTTCCTGCCCTTGTCGCCGCGGTGCTCCAAGAGCCAATCGGCGGACTCTCCCTGCTGCAAGCGGCGAACGACGTGCCACTCCTTCGTCTCATGAGCCACGGCGAGTGCAATTGCCTCGGCGCCGTCCTCCGTGACGCGCTTGGAGTCGTGCTGCTCCAGCGCACGCAGATCGGCAACGAGCCATGCCAGGGCGCCGCGAAGTCTGGCACTCTCTATGAGCATTTGGAGCCGTGCTCCCGGTGAGTGCCCGTTTCGCTGAAGTCCCAGGGCCGCGCGCAGCGCCATCATCGCCCCCATGTCGGCCGGGACCCTGGGGTGCATCTCGCACAGACGGCTGAGGTCCACCAGCACGCCACCAGCCATCGATTGAGGTCCTCCGACGGACCCTTGGGCGGCAATCAGTTCTTCTACGCGCCTTGAGTCTAGCTCTTGGGCGCCCCTCTGTCAAGCGGCGCCTGCCCTGAGCGGTGACCACGGGGCGGCCGTCGGCCGAAAGGTCGCTCCGCATCTGGTGCGCCGCAGGGCTCCGCAGTTGGACAACTGTGGAAAGCTCATTCCCCGGCGCTCAGAGGACGCGGAGGGCTTCTTCGAGGGAGGTGAGCCCCTCGGCGGCGCGGCGGACGCCGTCGGCGGCCAGGGAGGTCATGCCCTGGCCGACGGCGATGGCGCGGAGCTCGTCGAGGGCGGCTGCGCGGCGGAGCGCGGCGCCTATCTCGGGGGTGACCTCGAGGGCCTCGGCGATGACGCCGCGGCCGCGGAAGCCGGTCTGGTGGCACTTAGGGCAGCCGCGCGGGGCGCGGAAGGCCCTCGGCAGGGCCGCCCAGTCGAGGCCCCCGGCACTCGCCAGGCCCGCGGCCTGCTCGAGCTGGCTCGCGGGCGGCTGGGCCTCGACGGAGCACTCGGGGCAGAGCTTGCGGATGAGGCGTTGGGCGATGATGAGCTTCGTGGAGTCCGCCACGAGGAAGGGGTCGCTGCCGATCTCCACCATGCGCTTGAGCGCGCGCGCCGCCTCGTCGGCGTGGAGCGTGGTGAGGAGCAGGTGGCCGGTGAGGGCGGCCTGGTGGACGATCTGGAGGGTTTCGAGGTCGCGGATTTCGCCGACGTGGATGACGTTGGGCGCGGAGCGGAGGAATGCGCGGAGCGCGGTGGGGAAGGTGACGCCCTCGTGGGGCCTCAGGGGCACCTGGACGACGCCTGGCAGGAGGACCTCGACCGGGTCCTCGATGCTCATCAGCTTGCGGTCGGGCGTGGCGAGGTGGTTGAGGCAGGCGTAGATGACGGTGGTCTTGCCGCAGCCGGTCGGCCCGCTGATGATGACCGTGCCCCAGGGGGCGCGGAGGGCGCGGAGGAGCTTCTCCTTGTCCCGCTGCGCGTAGCCGATCCTGTCCAGGTTCAGCAGGTGGACGACGTCGGGGTCGAGGACCCGCACGGTAAGGGAGGGGCCAAGGAGGGCGGACACGAAGCAGACGCGGAGGTCCATGAGCCGCCCCGTGTCGGCCACGCGTGCGAGGATGCGGCCGTCCTGGGGCCGGACCCGCTCGCGGACGTCGCAGGCGGCGAGGCCCTTGAACCGCTCGTCAATGGCGGGCAGGAGGCGGATGTCAATCCTGGCCACGGGGTGGAGCACGCCGTCCACGCGGTAGCGGAGGACGGCTATGGCGCCCTCGGGGCCTCCTGTTGTGTAGGGCTCGATGTGGAAGTCGCTGGCCTGCATGGCGACGGCGAGGCGGACCATGAGGGCGATGGCGCGGGCGATCGCGTCGGGCTCGTCCGACGCATAGCCCTTCACGCCGAGGCCCTCGAGGCGTTGGGCGAGGGCGGCGACCAGAGGGGCGGGGTCGGCGCGGAGCTCGATGCGCGGCGCCTGGCCGGCGAGGAAGCGCTCGACGTCGCCCCGTTGGAAGCGCCACTGCCGCCCCAGCTTGGTGCCGACGAGCCTGCCCTCGCGCACCCAGCGGTAGAATGTGGGCCGAGAGGTCTTGAGCAGCTCGATGGCTTGCCTCATCGTGAGGAGCTGCCCCGCCGCATGTCCTTGCGGCTGCTTGGTTTGCGTGTCGCTGGCCCCGGCCGGCCCCCGGCCGCCGTCAGCCTGCTGCTGCCTCGCCATGGCCTGCCTCCTAACAAGGATGTCCATAGTATATCATAGACGTTATGATATGTCAAGAAACATTCTGGCAAGGGTAGGGGCCTCAGTCCCTCTTCGGCAGCTTCCAGAGGGTGCCCATCAGGCAGGTCTTCTCGCCGGGCTTGTCCACCTGGTAGTAGATGGTGAGGATGGTGTCGTCGTCCATCTGGAGCGATGCGGGGTAGCCGAGGTCGCCGTTGGGGGCGTCGTCGCGGATGAGGATTTCGTTGGGGTAGTCCCAGGTCTTTCCCCCGTCGGGGCTGAGGCAGGCGCGCTGGCCGAACTTGGGGCGTCGGTGGCCGTAGGTGACGAGGAGGCGGCCGTCGCGGAGCCGGATGAGGTGCGGCGGGAGGCCCCAGATGGCGGTCGGGCGGGCCTCGCTCCAGGTCTTGCCGCCGTCGGCGCTCTCCGTCTGCCAGAGCACCTGGTCGCCCGGCTGGCCGTGGTGGCGGACCATGCCGACGAGCCTGCCGTCCGCGGTTTCGACGGCGTGGAGTTCGTGGAAGCCGCTCTCGGCGACGCCTTCCGGGACAGGGACGCAGCCGATGACCTGCCAGGTCTTGCCGTCGTCGCGCGATTCGGCGGCGGCCATGCGTTGGCCCTTGGGCACCTTCGGGCCGCGGTTCGAGCCGGCCAACAGGTTCACGCCCAGATAGAGCAGGCGGCCGTCCTTGAGCTCGATTGGGCCGTGGGGGGAGTTCACCACGCTGTCAATCGCTTCGCCCCAGGTCTTCCCGCCGTCGGTCGAGCGGCGGAGCCAGCGGCCGAGCCACTTCGCGCGGTCCGCCTCCGTGATCCTGGCGATGTAGTCCTTCCAGGGGCCTTCGACCTGCTTCTTGAGGTTCGGGTACTCCTCGAAGGCGAGCGAGGTGAACCAGGTGACGATGATGGTGCCCTTGGAGGTCACGAGGATGCCGGCGTCGCGGTCGTCGAGTGGCGTCTTGTTGATGGTCTCGGGCGGCGACCAGGTGTTTCCGCCGTCCTTGCTCCGCACGAGTTGCGTCTTGCCGAAGGGGCAAACGTGTGCCTCGCGGTCGCCCGAGAACACGATGAGCAGTTCCCCCTCGGCGGTCCTGGCTATCGTGGGCCAGCCGATGTAGCGGCCGGGCTCCTTGCAGATCACGAACGAGGTCTTCTCTGGCGACATGGCGAGTGCTCCCTTGTGGAAGAGTGCGAACGCGAGCGCAAGCCCGCACACGCGGCAAACGCTGCTCATGAGGCATCTCCTACGTGCGATCGAGGCCCGGGGTTGCTGCCGCGACCTGGCGCGCATAGCGGCGGACGTAGGCCCGCTCGTCGTCGGCGTGGCGGGCGATGAGGTCGGGGCGAGGGGAGCCGAGACGGGCCAGGGCCTCGGCGGCCGCGAGGTCGAGCTGCCAGCGGGCGTCCTCGCGCACGGGACGGCCCCCAGGGGTGCTGACCTGGAGGATGCGCTCCGCCGGGAGGTCGGGCCGCTCGACGAGGGCGTCGAGGGCGGGGACCGCGGCCGGGTCGCCGATGCGGGCCAGGGCGCGGACCGCGGCGATGAGGGCGTCGAGGTCGGCCTGGCGGTCTTCGAGGACCTTGCACAGTTCGGGCACGGCCCCGCGGTCGGCGATGCGGCCGAGGAGGACGACAGCGGGTTTCCAGAGGGGGGCGGACTTGCGGCCATCGGGCACGTCGGCCCTCCGCTCGGCGAGCGCGGCGCGAAGCTCCGGCGCGGCCTCGGGGCGCTTGAGCATGGCGAGGGCCACGGATGCCCAGAAGCGGCTGGCGGGCTTCTCGCCCTTTGCCGCCTCAAGGAGGAGCGGCAGGGCTTCCTCCCCGCAGCGGATGAGGTCCCAGCAGGCCTCCGAGGTCTTCTCAGTGCCGAGCTGCGCGATCCGCTCGGCGAAGGGGAGCGCCGGCACCTGTGGGGGCATCCAACTGCTCTCGTGAAGCGCGTCGGCAAGGGTGAGGTCGCCCCCCACAGGCAAGATGCCTGTGCCACCTTCCTTCGGCTCTGGAGAGGGGCGGTGGCACAGGCGTCCCGCCTGTGGCTCCCGCGGGCCGAGTGCGCCGGAGGCGAGGAGGGCCTTCTGGATTTCGGGGACGGGTGCCTCACGGGGGGTGAGGCCGCGGCGCGCGGCGAGTGCCGCGGCCACGCCGGCCGCCTCGCCGATGCGCTGAAGGTCGCGCTGCATGCGGAGCTGGTTGTGGGCGTCGTGGGTCATCGAGAGGGCGCGGCAGGCCATCAGGAGGCCCTCGACACCGATGGGGAGGAGGCAGCGGTAGGGGATTTCGCAGCCGTAGCGCCGCCCCCAGTTGCCGAGCAGCCAGACCCAGAGCATCGCCTCGTCGCTCTCGTTCTCGTAGTCGAAGCCGTGGTTGTCGAAGTGCGAGTAGGCGTAGGCGATGGCGTCGGGGAACTGGCGTCCCGCGATCTCGTCGGCCAGGGTGAGGCAGTAGTCGCCCGCCACCTGGCGGCTGTTTCGGAGGCCCAGGATGGGCGCGATGTAGAGGAGGCGCGTCTTCGCGTCGAACTTGTCCCGCCAGTAATGTCCCAGGGCGTGGCGCCGCGCGCGGGTCATGTCCACGGCGTCGGTCGGGTCGCAGTAGCCCGCGTCGAAATTCGTGATGAGCAGCTTCCCGTCGTCGCTCAGGCGGCCTGCGGCGAGCGAGTAGGCGTGGGGCAAGCCGTCGGTGGCCCGGC
The DNA here is from genome assembly GCA_016872875.1 of Planctomycetota bacterium. The sequence goes on along the minus strand of VGYW01000042.1, from coordinate 13,021 downwards.
CGAACGTGAAGTGAGCGCCCGCCATCGCCGCGAGGTCGCCGTCGCCCGTGGCGTCCACAAACGCCTTTGCGCGGTAGAGGGCATTCCCCTCCGGCCCGGCGGCCACGACGGCTCGCAGGCGGCGGACAAGCTCCGCCGTGTCCCGCGGCTTCGCGGGGAGGCGGCTCGGCACGCACTCCGTCTGGGCGCCGGTGATCGTCGTGTTGTAGACGACTTCCACGCCGGCCTCGGCGGCCATCTGCTCGAGGACCACCTTCTTGGCCTCGGGGTGGAAGCCGTCGGCGCGGCCGAAGAGGGGCGCGAGCTCGGTCACGCGCTTGTCCAGTTCGTCCTGGAGGCCGCCCGTGACGCCGTGGTAGTATGAGTGGATGCCGCCGCCTGTGCCGATTCCGCCGAGGCAGGTGCCCTGCTCGATGAGGACGGTCTTCGCCCCCTGCCGCGCCGAGGCGATGGCCGCGAGGGCCCCACCCGTCCCGCCCCCGCACACCACCACGTCGGCCTGGTGCGTGGGCGGAGCCACCCGCGAATGGGGGAGGTCGTCGCCAGGGTACGGAGCAGGAACCGCCGGCAGCGCGTTGGCCACCTCGTCTGCCGACTCCTCTCCTTCCAGGACATACATGCTCGGGGTCCTGATGCACGATGGTTGGTGCTCCACAAGGCCCCAGGGGCCGGGCCTGAAGAGGTTCCTGGCTATGGGGTGGGCCGCCCTGCGCCCCCCAGGGGGCGCTGGGAGACACAGCGGGAGGAGTTCGCAGGCCACGCTGGTGGCGAGTGCGCCGGCGAGGGCGGGCACGCGGCGGCGGAGCGCACGCAGGAGGCCGGGGAGCGCGAGCCGCGCCGCGCGGATGTCGCACCGCTCGATGGCGAACGTCAGCAACGCCTCGCCAGGCCACACTGTGGGCCAGAACTGCACGATGCGGCAGCCCGCCAGATCGCCCACCGGCTTGAGGTCGTCGGCGTTCCCTGCCACGCCGTTGAGGAGCACCCTGCACTCGCCGGGGCCTTCGCCCGAGGCCTCCAGCTCGCCGCCGGCGAGCACCCACAGCAGCGCGTTGTCCGTGGCGTCAACGTAGACCCGTGCCCCCACGGCCGTCTCGCCGGACTTCGTGCCCACGAGAACGCCGGCCACCAGGTCGCCGCGGAGCGCGAGCGCCACCGCCTGCGCATAGAGCAGAACCTCGATCCCCGCCTCGCGCGCGCCCCGCTCGAGCACCAGCTCGGCGATGGGTGGGTCGAGCAATCCGTAGTGGCGCTCCAGGTGGCGATAGCCGCCCGCTGCCGTCAGTTTCGCCTGAAGCCATCGGCTCGTGTCGCTTGAGCCTTCCTGGAGCAATGTGGAGAACGCCCAGGTCGTCTCCCATCCGAGCGCGGGGCGGCGCTCGATGAGGGCCACGCAGAGGCCCTTGCGGGCGAGCTCCCGCGCCGCCGCGAACCCGCACAGCCCGCCGCCGAACACCGCCACGTCGTAACAGGTGTTGGGGTCGAACACAGGAAGGCTCCTCAGAGGCCCACGACACGCCCAGGAAACCCACCGCATTATACCAGGCACGCTGCTTCCAGTCCTGTAGCCCAGCCGATGGATTTTTCCTCTTGACAGCGTGCGGGGATTTAGGTATTATAACACCAGAATACTTGAAGGGGCCTGCTTTGCCCAAGCTCATCAAGTTCCCAGAGGCCGCCTCGCTCGGCATCCACGCCGCGGTCATGCTGGCGGGCGGCAACGGGCGGGCGTCGGCAAAGGAGCTCGCGGAGCGGCTGAGTGCCTCGGAGGCGCACCTGGCCAAGGTGATGCAGCGGCTGGTGCACGAGGGCATCGTAGAGTCCACACGCGGGCCGAAGGGGGGGTTCGCGCTGGCGAGGCCGGCCGGGGAGGTGACGCTTCTGGAAATCTACCAGGCCATCGAGGGGGCGGTGGAGCCGGCGAGCTGCGTGTTCGGGGCGCCCGTGTGTGGGAGGAAGCGCTGCGTGTTCCGGGGCGTGACCGAGGAGCTCGATGGCCGCCTGAGGGCCTATCTTGCGAACGCAACGCTGAGCGACCTGGCGGAGGGGAAGGAGACATCGAATGCCGTTGCGGCAGATCATCAAGATTGACGAAGACAAGTGCACGGGCTGCGGGGAGTGCATCCCGGGCTGCCCGGAGGGGGCGCTTCAGGTGATTGACGGGAAGGCGCGGCTCATCAGCGACCTGTTCTGCGACGGGTTGGGCGCGTGCCTCGGCACGTGCCCGGTGGACGCCATCGCCATCGAGGAGCGCGAGGCGGAGCCCTACGACGAGCGGCGGGTGATGGAGAACATCGCGCGCCAGGGGCCGAACACGATCAACGCCCACCTCGAGCACCTGCGCGAGCACGGGGAGTTCGAGCTGCTGAAGACGGCGCTGGATTTCCTCAAGGAGCGCGGGATCGGCGTCCCGCGCCCCGCTCCGCACGCGGGGGGCGGGTGCCCGGGCTCGCGGGCGGTGCAGTTCGAGGACAAGGCGCCGGCAGCCGCGGCGCCCTCACCCCTGCCCCTCTCCCCAGGGGAGAGGGGGGAGGGGGTGAGGGCGCCTTCGCGCCTCCGCCAGTGGCCCGTGCAGATAACCCTGGTGCCGCCGCAGGCGCCGTACCTGAAGGGCGCCGACGTGGTGCTCGTGGCCGACTGCGTGCCGTTCGCGTACGCGAGCTTCCACGAGGACTTCCTGAAGGGCCGCGTGGTGCTCGTGGGCTGCCCGAAGCTCGACGACGTGGACTTCTACCGCCGCAAGCTCGCCGAGGTCTTCCGACAGAACGACATCAAGTCCATCGAGGTCGTCCACATGGAGGTCCCCTGTTGCTTCGGCCTCGTCCACGTCCTGCGTCAGGCCCTCGCCGACTCCGGGAAGGACATCCCCGCGACGGAGACGACGATCAGCCTCCGGGGGGAGGTGCTGGAGAAGGCGCCGCTGGACTGAAAACGGGGGGTGGGCATGATTGGGGGGTAGAGGGGCGAGGCGAAGGCCCCGTTGCTCGATCGGGCGAATCGATCGAATCGACCGAATCGATCGAATCGGTCGAGTCAATCGCGGCCGTGCGTGGGATGGTGCAATGGCAAGAATAGCGTGGGAACCCGAGGCGGAGCAGGCCCTCTCGCGGGCGCCGTTCTTCGTGCGGCCGCTGGCGCGCCGCAAGGTGGAGGAGCGCGTGCGCGCCCGCGGCGGGGAGCGGGTCACGCTGGCCGACGTGCGGGAGGGCGAGGCGCGCTTCAAGGCCGCCGCGGGCGAGAAGTCCCAGGCCGAGCTTCAGCGGATGATGCCGCAGGCGAATCAGCCGGGCGCCGAGATGCTCGCCATCGAGGTCTGCCACTGCGAGCTCAGCGGCTGCCCCAACGTCCTCATCAAGCCCGGCGAGTGGAAGCAGGCCATCGAGGACTGGGCGCGGGCGAGCGACATCTCGGAGCGGCTGCGCCGCCGCGTGGAGGGCGACCGCATCCTCTTCCACCACAAGCTGCGGATCGCCATCGCGGGGTGTCCCAACGGCTGCTCGCGGCCGCAGATAGCCGACATCGGGCTCGTGGGCCTCGTGCGGCCGGGCGTGGACCCCGACAAGTGCATCGCCTGCCGCGCGTGCGAGGAGGCCTGCCCCGACAAGGCGATCACCATACCCTCTGTCATTCCGAGCGGAGGCCGCTTGGCGGCCGAAGTCGAGGAATCTCTCTGCCAGGGCTGCACCCGCTGCCGCGACATTTGTCCTCCCGAGGCCATCGCGCTCTCGGAGCCAGCCGGCCGCATCCTCGCGGGCGGCAAGCTGGGCCGCCACCCGCATCTGGCCGAGGCCGTCGGCACGGCCGCCAGCCCAGCCGAGGCGGTCCGCACCATCGCTGAGGCGGTCGAGCGCTTCCTCGCCGAGGCGCTGCCGGGCGAGCGTTTTGCAGAGCATTGGATGCGCGTCGCGGGGCAGAAGGACTGTGGGTGGGGCGTCCCTGCCCCGCGGGGGACAGAGCCCCCGCCCACAACGCCGGCGAGAAGGGAGGCGCAAGATGAGTAAGATCGTGTGCCCGGGCCAGGACACCCGCTTCTGGGACAAGGGGGACATCTTCGACGTCGAGTGCGCCCACTGCGGCTACGCCATCGAATTCTTCCGCGACGACGGCAGCCGCCGCTGCCCGCGCTGCGGCCGCCGCGTGGCCAACCCGAAGCTCTCCCTCGGCTGCGCACAGTGGTGCGAGCAGGCCGAAAGATGCCTCGGCTTCGACCCCAAAAAGGTCAAGCTCGAAGAGTACGCCGAGGAGTCGCTCGCCGACCAGCTCATCGAGGCGGTCAAGGCCCAGTTCGGCGGCGACCAGAAACGGGTCTCACACGCCCTCCGCGTCCTGGAGAACGCCCAGGAGCTCTTGCGGCACGAGGCGGCCAACCCCCGCATCGTCGTCGCCGCCGCGCTCCTCCACGACATCGGCATCCAGGAGGCCGAGCGGGTTCACGGCTCGGCCGCCGGACGCTTCCAGGAGCTCGAAGGCCCGCCCATCGCCCGCCGCATCCTCGAAGGGCTGGGCTTCGACGAGGCCGACATCCAACACGTCTGCCGCATCGTCGGCAGCCACCACAGCGGCAACGATATTGACACCCCCGAGTTCCGAATCGTGTGGGACGCCGATTGGCTGGTGAACATCCCCGACCACTGCGCGAAGATGGGCGACGAGTGCCTCGGCGAGTTCATCGAGCGCACGCTTCGCACGGAGACCGGGCGCGCCCTGGCTGTCGAGCGGTTCCTCAGCCCCGCCGCCCTCAACCATCCGAAGGAGGAGAGATGATGATCACGGAACTGAAACCAGGCGTCTACTGGGTCGGCGTGGTGGACTGGGCGCTCCGCCGCTTCCACGGCTTCGAGCTCTCCACCCACCGCGGCTCCGCCTACAACGCCTACCTCGTCGTGGACGACAAGGTGGCACTGGTGGACACCGTGTGGCAGCCGTTCCAGGACGAGTTGCTCGCGAACATCCGCCAGGTGGTGGACCCCGCGGCGATTGACTACGTCGTGGCCAACCACTCGGAGGTTGACCACTCGGGCGCCCTGCCCGCGGTGGTCCGCCACGCCCCCAACGCCACCGTCGTCGTCTCAAAGCGCGGCCTCGAGAGCGTCGAGGGCCACTACCACCAGCCCTGGAACTTCAAGGCCGTGGGCACAGGCGACTCCATCAGCCTGGGCAGGAACAAGCTCGTCTTCGTCGAGGCCCCCATGCTCCACTGGCCCGACTCGATGTTCACCTACCTCACCGGCCACAACATCCTGATGCCCAACGACGCCTTCGGCCAGCACTACGCCACAGGCTTCCGCTTCAACGACCTCGTTGACCAGAAGGAGCTCTACGAGGAGGCCCTCAAATACTACGTTAACATCCTCACCCCCTTCAGCCACCTGGTCACTAAGAAGATCGAAGAGGTCGTGGCCCTCAACCTGCCGGTGGACATCATCGCGCCCAGCCACGGTGTCCTCTGGCGCAAGGAGCCGCTCCAGATAGTCTACAAGTACCTCGAATGGGCCGCCCAGAAGCCCGAGCCGCGCGCGGCGGTCGTCTTCGACACGATGTGGAACGGCACGCGGAAGATGGCCGAGGCCATCGGCGACGGGTTGGCCGACGAGGGCGTGCCCTACAAGCTCCTCCACGCCGCCGTGACCGACCGCAACGACCTCCTCGTCGAGGTCTTCAAGGCACGCACCGTCGTCGTCGGCTCCCCTACCATGAACAACGGCCTCCTGCCCAGCATCGAGCCGGTGCTCGGCGAGATGAAGGGGCTGAAGTTCAAGAACAAGCTCGGCGCCGCCTTCGGAACCTACGGCTGGAGCGGCGAGTGCGTGAAGCTCATCGAGCACCACCTTGAGGAGAGCAAGATCCCCGTGATTCGCCCCGGCATCCGCGCCAAGTGGCAGCCCAAGCCCGCCGACCTCGAGGCCTGCCGCGCCTTCGGACGCGAGATCGCCCAGGCCACCAAGAGGCCGCTGGAATGAGGCCGGCAGTTGTCCCTGTGGTCCTTGTGGTCCCTGGGGTCCCTGCGGCCCCAGGGACCCCAGGGACCACAAGGACCACAGGGACGAGAACCATTAGGAGACGCGCTCAATGGCAAAATCACCCCCCAAGCGCCGCCGCATCGCCGCCGCAAGAGCCCACGACCTGGCGTGCCTCGTGGACTACGCGGAGGGCTCCATCGTGAGCCGCACGCTGGGCGACAACCGCGCCGGCACCCTCACCCTCTTCGCCTTCGACGCCGGCCAGGGCCTCAGCGAGCACTCCGCCCCCTACGACGCCTTCGTGCAGGTCCTCGATGGCGCCGCCCAGCTCACCATCGGCGGAAAGCCCGTCCAGGCCGCCGCCGGACAGCTCGTCCTCATGCCCGCCAACGTCCCGCACGCCGTCAAAGCCCTCAGCCGCTTCAAGATGCTCCTGACCATGCTGAGAGCAAAACCGTAGGAGTCTGGCCCCCAATCTTGCAGACCGGTTGCATTCCCGGCTTCTCGTGCTCGTCGTCGTCCTCGTCGTCGTCGTCCCTTCTTCGGAGTGGTCCCGTCCGGGAGATTCGACGACGAGGACGACGACGACAACGAGGACGATTGGAGACCCTGACAATGAGCGACACTCGCCCCCCCACGCGGCGCGGCTTCGAAACCCTCTGCGTCCACCAGGGCGTGGCCAAGGACACCACCTACAACGCCGTCATCACGCCCATCTACGCAACGTCCACCTTCGCCTTCGAAGGCCCCGGACGCACGAAGGGCTACGACTACAGCCGCACGGCCAACCCCACCCGCACGGCCCTCGAGGAGAACCTCGCCGCCCTGGAGGGCGGCGCGCGAGCCTCCGCCACCGCCACAGGCATGGCCGCCGAGACAACCGTCCTGCACCTCTTCGACGCCGGCGCGCACCTCATCGCCGGCCACGACATCTACGGCGGAACCTATCGCCTCTTCCACAACCTCTTCACCCAGCGCGCCATGGCCTTCTCCTTCGTGGATATGCGCGACCCCGCAAACGTCGCCCGCGCGATCACCCCTGCCACAAAGGGCATCTGGATCGAGACCCCCAGCAACCCGCTCCTGAACCTGGTGGACATCGCGGCCGTCACCGCCATCGCCAAGGCCCGCGGCCTCCTCACCATCGCCGACAACACCTTCCTCTCACCCTACTTCCAGCGCCCGCTCGACCTCGGCGTGGACGTCGTGGTCCACTCCACCACCAAGTACCTCAACGGCCACAGCGACGTCGTGGGCGGAGCCATCATCTCCAAGACCGCCGAGCTCGGCCAGAGGGTCTTCCTCCTCGTCAACGCACTCGGCACCTGCTGCTCCCACTTCGACGCCTGGCTCGTCCTTCGCGGCATCAAGACCCTTCCGCTTCGCATGGCCGCCCACGAGCGGAACGCGCTGGCCCTCGCACGCTTCCTGGAGGGCCGCCCCGAGGCCGCGCGCGTCTACTACCCCGGCCTCCCCTCCCACCCCCAGCACGAGCTCGCCCGCCGCCAGATGACCGGCTTCGGCGGAATGCTCTCCTTCGACATCCGCGGCGGGCGCGACGCCGCCTTCCGATTCATCCAGAGTCTCCAGCTCTTCGCCTTCGCCGAATCCCTCGGCGGCGTCGAGTCCCTCATCGAGCACCCCGATTCCATGAGCCACGCCTCGATGATCCCCGGCGCCCGCGCCGCGGCCGGCATCTCCGACGGCACCATCCGCATCTCCGCGGGCATCGAGTCCACGGAGGACCTCATCGCCGACTTCGCGCAGGCCCTCGACCGCCTACATGGGTGAGCCTGCTGATGTTCCCGCCCCCACCGACCTCGCGTCGGTGGGGCGAAGGATTGCCAACTAAAAGGGCGGCCACCCTACACCCCCCTCTCCCCCCGCCCGCCAGCGGCGGGCGGGGGGAGAGGGGGGAAGGGGGGTGAGGGCCGCTGCCGGTAGTGGCCAATCCTATGCTCCGCCGACACAAGGTCGGTGGGGGCAAGATCACGGCTCAGTCGCTGTCTGGGGCGGGAACGTGACCCGCCCCGCCAAGTCTGTCGCTGCGGTGTCGTTTTCAGAAAGGAGTGACACCTATGCCGATGTTCTGTTACCAGTGCGAGCAGACAGGAAAGGGGACCGGTTGCACGCAGCACGGCGTCTGCGGCAAGGACCCCGAGGTCGCCGCGCTCCAGGACCTCCTCGTCGAGGCCGTCAAGGGCATCGCACGCTACGCCCACTGCGCCCGACAGCAGGGCGCCAAGGACCCCGCGATTGACGGCTTCGCGCTCGAAGCCCTCTTCGCCACGCTCACTAACGTGAACTTCGATGCGGCACGCTTCCAGACCTACCTCGGCCAGGCCGCCGCCATCCACGACGAGGCCAAGGCCCTCTGCGCCGCCGCCTGCCAGAAGGCCGGCAAGACCTGCGCCGACCTCGGCGCACCCGTCCGCAACGCCGCCGACGCCACCATCCAGAAGCGCATCGCCGCCCTCGGCGACACCCTCACCGGCCTCCAGGAGCTCATCGTCTACGGCGTCAAGGGCGCCGCCGCCTATGCCTATCACGCCCGCGTCCTCGGCAAGCAAGACGACGCCTTCTACGCCCTCCTCTACCAGATTCTCGACTTCGTCGCAGCGAACCCCACCGACGTGAATGCCCTCGTCGGCAACGCCCTGAAGACGGGCGAGCTGAACCTCAAGGCGATGGAACTCCTCGACGCGGCCAACACCTCCACCTACGGCCACCCCGAGCCCACCCAGGTCCGCGTCACCCCCATCAAGGGCAAGGCTATCCTCGTCTCCGGCCACGACATCAAGGACCTCGAGGAGCTCCTCAAGCAGACCGAGGGCAAGGGCATCAACGTCTACACCCACGGCGAAATGCTCCCCACCCACGCCTACCCCGCCCTCAAGCGCTACAAGCACCTCGCCGCCAACTACGGCTCCGCCTGGCAGAACCAGCAGAGCGAGTTCGACGACTTCCCCGGCGCAATCGTCATGACCACCAACTGCCTCATGAAGCCGCGCGACGGCTACAAGGCCCGCGTCTTCACCTGCGGCCCGGTCGGCTTCAGCGGCGTCGCCCAAGTCCAGGGCCACGACTTCGCCCCCGCCATCGCCGCCGCACTCGCCGCCCCTGGCTTTCCCGCCGACGCTCCCGACCAGAAGATCACCATCGGCTTCGCCCGCAACACGGTGATGAGCGTGGCCGGCGCCGTGATTGACGCCGTCAAGTCTGGCGCCATCAAGCACTTCTTCCTCATCGGCGGCTGCGACGGCGCCAAGCCGGGACGCAACTACTACACCGAGCTCGCCGAGGCCGTCCCAAAGGACTGCGTCATCCTCACCCTCGCCTGCGGCAAGTACCGCTTCAACAAGCTCGACTTCGGCGACATCGGCGGCATCCCGCGCCTCCTCGACGTCGGCCAGTGCAACGACGCCTACTCCGCCGTCCAGATCGCACTCGCACTCGCCGGCGCCTTCAACACCGACGTCAACAGCCTCCCCCTCTCCATCATCTGCTCCTGGTACGAGCAGAAGGCCGTCGCCATCCTCCTCACCCTCCTCCACCTCGGCATCAAGAACATCCGCCTCGGCCCCAGCCTCCCCGCCTTCGTCACGCCCCCCGTCCTCAAGGTCCTCGTAGACACCTTCAACATCGCCCCCATCACCACCCCCTCAGCCGACCTCAAGGCCATCCTCGGCTGAGCCTCATCGCCCCCTCCCGCGGGTCCCCAGACCCGCGGGAGGGTCTCTCCCTCTTCCCTTCTCCTTTTGCCCTTTGCCTTCTGCCTTTCTCCCCTCTGCCTTTCCCTCCATTCTGGGTCAACCGCGCGCCCCACGCACTTGACCCGGATCGAGCGTCTTGGCGATCCGGAGCCTTCCGGGGCCTTCCCACCATACTGGGTCAACGGTGCGACACAGGTGTTTGACCCACTATGGGCGCTTTGGCGATCCGGACGCATCCCTGGCACTTTTCCCATACTGGGTCAACTGCGCGAGGCCACTTGACCCAGTATGCGAGAACCGCTGGTCCACCCGGGGTCAGCTTGCCAGGCGCCGGCGCCATCATCTCACACATCCCCCCGCGTGAGACCCGCGCTTGACTCGTTTCCGCACCTGCGTATAGTGCAGGGAACGGCCCAGCTCTGCACCGCCCCCGAACAACGGAGAATGCCATGCCCTCGCTCGCTCGGCAAAGCCTCGTCGTCACGCTCGCCTCCTGCCTCTCGGCCTCGGCCCTCGCCGCGGACAAGCCGCTACGCCTCTTCGCCGAGGCCGAGGACTTCAAGGTGGCCAGCGGCGACTGGAAGGTGATGCCATACCCAGAGAACTACTACGCCGCCACGTTCGCCATCTGCTTCCTCTCGCGCATGGCCTGTCTGAGCGCGCCGGCCCAGGTGCCCGCAGGAAAGGAGGCCATTGCGACCCAAGAGGTGACGCTCCCCTACGCCGGCGACTTCCAGGTCTTCGCGCGATACGAGCAGCCCTACAACTTCTCCGCCGAGTTCACCGTCGAGATCGAACAGGCGGGCAAAGCCGTCTATCGCCAGACCTTCGGCCGCCTCGAAGACCCCAAAATCTGGGCACTCAACCAGCACAAGCGCGTCCCAATGGAACGCTACGGCTGGGGCGGCACCGACAACATCGTGTGGCAAGTCAAGGATTCCGCGAGACTTATGGCCGGCCCCGCCACCCTCCGCCTCATCGCCGGGCCGCAACTCGAGACTGTGGGCGGGGCCTCTGTGCCCCGCGTCATGGCCGCCGAACGACACGTGGACGTCCTCTGCCTGACGAACGACTCCGAGGGGCTCAAAGCGCAGGAGAAGACGAACTACCTGGAGATGGATGGCTGGCTCGTGCAGGATGGCGACCTCTTCGTCCGCTTCCGCAATCCCAAGGACGGCCTCGGCCCCTGCATCCCAATCGTCCAGCCCTTCCCAGGCGGCCAGCACTCCCCCTACTGGGTCCACGTCCGCGACTGGCCGATGACGCAAGTGCTGAACAGCGGCCAACTTGTGTCCGAAACCAAGTACCTCCTCGCCGGCCCACGCTCCGCCGCGCTCAAGCCCGACCTCCTCGCACCCGTCCTCGACCCCGCCAAGTTCAAGTCCATCCCCGATTCGGAATACCTCCAGCCCGGCGAACGCTCCGCCTGGGTCCCAATGGGCCAGGCGCTCGACGCCCTCAACAACTCCCAATGGCACCCCGTCGCTAAGTACAAAGATGCCAAGGTGAAAGAGCTCGACCTCGAGCTCGAGTTCGCAATCCCCACCCGCCGCGGCCGCCTCGACCCCATCCGCACCGTGCGCGTGAAGGGCACGCCCGGCGGCTACTCCCCCGCGACGTTCGAGATTCCCGGCAACGTGACGGCGAACCAGACCATCCGCACACAAGTCGAGGCGCTTCAATGGCTTAAGAAGGAAATCGCCCGCTTCCCCCGACGCGGCTCCGTCGCCAAGCGCTTCCCCATCTATGGCATCATGGCCTTCAGCGGCGCCATGAACCAGGAAGGCGAGATAGGCCGCCTCGCCACCGAAATCGCACTCGCACTCGGCCACAACACCCTCACCCCCCTCTGCTCGGCGTGGACCGAGCGCCTCGGCGTCCCGAAACAGCGGGCCGCCATCGCCGCTCACTGGTATCCCTCCAACCTCGAAGCCTTCAAGAAAACGGTCGAGGACTCCGACAAAAAGGGCAACCTAAGTCACATCAGGATCGTGAGTTACGGCGACGAAATCCACATCCCGCCCGCCCAGGGCAACGACGAGAAGTTCAACGCCTGGCTCGCCGCCCGCCGCGTTGACCTCGGCGGAAAGGTCAGCTTCGACACCGCCAAGGAGCGCGAGAACCCCTTCTTCTACTACGCCCAGCTCTGGGCCATCGAAGAAGGCATCGCCCACTACGCCGAGGCCACCCGCTGGCTCGAAGAACGCACCGGCAAGGCCATCCTCACTGGGGCAAACTACTCCCCACACGCCAACTACCTCGTGACGGATCTCCAATGGGTGCGGCCATTTAAGATGCGCGCCATGACCATGCCCTGGTCCGAAGACTACATCTGCCAAATCCCCGAGTTCTCCACCCAGGTCGTCGGCTACCTCACCGCCGCCTTCCGATGCGGAGCCAAGTACCACCGCCTCCCCATCATGATGTACGTCATGCCCCACTGGCCCAACAGCATCCCGCGCGACTTCCGCCTATCCTTCTACACCACCATCGCCCACGGCACGAAACTGGTCAACTACTTCTGCGCCTCACCCCTCGCCACAGGCGCCACCGAAAACTATATCTCCACTGACGGCTTGCATATATGGCGAGCCGTCCACGACGCCACCCACGACGCCGGGACCTTCGAGGACTACATCCTCGATGGCACGGTCCGCCCCGCGAAGGTCGCCCTCCTCCTCTCCTCGGTTGACGAAATCCTCACCGGCGACACCAACTTCAAGGGCGCGGTCCACAACGCCGAGCGCAAGGCCATCTACCTCGCCCTACGCCACGCTCAGGTGCCCGTGGATTTCATCACCGAGGACGACGTAACCGACGGCTTGGCAAAGGATTACAGCGTCATCTACCTCACCCAGCAACACCTCCACACCAAGGCCATCAAAGCCCTCACCGCCTGGGCGCAGGCGGGGGGCACCCTCGTCGCCCTCTGCGGCGGCGGCTTCACAAACGAGTTCAGCGGCTCTAACCCCGACGCCGAGGCCCTCTACGGCGCCAAGAGCACCGCCATCCAGAAAGACCCCGCAATGCCCCAAATCCTTGCCAAACAAGACCTTGCACCCTCCAAGCCGCTCGACACCATCACCCTCACCCTCCCCGAAAAGCAGCCCCTCGCCATCGAAGCCATCGCCTGGCGCCAGGACCTCGCCCCAACCGACGGCAAGGTCATCGCCAAGTTCACCGACGGCAAGCCCGCCATCGTCGAAAAGCCCCACGGCAAGGGCCGAGCCGTCCTCTTCGCATTCCTTCCCGGCTTGGCCTATCTCAAGAGCGGGCTTCCACTTATGCCGCCAGACCGGGGGGCCACCGAGCGCGCCGCCGCACACTTCCTCCCCACGGCCATGAACC
>VGYW01000041.1 GCA_016872875.1 Planctomycetota bacterium | reverse complement strand
GGGGGACGAGGGGGGAGGGGCGAGGGGCGAGGGGCGAGGGACGAGGGGCGAGGGGCGAGGGGCGAGGCGCCCCTCGGCCGCCTTGCGCGCCATCGCCTGCACCAGCACATTGGCCGCAACCCTCCGAGGCGGTGGCCCGCTCGCGGCGGCGAGCGCGCTGCATTGGGCGGGGCAAGCCACCACAACCGCAGCGTCCCGGCCCGCTACGCCGCCGCAAGCGGCTTCCACCGGAGACTGATACGGAGCCAAGTGGCCCAGCAACGACGGGAACCGCATCTCGACGAGGCCGACCACCGCCGGGCACAGCGGGGCGATGGCGGGGAGCCCCTTGGCCTCCTCGCGCGCGTAGCGCCCCGCGGCCTCGCAGAGCGCCTCCTCCCACCACGCGGCCAGCCGCACATCCTCGAAACCCAGAGCCGCCAGGGCAGCCAACGCCGCCTCCGGGCCAATCTCGAGCCCGAACTGCGCGAGGAGCGCCGCCGGCACAACCAGGGGCGCGCCCCGGAATGCGTCGAGGGTCCCCTCGGCGCCCTCCACCGCAAGCGCGCCCGAACGGCAGGCCGCAATGCACGCCCCGCACTCTATGCAGAGGTGCTCGAGCACCTCCGGGCGCCTGCCTCTGACACGAAGGGCCTCCGTGGGGCAGGCCCGAAGGCAGCTCAGACAGCCCGTGCAAAGCTCCGCCGCGACCCGAAGCGACACCCCCCTGCGGCCCGCCGCGGCCTGGGCGGCGAAGTAGATAGTGAACCGCACGCGCGTGCCTCGCCCCGCCGCCGACTCGATCTCGAAGCGGTCGCTGTTCTTCTTGATGTTGGGCAGGCCCATCCCCGCCCCGAAGCCCAGGTCGCGCGCGGCCGCGGGGGCGGTCGAGTAGCCCTCCCGCATTGCCAGCTCGACATCGGGGATGCCGGGGCCGCTGTCCTCCACCTCCACCTCCAGAAGGCCGTCTTCGAGCCGGACGCGCATTTCGCCGCCGACGGAGTGTATCGCTACATTAGTCTCGGCTTCGTAGGCGGCGATCATCGCGCGGCGGAGCGCCGCTGGCTCCACCCCCACCTTCTTGAGCATCTCCTTCAGCCTGCCCGCCGCAGCCCCCGCCCGCTCGTAGTCGCCACCGATGATTCGGTACATGGCCGTGCTCATAGGGGTTGGATGAATGGATGAATGGATGAGTGGATGATTGTCAGAGTGCCACGGCCACACTCTGTCACCCATCCATACATCCATTCATCCACCCATCCCCCTGAGGTCATCAGTGTGCCTCCCCAGCATTGAGGCATCGGTAGAGCAGCCCACAGGTCTCGAACATGTCGAAGGGGGACACAACAAGGGCCGTGGCACTCGACTCGGCGGCGGCCAGTAGCGCGGGATCGGGGGCCACCCCGTTCACGATGCACACCGCCGCCGCGTCCATAAGCGCCGCTGCGCGAATGAGTTGCGACGTTGCGAGGTTGGTCACCACCAGCGTCGTCCCAGAGGCGTGATTCAGCAGGTCGCTCATCCTGTCGCCGGCATAGACCCGCTCGATGGCCCGCCCGGCCCCGGGCGCGCCGGTGACGATCCTGGCGCCAACCTCGCTGACCAACGCGTCGAGTGTCACACCGGCCTCCTGCCACGCTCCCGTGGGCGAGGGAGAGCAAGCCGTGTGCCATGTTTCACAAGGTGCCGACGCCATCGCCATAACTGTAAATATCACAAATGGTTAGGCATTCGGCCCGCTGCACCAGACAGCGCCGGACGGAGGGCCGCTCATGCGCCCAGGAGGGACAGAGGGCCGTGGGCTGAGCGGAAGCGCGCCCTAAGTGTCCAAACGACAATAACATGTGGAGAATGTGCAGAAGGCTCCCATGCGCGTCCCGTGCCCACCGACCTCCAGCCCGCAGCGGCCGGCATGGGAGCGTGAGGCCCCTGGCACTACAGCGCTGGCCCCTCCCGCCGATCGCTCGAGCAACTTGCGCCCCCAGGGGGGCGCAGGTTGCCCCGAGCTGGCAGGCCATGCCGTCCTATCTCATTGCTAGTCCATCAGTTATGGGGTAGGGATAGCGCGGGATATATGTGCGCGCAGAAGGGGCGCAAGTTGCGGCGCGCGTGTGTTATCGTCAACTGCCCTCGTCACGTTGCCCTTTGCTCAGGCGGAGCGTCGCGTTGTTTCGCCAGGGCCTTCTCTGCCAGGGCAAGCTGTTCCGCAAGGGTCTTGGAGGCAGCGGATGCGCCAGCCGCCGCCTTGCCCAAGGCCACTCCCGCGAGGCGCCGGATGCTCGGGTCCTCGCTCCGAAGGCAGCGGATCAGGAAGCCGAGGCCATGCTCGCGGCACAGCTCCCCGGCGGCCCACACGGCGCGCGAACGCTCGCGGACGCCCTTCTCCCTGTCGTACCGCCTCGCTAGCTCAGCCGCGACCTCCCCAGGATGGAAGAGCCTCAAGTGCCCCACGATTTCCTTGGCCTCGGTCGCCGGGCATATCAGGACCCTGTCCAGCAGCCAGTCGAGCCTGAGTCTCACCTCTTCCATCTCGGAGCCGGGGTCGGACATCACGGCGTCGTCCAACAGGTCGGAGCAAGGCTCTTCTGGCTCTCCGTCGCCGCCCATCTCTTCGAACTGGGCTGCCTCGAGGCGCTCCATTGCGCGCGTGCCGGCGGGTGTGAGTTGGAGAACCGGGTAGCCGGAGCGGTCATCGAGCTTGAGGAGGCGCTCCTCGACCATGGTGCGGATGACGGCCTCGGCGTCGGCCCGCTTGATATTCACGGAGGCGTAGGCAGCCAGTTGGTCTGCGCCGAGGCGGTGGACCCATTCGGCGCGCGAGCCGGTGATGGCCTCGGCAACCTTCCCGATGCCGATTCGTGTCCCCATGCCCGCCACGCACTGGAGGGCGGCGCGGCGGACCGCCGCGTCGTCGCTGGGCGCGGCGGCCGGCGCCGCCCTCAGCGGGCGGGCGGCGAGGGCCGAGAGGTCCAGCCGCCCCGCCTCCTCTTCGCCGGCCGGCGTGAGGGCCAGGGTGGGATAGTCACCTCCTTCGCGCATCAGGTAGCCCTCCGTGAGCAACTGGTCAATGGCCCGCTTCACCTCGTCGGCCTTCGCGCGCACGAGGCCGTACGCTGGGTTGGCGGTGAGGCCCCATTCGAGGATTTCCTTCGCGCCGGAGCCAGTGACCACCTGCGCGACGCGGTGCGCGCCCAGGGGGAAGCGGAGGCCGCTCACGCAGGCGAGGACGACTCTGGCGACCTGCGGCTCCTGGCCGAGGATACCGCCTGGCCGCTGCTCGCGGGGCTGCGCGGCCGCGCAGCGGTCGCACTCGCCGCAGCGCAGGCCGGTCTTCTCGCCAAAGTACTCCACGATGAAGCGTCGGCGGCACTTCGAGCTGTGGATGTAGTCCTCCATCGCCGCCAGCTTCTCCTCCTCGATGCGCCGCAACATTTCCTGGCGCTTCCAGTCAATGGGCACCTTGTGGAATGGCGGGGGCGGCTCGACGAGCTTCTCGACGCCGCGGCCGCGGAAGGGCGGCTCGTAGTGGAGGTGGCCGTCTTCGTCCAAGCTCGTGAGCGCCCGACGCACCTGCTCGGGCGAGAGCCGCGCGGCCGAAGCGATTTGGCTCAGGTCTACGTCGTAGTCGCCGGGCGTCTCGAGGTCGGCGACGACTGAGAGCGCTTCGAGGACCCGGCGCTGGGATGGGCCGCGAAGGGACTCGAGAATTTCCGCCGCGGGGCGGAAGATGCGGACGAGCGCCGTGTGCTCGCCCGTGAGCGCGCGCGTCATCCCTGCGCCATCGAGCAGGCGGACGGCGGAGCCGACGTGGCCCTCCTTGATCCCCTCGCCGCACTCCTCGGCTATCTGGCGATACGTCATCAGGACCGGGTTGTCCTCGATCTCCCACAGCACGTCGTAGACCATCTCCACTTGCTCGCGGGCAGGGTAGTTGATGTCAATGAAGAACTCGCGGAGCATGCGGTCGCCGGGCGAGTAGAGGAGGGTGCAGCGGGCGGGGAGGCCATCGCGTCCCGCGCGGCCGATCTCCTGGTAGTAGCCCTCCACGGAGGCGGGGTACTGGTAGTGGATGACGAAGCGGACGTCGGGCTTGTCGATGCCCATGCCGAAGGCGATGGTTGCGACGATGACGCGCGCCGTTCCGCCGATGAAGGCTTCCTGGGCGGAGGTGCGTTCGTCGCTCTCCTGGCCGGCGTGGTAGGCGCGAGCCGTCGGCTCCACCTCCTTCAGCTTGGCGGCGAGGCCATCGGCCATCTTGCGGGTGCCCACGTAGATGATCCCCGCGCCACGCTCCTCCTTGAGGAAGCCGTGGAGGAACTCGTCCTTCGAGTCCTCGTCGTTGGCGTTGACCACACTGAGCGTGAGGTTTGGGCGGTCGAAGCCGTGGACGTGGGTGTCCACCTCGTCGGGCTTGAGGCCGAGGGACTCCACGATGTCGCGCTGGACCCGTGGGGTGGCGGTGGCGGTGAGTGCGGTGACGCGGGGGCCGCCCATCACCTGGCGGAAGTCCTTCAGGCGGCGGTAGTCTGGCCGGAAGTCGTGGCCCCACTCCGAGATGCAGTGTGCCTCGTCCACCGCCATCCGCGCCACCTTGACCCGCCGCAGCATCTCGCAGAAGGCCGTGTTCCGCATCCGCTCGGGCGCAACGTAGAGGAGCCTGTACTCCCCGCGGATGCAGCGGGCCAGGCGGTTCCGCTGCTCCTCCACGCTGAGGCTGGAGTTCACGAACGTGGCCGGGATGCGGCGGCGCGAGAGCTCGTCCACCTGGTCCTTCATCAGGGCGATGAGGGGCGAGATGACCACCGTCAGGCCGTCGCCCAGGAGGGCCGGCAACTGGTAGAGGAGCGACTTGCCGCTCCCCGTGGGCATCACGGCCAGCAGGCTCCGCCCGGCGAGCACGGAGCGGAGCGCCTCCTCCTGGCCCGGCCGGAACGCCGCGTGGCCGAACCGCTCCCGAAGCAGGCTGGTGGCGTGGGCGAGCTGGTCCGTGGGGGCTGACATTGCATTCTCGTGCTCGTCGTCGTCCTCGTCGTCGTCGTCGAGACCTCTGGCTCCACCGCCCTGGAGACTCGACGACGAGGACGACGACGACAACGACGACGATTAGGACAGGACAAGCACTTCGTCAGAAGTGCTTCGCGCGCCCCTCGCGCATGTACTCCCACACCCCCTTCTCGAAGATTGCGACCCGTTGTTTCTCGGCGGGGGTGACGGCCGCCTCCTTCGCGGCCTCCATCAGCTCGGCGAAGCGGGCCATGCGCTCCTCCGTGCCCAAGCCCTCGGGGTAGTTCGCGGGATTCGAGCAGGTCTCCTCGATTGCCAGGTAGAGCTGCTTCATCGGCTCGGCGGCGGAGCCATAGTAGACCCTGAAATAGTCGCTCAGGATGTCATCCACGCTGCGGCCGGGGTCGTCGAGGAGCTTGAAGGTCACGTAGTTCTCGACCTCCTGGCCCAGTCCGTTCAGCACGACGCCCCGCACGCCGAAGCGATGGAGGAGCCTGAGCCAACTGGCGATGCCGTGGGCGAAGAAGGCGGGGAAGGAGTGTCCCTGGCCGCCCGCCGCCTCCTGCGGCAGAGCGTAGTGAAGCCGCACGTAGACCGGCCGGCCCTTCTCCTGCGCGAGCCACGACCTGAGCAATCTGATGTCGCTCTCCTGGCCCGCTCGGTCGTATGTGTTGCGGACGTTGATGCCGTCGCGGACGTCGTCGGCCTGAGGCCTTTCGCCGCCGAGGCGCATGCGGTGGAGGAAGAGGCGGACCGCGCCGCGGCGCGCGTTGGCGAACTGCGCGGGGTCGGGGAAGCGCTTCTTCAGGCTCGGATAGGCCAGGGCGTCGAGCTCGGCGTGCTTCGGGGAGGCCGCGGGCCAGAGACGGCTCGCCTTGTCGTAGGTCTCGCTCAGGGCCATCGGCGGGCCGATGTCGCGGCAGGCGAAGCCGGGCGAGCGCCGCGCGTCGCGCCCCAGTGCCGCCAGCGAAGTCGTGCGCGGGCAAACCGTCCCGAGCTCGTGGGGCGCGAACCAGCGCACGTCGCAGTGCCGCTCGAGGAAGTCGTAGACCGCGTAGAGGGTGCCCTGCTCGTCGAAGAGGTCGGGCCAGGACTGGAAGCGGAGCGGGTCGTCCTCGTCGTACTTCACTGTGCCGCGTTCGGGCTTGTCGCGGCCCATGAGCACCAGGGTTCGTGGCAGGAAGCGGATGACGTATTCCTGGGGGCGGAGGTCGTCGCCCTTGAGGCCGAGCGCGGCGGTGGCGGCGCTCTCGCCAACGAGGATGCGGTCGGTGCCGGGGTCCACCGGCGCATCGTCGGGCACGACGGGCAGCACGGCGTCGCTGATTCGCTTCACGTGGTGTTGGAGCTCCAGCGCCGCGAGCTTGGCGGCCTTCGTGGCGTCCCTGGCGATCACGATAGCCGCTTGCGGCTGGCCGTTGACCGCCATCAGCAGCACGTGCCGCCTCTGCCGCCCCAGGCCCGCACAGCCCTGAAGGGCCACGAGCCCGCACAGCGCCAAGTAAACCCACCATCTGCTCATCTGTTCCTCCGCCTCCAGCCTCGTTCCCACGCTCTGCGTGGGAACGCAGTGGGCGACGCTCCGCGTCGTTCCCAGTGATGATGCCCACAACCCAACGCCTCGGACGCAGAGCGTCCGAGACCCTGCGTTCCCACGCAGAGCGTGGGAACGAGGTAAGAGCGACCACTTGGTCATCGTTCGCGTTCCTCGCGGATGATCTCCGCGCTGTCGTCGAACTTCCTGCCCCCGAAGCTGGCCCGAATCTTGTCGGCCAGCTCACGAGCAGCCTCCAGGTCAACGCGAGCCGCACGCTCAAGGATCGCTTTGACCTCAGACTGGAACGAGCGCCCATTCCGTTGCGCACGCCTCCTGAGTCGACTGACGATCTCGTCATCAATACCCCGGATCACTATCTGCGCCATAGTGGGTCTCCTTAACGAGATGAGCCAAGGACTGGGAGGCCTACGGCACGTCTTCCACCCACACCACGCACTCGCGGAAAGGGGTGGCGAGTATGGCCTCGTAGAAGCGGCGGTCTGCGGTGACCATGCGCTCACCAAGAAGGTCCGCCAGCGCAAGATAAAGGCAATCATAGGGGCTTCGCCGGACCTCCTTTGCTATCTCATACGCTGCATTCAGCAGGAGTGATTGAGGGTAGAGGAGAAGGCGCGAGCGCCGCAAGGCCGCACGGATGTCGTCGGCGTCCGCTTCCGTGAGCAGCCCGCGACGAACCCTCTTGCAGAGCGCTGCGTCGAACTCAAGGAGCAACAGCTCAGGCGCGAGGCGTTCATGTTCGGGCCGGAGCACTCGCCTGGCCGCTTCCGTGTGCTCCTCATTGAAGTACCACTTCAAGGCAACGCTCGAGTCCACGACGTACAGGCTCATCGCTCGCGGTCCTCCCGGATCAGCTCCGCACTATCGTCGAACTTGCGGTTGCCGAAGCGGGCCCGAATCCTGTCCGCGAGCTCCAGGGCGTCTTCCACGTCCACGCGGGTGGCCTGTTGGAGGATCATCTTGATCTCGGACTGGAGGGTACGTCCGTTGTACTCGGCCTGCTTCCTGAGTCGCTTGATCATCTCCTCATCAATGCCCCGAATCACCAACTGAGCCATGGTTGCTCTCCTTTCCCGCAAGACGGCCACATGCACATGATACCGGCCCTGAGCGGCATGTCAACCCATCGTCGCCCCAGGCGTAACTCAGGGATTGGCCCGCGCAATGTCGTCTTCGCTCATGATGCCGCCATTCCTGCGGAGGGCCGATTGGAGCTTGGCCACGTCGAGCTGCCGCGGGGTCACGCCCTCCTGGAGGGAGAGCGCCGCCGCCGTGGCCGCCGCCTCGCCCGTGCCCATGCACTGCACCATCCGAGGCAGTTGAACTGCTCAACCACGAGCGTCCTCGCCCCCTCCCTTGCGACCGCAATCGCCGCCCCCACCCCCGCCGGCCCCCCGCCGACGACGAGGACATCCACCTCTCGAACCACAGGAAGCTCAGCAGCCTCGCACTGGGTCTCCATGGCTCCCTCCTTTCTCTCCGACGAGTTCGCCGGGCAGGCACGCCCCGCATACAGGCACAAAGCACCGAGGCCACTATTGTAGGCGGGCCCTCCCCGGCCCGCAACCTGGCCGTCCCCCCCGATAGGTCCACTGCCGTCAGGAGGGAGTGGCCCCCTATCGGAAGGCGTGCATGCCCGTTCACAGGGCGGCTTGCCTGGACCAATCTGTAAATGGGTAGATGCCCTTGTCCTTCAGGGCAATCAACAGTCGGCGCCGCTTGCCGGCTTGACACTCGTCGAGTTCCTTCGCAGTGATCCCGAGGCATAGGAGGAGCCCGGCATCCCGCCCTCGCACCCGGAAACGCGCGTAGTCGAGGAACAGAAAAGCCGTGATCGTTGAACCGTCGGGAGCAGCAGGGCCAATGTCCATCGTCTCCCCGGGATTCAGGGCAGCGTCAAGGGTATAGTTGGCCAACCGCGAGATGATGTTCGGCCCGCACTCGTCATCGCCGCGGTGGCAGATCATCAGTTCGTAGTTGCCTTGGGCGTTGGGTATCTGAGGGCGGCAGCCAAGCTGTTCGCACCCGATCAGGTCGCAAGTGACCGAGACCACCCCATCAACATGGTGCCGAAAGTGAAGGACGTCCGCTCCCCCACCAATCTCGGGACCAAAGGCGAAAGGAATGACAGCGTGCCCTACGCATTCGTCTCTCTTGCCCAGAACACTCTCGATGGCTGCAATGCGCGCGTCCATCCAGCGCCGCCACGCACCGCTCGGCTTCCCCCTATCGATCATGAACCGCCTCCTCCACTCGCGGGCCGCAGCGCTACGGCTCGTCCGCGACGCCGGCAGCCTCGGCGGGCACCATCAGTCGCTCGTGGAGAAACTCGGGGGCAAGGTCCGCACCGTTGTCCCACACGATGGTCTCCAGCTCGGGGTCCACGCGGAAGGCCCTGAATCGGGCAGGGTCTCGGAGCGGCTCGAACATCTCGCCGTAGAGCTCGTCGGCGAGGTCCACAAGGCCCTCGGCGCCATCGTTGAACTTCACCCTCACGACGTAATCGTGCTCGTAGCGTGCTTCGACGACGTGGAGGATCATTGCTCACTCCAATCCCGCAGTGTAGGCCAGTGGGGCGCGGCGTCGGGCGGGATACCAGTTGTCCATGATGGCCTTGCGCGCGCTCTCGGTTAGGGCTGCGGTTTGGATCCAAGGGACTCGGCAAGCCAGCGGGTGGCGAGGTCGGAGGGGGTGCAACCGGAACGGCGGGCTACGCGGCAGAGCCTGCGCGCCACCCGTTCGTCCACGGGGATGGCAACGAGGCCGCGCTCCGGCCGGAGGTCCACGATGCGCTTGTCACCCTCGAAGATGCCGTCCTCTTCGAGGTAGCCCGCGTCAAGAAGGTCCACCGGATCCTGCTGCTCGTAATAGGCGGCCTTGGCCTTGTCGGAGGCGCTCTCCGGAGGCGGAGGCGAGACGATCTTCTTTCTAGTCAAGCCCATGTTGCCTCATCCTCCTGTTCGCGGCGTGGCACCGGATTGGTTTCACTGCCCCGCCCGTCCTTTCTATGGGGATTATACCACAGCGCGTCGGGCCTGACAATCAAGCCGCCGCCAGCGCCGAGATGAGCCTATCGCCCTCGCGGGCTCCACTCCGTGTCAACCAGCAGGCGGGAGCCGGCGATGTCGCGCCAGTCGTAGAGCTTGAAGTTCTGGTTCCCGTCCCTGTGGCGTCCGTCCTGCACGATGAGGAAGCCGGCGGGGAACTGGGCGGTCGTGGGGCGGTTGGTCACGGCGATGCCGTCAGTGTCGCTCACGTCGTCAATCCGCCCCTCCTTCGGGTCAATGGTGAGGACGTAGCGGTTGTCGCCCTCGCGGGTGTAGACGATGAAGGTGTCGCTGCCCTGGCTTGAGGCGATGAGGTAGCCCTTTCCGCCCGCGGCGCAGTAGAGGGCCAGGCCCTCGACGTCGCGGGTGAGGCCGTGCTCGCCGACTTTGGCCACGCGGGTCGGGCGGTCGCCGCCGTCGGGCTCGGCGGCGAACTTCCAGATGCCCACGGCCTCCTCGCCCACGTAGAGGAAGCCCAGCTCGTCGTCGGCCACGCAGCCCTCGAGGACCGATGAGAGCTTGAGGTCGCGGACCTTGACCGACCTGGCCGTGCCGGAGCCGGCGTCGTGAAGCTCGTGCTGCTCGATGCGGCCCGCCTTGTCCACGGCGAAGAAGTATGCCTTGCCCGTCTTCGCGCTGCGGTAGGTGCAGACGCCGTAGGGCGTCCCGCCGCCAAACACGCGGAGCGTGCCGCCGGCCGTCGCATCAGCCAGCGTGCAGGTCTCGGGGTCTATCCGCCAGACCTTCACGCCCGTGGACTTTGGCGCTCGCGTGGACGCCACAGCGAGGTCCACGGTTCGGTCGCCCAGCCTGAAGCCATAGAGCACATCCACGTTGTTCGGGCGGCAGCCGTCCGAGACGCGCTGGCGTTCCTTGCCGTCCATGCCGTAGACGTGCAGGGCGCCCTGCTTATTGGTTCCGAGGATCAGGCTCCTCGCGGGGTCGGTCGGGTGGAGCCAGACGGCGGGGTCATCGGCCGCATCACCCTTGTGGGGCATGGGGTCGGTCGCCAGCTTCGCTTCGGGCCGCACGATGTCGGCCTCGGCCGGCAGGCCCTTGGCTGCCAGGAGCGTGATGCCCGCGAAAGTCAGGATGCCCAGAACGCGAAAGCGGACCGCTGACACCATGTTGGCGCCTTCCTCACAGCGCTGCCCACTTACCCATTGTAGGCGGGCCGCCCCCGGCCCGCAACGGCGCCCGCGCTCTCGCCTGCGGCGGGGCCACGGAGAACGCCACGGGGCCTTCTGCTGTTCGCCCGGTTTGCTGGGAACCAAAGCGGTGACAGGTCACCGCACTCCACAACGCCCCACGCCCGCACAAGCGATGGACGGGACCTCGCCAGCCTCAGTGCTGGTGCGCGAGGCCGGTGGAGTTGTGCAGTTCGACGGCGCGGAGGGTGGCAGGCCGGTCGGATTCGGTGATCTAGGCGCCTGTCCGAGAATCCCCGTGGGCTGCGTTGCCGGCGCCGGCGGGGCGGGTGCAAGGCGCGGCGGCGAGGGGGACGCGGACGATGGCTCTGTGGGCGATGTTGCGGCCTCCTCGTAGAACCAGTTGCGCAAGCGCATCATGCAGGCGCACTCGGCGGGGAGCCAGCGATGGATTGCGGAGTTGTTCAACTCCGCAATCATCACGGGCACCTGCGGCACGTCCACGGCGCTCCGATTGTGGAGGCGGGCGACGCCGCTCTCGTTGCCGGTCCAGTGGAAGTCGGGGGCGCCCATGTTGAAGATGGGATTATTTTCAGTTCCCGCTTGAGTTATCGTGCCAGTCGTGTACAATATGGTGTCGGCGGCATCCCCGGCCGCCAGGAGGCATCGAGACATGAAGCTGCGCGCGACTCTCGGGCTAGTGGCTGCTCTGGCCCTTCCGTTTGCGACGGCGGGCTGCCCTGCGGCGCTCTTCGGGGCCGGGGCCGCGGTGGGCGCCGGGGCGCTCGTGTGGCAGAGCGGCTGGCTGCGCGGCAATATCCCCGAGCCGATCGAGCGGGTGCACAGGGCGGCGAAGTCCGCCCTGGGCGACCTCAAGGCGACGCTGGAGGATGACTCGCTCAAGGCCGCAAAGTCAGGCATGGTGGATGCCACGATGCCCGACGGGCGCCGCGTGGTGGTGGAGACGAAGGCGCTGGGGGAGAAGGAGACCCAGGTGCGCATCCGCGTGGGCTTCTGGGGCGACCATCCGCTCTCGATGCGCCTCTTCGAGCAGATGAAGAAGCACCTCTGACCCCCCTGCCGCAGGGCGGCGGCGGGATTCCACATCCCAGATCCCAGATTCCAGATTACGGATTGGGCGGATGGCGCGGAGCGTTCACCAGGGGGGGCGGCGTCCGCTCACGCCGCCGGCCCGAGGGCAGGCATGGCGCGGGGTTCTCCCATTGTGTGTCAACCCTGGGAGAGGGGGGATTGACACACAATGGGTGGAAGGGCGTCCGGGGGCGGTTTTGGGCCTGCGCGCCATTGTGTATCAGGTGCGGAAAGAGCAGGCATTGACACACAATGGGCGTCGCGCGGGCAAGGATGGGCTGAGGGCCGCCGCTCGATTCATAACATTGTGGCGGCCAATGGGTTATGGGAATGGGCCCCGCGCCCGATGCGGTTCCGGGCGCTGCGCGCGGGCTCACCCTGCCTTCGGCTGAATGGCCCCGTTGTCGGGGAGCGCGCGGACGACGATGAGGGTGATGTCGTCGTGCTGCGGGGCGCCCTTGGTGTGGTCGTCAACGGCTGCTCGGATGGCGTCAACGATCTTCTGGGCGGGCTCGGAGGCGTGGTCACGGAGGGCCTGGGCCAGGCGCTGGCCGCCGAACTCCTCGCCGAGGAGGTCCTTCGCCTCGGACACGCCGTCGGTGAAGAAGCAGAGGCAATCCCCTGGCTCGAGGGGCAGGGTCTTCTGCTGGATGCCCGCCTCGAACTTGTCGGGCTCCATGAGGCCGATGGCCGGGCCTCGGAGGTCGAGCACGCGCGCGCCGGTGAGCCGCGGGCGCCAGATGATCGGCGGGCAGTGCCCGGCGTTCACCAGCGTCATCTCGCGCCCGGCGGGGCTGATGACGGCGTAGAGCATGGTGACGAACATGCCGGGCGGCATGTCGGGCTTGAGGAGGCGATTGGTCGTGGCCACGGCCTTGACGGCGGTGGGCTCCCTGGCGGCCATGATGTGGAGCACCTCGCGGAGCATGGCGGCCACAATGGCAGCCGAGAAGCCCTTGCCGGCCACGTCCGCTATCGCAAGCGCCACCCGGTCCTGCGCCAGGCTGATGAAGTCGAAGTAGTCGCCCCCCACCTCGTGGCACGAGCGGTTGTAGAGCGCGATGTCCAGGCCCGGCAGCTTGGGCGCCTCGGACGGCAGCAGCTTGTTCACCACCGTCTGCGCCCGCTTGAAGTCGTCCTTCGGCGGCTTGATAAGCGTGTCGCTAGGCGGATGGGTCGCAGGAGCGCTCAGGCCGGCGGACTCCGGCGTGCTGGTCTTCTGGACCCGCGCCTGGGCCGACTGGAGCTCCCTGATCGTCTTTGTGACCTCCGCGTCGCCCGCTACCTCGGCGAGATACGAGCGCAGCTCGCGCTGGAGCTCCTCGAACGACAGTCCCTCTGCCGACTTTCTTCCCACTTGAGGACCCTCAGACCTTGCCCGCCTCGTGGCCCACCCCGCCTCCGTTTCCCCTATTATACCTTCACCCACGCGGTCCGGTCAAGTGGGCATGGCCTGGGGGCCAAGCTCAGGGAGGAGAGTGGCTTGACGGCCTGAGCTTCGCCAGGTATGGTGGGGGCGAGCGCGGGCCACTGGTGCGAGGAGATGGAGCATGGACAAGCCGTGGGTGGGTCTGGCCGTCTGCCTCGTGGCGGGGTGCGCCAGCTTGGGGCCAGCGGAGCTGGCGATGCAGGCCGAGGACTTCGACGCGACGTGGGCCGAGGGGCGCTGGGCGTTCTCCAATGGGGCGGAGTTCCCAGGGGCGCGCGGGCGCTTCGAGCGGGCACGCGAGGCGGCACGAGGCGGACGCTGGGGCGGACGCCTCGCCTTCGACTTCACGGGCGGCGGGAGCTACGTGGCCGCCATCCTGCGCCTCGACAAGGCGCCCGACATCGCTGCCGTCCGCCTCGCCGTCAAGCAGGCGCGCGGAAATCGCCTGACCTTTCGCTACACCGACCAGACGGGCCAGACCCTTCAGCGGCCCTTCCAGGCGCGCGAGGGCGAATGGGCCGAGGCATTCATCGCAATGTCGGGCTGGACGGGCCACTGGGGCGGGGCGAACGACGGGGTGGTCCACGGCCCGCCGAAACAGGTCGCCTTCCTCGTGGACAACACGGCTGCGCCCCAGGGCGAGCTGTGGCTCGACGACATCCGCCTCATCGAGGGCAAGCCGGGGAAAGGAGCAGGCATGGTCACGTCCGACATCGTGGTGGCGCGATTCGCTCCCGACGAGGGCTGGCGCTGCCACGCCGCCGGTCCGGGCGGCACGACGCGGCTCGACGGGCGGAGGCTGCGCCTCGACTTCTCGCAGGGCGCCTCGAACATCGTCGTCTGGCCGCCCGACACGTCGCTCCTCGGCCTGCCCCAGGAGCTTCGCATCCGCGTGCGCGGCAAAGCGCCAGGCCACCCCGTGCGGCTCCGCCTCCCCACGCACTTCATGAGCTTCGAGAAGACCATTGGCGAGTTCGCGGGAGAAGCGGAGAGCGAGCTCGCCGTCCCCGCCCCGCCCGGCGAGGGCTGGCGATGGTTCGGCGGGGAGAACGACGGCAAGCTCCACGGCCCGCTCCGCATCGGCGGCATCACCTTCGACGCGGCGGAGAAGAAGGACATCGTGGAGCTGGAGCTGGTCGAGATTCGCGTGAGGACGGCGTGCGAGCCGAACCGCTCGTGCGTCCTCATGGCCGAGAAGAGAGGTTCGGCCTTCGTCGCAAGAGCCCGCAGCCTGTCGCCCGAGCCGGCCAGGGCCACGCTGAGCCACGTCGTCCGCGACTGGGCCGGCAAGGCCCTCGCGCAAGGCACGAAGAAGATCACGCTCCCCGCCAACGGCGAGCTGCTCGAGGTGAGCGTGCCGGCGCCGGGCGGCGAGCGCCGCTTTCTTGAGGCCGAGTTCACCCTCGACGCCCCCGGCCAGCTTGTGCCCCCGGCGCAGGCGTATCACGTGGCGCCCATCGATCCCCACGGCAGCGTGGAGCTGGACCCCGCCTCGCCCTTCGGCATGGGCCTCTACCTCTACCGCTACAGCAGCGATCCTGCAAGCCTGAAGGAGATGGAGCGGGCCGCCCAAATGGCGCAGGACGCAGGCGTCAAGTGGAGCCGCGAGGAGTTCCACTGGGCGCGCATCGAGCCGCAGAAGGGGAAGCTCGACTGGTCGTTCTACGACGCAATGGTCGCCGCGGCCCGCCGCCACGGCATCAGCGTCTACGGCCTCCTCAGCTACTGGTCAACCTGGACCAAGCCCTACACGCCCGAGGGGATCGAGGACTACTGCCGCTATGCCGCCGCCGCCGCCGAACGATACCGCGACACAATCCAGCACTGGGAGGTGTGGAACGAGCCGAATATCTTCTTCTGGCAAGGCCCGCGGGACATGTACGCCGAGCTCCTCAAGAAGGCCCACGACGCGATCAAGAAGGCGAACCCCAACGCGCTCGTCCTCGGCTGCTCCACCGCGGGCATAGACGCCAACTTCATCAAGCGGACGATGGAGCTTGGCGCCCCGTTCGACATCCTCACCATCCACCCCTATCGCGCGAAGCTGGACGACGGTGCCTTCATCGCCGACCTCCAGCGCACCGCCGAACTCGTCAAGCGCCCCGTCTGGATCACCGAGATGGGCTGGGCGACCCACGTCCCCCACAACGCCATCGGCCAGGACTTCGCCGTGAACTCCCAGCGCGACCAGGCCAAGCTCATCGCCCGGTCCTACATAGACGCCGTCGCATCGGGCGCCGCCCCCAACATCTCCTGGTACGACTTCCGCAACGACGGCGCCGACCCGTTCAACTTCGAGCACAACATGGGCATTGTCACGCGCGACTTCACCCCCAAGCCGGCCTACCGCGCCTTCGCCACCGTCGCCCAGGTGCTCAAGGGCAAGCGGGTCGAGAAGCCACTCGACCTCGGGCCGAACATCGTCGCCTACCGCTTCGCCGGCCCGGAGGGCAAGGGAGCCATCATCGCCCTGTGGGGCATCGGCGCCGCCGCGAAGGCCGCCCTGCCCGCAGCCGAGCCCGTGACGCTCCTTGACCTGATGGGCGGCCGAGAGTCCCTCGCGCCCGCGCACGGAAGCGTGGCCATCCCCCTCGAGCGCGAGACGCCCTGCTTCGTCCTGCTCCGATAGCGGCCGCTCAAGAGCACGCGAACGCGCCGGCCCGCCGCATGGGAAGCCGAGCTCCGGCGGATGGCATTACTGACCTCTGCACAGGGAATGATAAGGTCTGTCATGCCGAGCGAGGTCGAGGCATCTCTCCTGTGCCGCCGGACAAGAGAGATTCCTCGACTTCGCTGCGCTCCGCTCGGAATGACCTCCTCAGGTCCTATCATTACTTGTGCAGAGGTCAATAGGGGCGCTGCGCCCCAGAAAGTGGATTGCGGAGTTGAACAACTCCGCAACCTTCCTGCCCCGGCCCCCCGCCCGCCGAGCGGGGGGCGGACCGGGCCGGCGCGACATCTCGCTCCCAGCCATCGCCCCACTCGGACAAGCCAAGTGGGGCCGTCAGCCTTGCCCCGCCGAAGGACCGCCGAACAGGTAGTGCGGCAAGAGCTTGCGGATTTCCACCAGTTGGTTCAAGCGCGGCGGGATGTCTCTCGCCCCGAGATGCCTCTGAAACACCATCGCTATGCTGTTCCCCTTGAACTCGACCGAGAGATCACGATGCCCGAGCAGACATTCCATCATGCGGGGGTGGCAGACATCATAGGCGAACTTGCGATTCGCCGTGGCAACCCTGAAGGACCGAGAGAACTCCGCCGACTCGAACTCCACCTCCTCGAGGCGTGGCATCATCACGTCAATGACCAGCTCGCGCTTCCTCGGTCGGATCGACAGCTCTGGGAAGCTGCCCTCGTGCTCCAGCACGAGACAGGTGTCGTGGGCTCGCTCTCTAGCTGGTCCAGCGGTGAAGAACCCCTCGCGATGGTCGAGCACCCAGACGTGATGCCCCTGGTAGTTGCCGGAGACCATGTCATAGTACCACGACGCTCTGGCCCGGACGAATGGCGACTTGCTGGCCAGCCGCGCCGTAGTCCAGTCGCGGCCCCCGTAGCTCAGGCCCAGCTCCTTCGCCAGCTTGCGCAGCTCGCGCGCACGCACCCAGTCCCTCAGCAGTGTGTAGGCGACAATGTAGGCCATGATCGCGATGGCGAGTAGGAGGCACCAGAAGTCCATCCGAGCGCGGCTCCTTGTTACGCCGACAGCCTCTGCTCACCTGCTGCGCTTGCTTTTTTCCCTCTCCCGGGGCTAGGCTCTGTACGGCAATTCGTAGCGCCGCCGTCCCGGCGGCCTCGGGCGGCCAGCGAGACGCTGGCGCTACCCGCTCCGGCCTATTGTCGTACAGAGCCTAGTCTTTGCCCACATCTCGCAGCGGTCTGCCGGTTTCCCCGCTCCGCTGCCACGCAAAGCGGTGACTTCGTCGCCGCACTCCATAGTCCGCTCCCCTATGCAACGGCAGGAATATGGAGTGCGGCATCGGAGATGCCGCTTTGGTTCCCAGCGGAGCGGTCAGAGAGGAAGACCGCCGCGATCCTGGCACAGGCCACGAGATGTGGGCAACGATGAGCTCCCGGGGGGAGAGGCGGCAGAGGCCATCGCCATCCGGCATCACCCCTGATACAGGTACTCGGGGAAGAGGTTGACGATCTGGACGAGCTGGTCGAGGCGCTCGGGGAGCTCTTCGGGCTTGAGACGGCGGCTGAAGGAGAGGGCCACAGCGGTGTGCTCGATCTCAACCGAGAGGTCGCGGTGGGCGAGCAGGTACTCCATCATGCGCGTGTGGCAGACGTCGTAGGCAAACTTGCGGTCCTTCGAGCGGACGCAGAAGGCGCGGGAGAACTCAAGGGACTCGAAATCAATGTCGTCGAATCCGAGCATCTGGCCGAGCTTCTGCCAGAGGCCCTCGGGGTAGATGCGGAGTTCGGGGAAGTCGCGGGCCTGCTCGAGGACGAAGAAGCTGAAGTAGTGGTGGTGGGTCTGGCGCTGGCCCTTGGAGTTGGTGGAGTGGGTCTCGTAGTGGTAGTCGAAGGCCACCACGGGGTAGCCCTGGTATTGGCCGTGCATGACGTTGAAGGCGTAGCGGTTGGAGCCCTGGCGGAGGGCGTCGAGGAACTGGTAGTGGGCGGCCAGGCCGTGGTCGCGGCCTGGGGCGAACGCCAGCCCCAGGCGGGCGGCGATGGCCTGGAACGCCTCGCGCCGCCTCTTCTCCCGCAGCCAGCCGAGCACCGCGATGAGAATCACAATAGCGATGATGACGCCGAAGATGAGGATCACTTCCCCCGGCACGCTCCATTCCTTTCTGGATTCTGGTACTCGGATCGTGGAGACACGCGACCCGCGTGTCTCTCCCGCAGCACTCGGCAGTTTAGCCCGAATCCCGCGCTTGTCAAGCCCTCTCGCCGCTGACACGCCCCTGGTTTCTGCATTCCGCTGTCTGTAGCCCCGCAAGGGTATCATGGGATAGCCCAGAGCCTGCCCTGAGCGGAGCCGAAGGGGCGAAGCCCTGATCTTTGCCCACATCTCGAAGGCCGGCCCCGGAGCCGAGCGATCTCCCTCTTCGACCGCTCCGCTGGGACGCCAGGCGGCATCTCCGATGCCGCACTCCATACTCTCCCGGTTCTTTCAGGGGCGGGACTTGACCCAAGGTGCCGGAAGGGTTAGGCTGAAAGAGGGAGGCAGGAGAAGCGCCATGCGAAGCGTGGTAGGGGTGTTGGTGGCTACGCTCGCGATTCTGCTCGGCTGCGCTGAGCAGGGCGGCAAGCCAGAGACCGCGAAGCCGCTGGACGGGAAGAAGGCGGTCCTGGTTATCGCCCCGAAGGACTTCCGCGACGAGGAGCTCCAGGAGCCCCTGGCGGTCCTGCGGGAGAAGGGCTGCGAGGTGACGGTCGCCTGCTCGTCGCTCGACGAGGCGGTGGGCATGCTGGGCGCGAAGGCGAAGCCCCAGGCGCTCCTGAAGGAGGTGAGGGCCGCCGCCTTCGACGCCGTGGTCTTCGTCGGGGGCGTGGGGGCGAGCGTCTACTTCGACGACCCGGCGGCCCACGGCTTAGCCAAGGAGGCGGCGGCCGGCGGCAAGGTCCTCGGCGCAATCTGCATCGCCCCCTCCATCCTGGCGCGGGCCGGCCTGCTCAAGGGCAGGCGCGCGACCGCCTGGGCAGACCAGAAGGACGACCTCGAGAAGCACGGCGCAAAGTGGTCCGATGGCCCGGTCGCGCGTGACGGCAGGGTCGTGACCGCCGACGGCCCCAAGGCCGCCAAGGCGTTCGGCGAGGCACTCGCCAACGCGCTTGCGGAGCCGCTGAAACCATAGGGTCGGTGCGGAACAAGGCTTCTGCCGCCCCCTGCGGGGGCTCGGGTCTCTTGCTCCCGAAGGGAGCGCAGTGGGTTGCCGGCGGCTTCAGCCGCCGGACCCGGGCGCCGGAACCAGCAAAGTCCCGAAGGGACGGCAGAAGGAGGGACAGGACCGACTCGCCTCGGAGTTCTGCCGTCCCTTTGGGACTGGCGTGCGGGTGCGCTTCGATCCGGCGGCTGAAGCCGCCGGCTACCCACTGCCGTCCCTCTGGGACTGCGATCGTGTGCTCCTATCCGGGGAGCCGCCTATTGGGAGACCTATGGTGCGCGAAGAGGGCGTGGTCGTCGCCGTGAGCGGGCGGGTGGCGCGCGTGCGCATGAGGCCGGGCGCCGAGTGCGGACGGTGCTGCGCCTGCTCGGCGCTGGGCGGCCCGGAACGCGAGCTTGAGGCCGAGACCGGCCTGGCTCCCCCGGTCGGCTCGCGCGTCGTGGTGGAGATCGAGGCGGGCAGCCCGTGGCTCAGTTCGTTCCTGCTCTTCGTCCTTCCGCTGCTCGGCCTCATCGTGGGGGTGGCGGTGGGGTGGCAGTGGCCGCCGTTCGGGCTGGGGCGCGACGCTGCGGCGCTGGCCCTCGGCTTCGGGCTGCTGGCACTGCTCTTCGCCCTTGCGATGGTGATTGACAGGCGCTATGTCCGCCCAGGCCAGAAGCCGCCTGAAATCGTGGAGGTGTTGGGGCCATAGAAAGCGGAGCGATCGATTCGATCGAATCGATCGATTGGATGCTTTCTCCCCCTTCTTGGAGAGGCACCCTCATGCCCAAGCGAGCGAAGCCTGCCCCGCCAGCCCCCGAGCGTGTGGTGCGCGTGGCGTTCATCGGCGCGGGGAGCCGCGCCACGACGTCGCACTATCCCTCGGTGCGCGACAACCCCGGCGCCGAGATATGCGCCATCGCGGAGCTCGACGCCGAGAAGCTGCGGCGGGCCGCCGAGACCTTCGGCGTCAAGGCCACCTACGCCAGCTACCGCGAGATGATCGAGAAGGAGCGCCCCGACGCCGTCTACGCCATCATGCCGCCACACCACCTCTACGACGTGGCGGCCGGCGTGATGAGCCTCGGCTGCCACTTGATCATCGAAAAGCCGCCCGCCCTCACCGCCGAGCAGACCCGCCAACTGGCCATCATCGCCCGCAAGAAGGGCCTCATCACGGGCGTGACCTTTCAGCGGCGCTACTGCCCCGTGCTGCGCGCCGCCAAGAAGCTCTGCGACGAACGCGGCCCCACCCACTCCGCCGTCGCATCATTCTACAAGAACTCGGTGGGGGCCGGCCCCTACTACGGCGGGGCGATTGACATCCTGACGAGCGACGCCATCCACGCTGTGGACACGCTCCGCTACCTGTGCGGGGGAAACGTCGTGGCCGTGGCGAGCGACGTCCGCCGCCTCCTCGCCGAGCACTTCACCGCCCACTACGCACTCGTCCGCTTCGACTCCGGCGCCACGGGCGTGCTCATGACCAACTGGATGGCTGGCCGCCGCTTCTTCACCTTCGAGCTCCACGCCCCCGGCATCTCCGCCTTCGCCGACCCCGAGGAGGGCGGGCGGGTCTTTGCGGACAACAGGAAGGAGCCGCTCCGCACCCTCGACCCCTTCGAGCTGGCGGCGAGCAAGGAGACGTACCGCGCCTACGGCGAGTACGACATGAACGCCCACTTCGTCGCGTGCATCCGCCGCGGCGTCCAGCCCGAAACCTGTCTCGACGATGCCGTGAAGACGATGGAGCTGATTGAGCGAATCTACCAGGGTCAGATTACGTGAGGGCTTGCTCGGGATAGAGGGCATCTGCCGCGGTCAGACGGGATGAATGGATGGGTGGATGAATGGATGGTTGTCTGACACCCATCCACCCATCCAGTCATCCCCTCCTTGCACGCGCATCCCGGCCAGGTTCATCTGGCCTTCACCGCGGTCCAAATCTCATCATACAGCCGCGTCGCGTCGCCGATGTCCTCGATGTATTCGAGCTTCTTCAGAGTGTCGGCGGGGGGGTAGATGGCGGGGTTGTCGCGGTCCTCTTTCCTGATGAGCTTGAGGCTGGCGGCGTTCGGGGTTCCGCAGCGGTTGAAGTCGGAGAGCTTCGCGCCCACCTCGGGGTCGAGGATGAAGTTGATGAACCTGTGAGCGCCATCGGGATTGGGCGCCTGCGCGGGCACGGTCATGGCGTCGGTCCAGATGATCGAGCCTTCCTTTGGGATGACGTAGGCGAGCTTGTCGTCCTCCACGCAGGCCTTGACGGCGTCGCCGCTGTAGACGATGGCGGCGACGGCGGAGGCGTCGGCCACCTTGCTCTTTCCACCCACGCCGGGCGCGAAGCCGAGGCACTTGGCGCTCCTCTTGGCGTCCAGCACGCGCGCCGCGGCGGCCTTCAGCTCCTCGGTCGAACGCGAGTTCACGGAGTGGCCGAGTGACTTGAGTGCGACGCCGAGCATGTCGCGCATCGAGTCGATCAGCACCACGGGGCCGGGCTGCTTCGCGGGGTCGAGGAGCGCGGCCCAGGAGGGCTCGAGGTCCGCCGCCTTGTCCTTGCGGTACATCAGGCCCACCGTGCCCCACTGGTAGGGCTGGCTGAACTTCGACCCGGAGTCGTAGGGGGCGCTCTTGAACTGCTCGCTGACGTTTGCGGCGTTCGGCAGCTTCGCGGGGTCGAGCGGCTGGATGAGCTTGAGCTTGGCGAGCACGGGCACGGCGTGGTCGCTGACGACCACGACGTCGTACTGGCTCGCGCCGCCGCGCTGGAGCTTCGACATCATCTCCTCGGTGTTCTCGTAGACGTCGATCCGGGCGCCGATGCCCGTCTGCTTCTCGAACTCCTTGGGCAGGTCGGGGTCAATGTACTCGGAGTACGTATAGACGATGACCTGTGCCTTCGGCTTCTCGGCCTGCGAGCAGCCGAGGAGCGCGGCGGCGGCCAACAGCGCGGCAGCGGCTCCGTAGCGCATGGCTCACTCCTTTCGGAACCGGGTGAGGGCTTCGAGCGCGACGACCAGGCACACTGTAGCAAGAACGATGAGCGTTGACAAGGCGTGAATCTCCGGGCTGACACCTTGCCGCAGCGAGGCATAGATGAGGATGGGCAAGGTTCTGGACTCCACGCTGTACGTGAAGAAGCTGATGACGAAGTCGTCGAGCGACAGGGTGAAGGCGAGCATGGCCCCCGCCGCAATGCCGGGGGCGAGGAGCGGCAGGGTGACGCGGCGGAAGAGGTACCACGGCGTGGCGTAGAGGTCGCGTGCCGCCTCCTCGAGGCTCCGCCCGAGCGTGGCCAGCCGC
The DNA here is from genome assembly GCA_016872875.1 of Planctomycetota bacterium. The sequence goes on along the minus strand of VGYW01000041.1, from coordinate 9,038 downwards.
CCTCCCACCACCAGGGCGACGAAGGCTATCTGGAACGACACGTGGCCGAGGACCATGTTGAGCAGGCCGGGTCTGAAGGCCGGCGAGACGCCGCGCAGGAACTGGAAGGCCACGACGAGCGCCGCGGCGAACAAGATGTCGGGCGTGACCACGGGGAGGTAGACCAGGAGGTCGAACGCTCGGCGCACGCCCCGCGGCCAGGGGAACCGCGCCATCGCAATCGCCAGAAGCGTGCCGAGCACCGTGGCGACCGCGGTGGAGACGACGGCGAGGACGAGGGTGTTGAGCGCCGCCTCCAGAATCGCCGAGTCACCCAGCAGCCGGGCGTACCAGTTCAGGGTGAAGCCCCGCCAGGCGAAGCCCTGGCGGTTAACGTTCACCGATAGGTAGGCCACGGCCGCGAGCGGCGCGTAGAGCGCCGCCAGGGCCACGATGGCCAGCACCGCGAGCAATGGGTGAAGGCGGCGGGTCATGCGCAAATCCGTTCAAGCGAGAGCATCGGCTCCCTTTCGGCGGACGAGGAAGAGGCCGGCCAGCGTGAGGAGGAGGAGAGCGAGGCAGATGGCGGCGCCGAAGGGCAGGTCGCGGCTCTCGCCGAACTGCTGCTGAATGAGGTTGCCGACCAGCCAGTACTTCTCCCCACCCAGGAGGCCTGGGACCACAAACGCGCCCATCGTTGGGATGAAGGTCAGAATGATCGCCGCCGCCAGGCCGGGCAGCGTCTGCGGCAGGATGGCGTGGAGGAAGACGCGGCTCCGCGAGGCATAGAGGTCCTGGGCGGCCTCCACCAGCGACCAGTCGAGCCGCTCGACGACCGCGTAGAGGGGCAGGAGAGCGAAAGGCAGCTCGCTCGTCACCATCCCCACGAAGACGGCAAAGGGCCCGGGATACAGGCCGGCCCGTTCGAAGAGCACTCTCCAGCCTAACGTGCGCACCACCAGGTTCGTGCAGAAGGGCACGATGACCAGCCCCAGAAGCACGGCGCGGGTCAGCCGCGAGCGGCCGGCGATGAAGAACGCCAGAGGATACGACAAGGCGAGGCACAGGGCCGTGGTCACGAAGGCCACCCACACGCTTCGGGCGAGGATGAGCAAGTAGTCGGCCGACCAGCCCAGGATGCCGTAGCCGGCCAGGCGGCGGAAGTTCTCGAAGGTGAACTTCCATTCGACCTCGCCGATCTCGCTGCGGCTGGCGAACGCCAGGGCGACCATGACGAGGAGCGGCAGGACGACGAGGAGCGTGACCCAGAGGACGGAGCCGAGAGCTAGGAGCGCCCCCTCGCCCAAGAGGCGCCGGCGGGTGACGAGGCGGCCATACCAGATGAGCAACTTCATCGGATTCCCCTATCGTCCTCGTCCTCGTCCCTCGTCCTCGTCCTCGATACCTTTGGGTGAGAGGGAGAAGAGTCGAGGACGAGGGACGAGGACGAGGGACGAGGACGACTGAGGAGGTTAGTCACGTAGCACCTCCAGGTGCTCGGGGGGCAGCTCGAGCCAGACGGGGTCGCCGGGCCGCAGGGCGGCGCCAGGGGCCACGCGGACGCGGAGAGGTTGTGAGGAAGCCACACGGACGCCCACGGACAAGCACGGACGGGCAGATTCCCCGGCGATGGGCGTGCGTCCGTGTCCGTCCGTGTAGGTCCGTGTCATTTCTTCACAGGCTCGGAGCGGCCCTGGCTCCACAAAGAGGTCCACGTGGTCGCCGCGGTAGACGGCTTCGGCGATGCGTCCGCGCACGCCGTTGGCGACGGGGGCGTCCGGCACCACTCGGATGCGTTCGGGGCGAATGGCGAGCGTGCCGGTCTGCCAGGGCGGGCGCTCGCGGGTGGCGAGGCGCCCGAGGGCGGTCTCCACCCCGCCGTCCGTGGCCGTGCCGCTGAGGAGATTGGCCGCGCCGAGGAACTCGGCGACGAAGCGGCTCTCGGGATGCTCGTAGACCTCGGCGGGGGGGCCGAACTGCTCGATCCGCCCCGCCCGCATCACGAAGATGCGGTCGGAGACCGTCATCGCCTCGTCCTGGTCGTGGGTGACGAGGAGAAAGGTCTTCTGGAGCTCGCGCTGGAGCCTGCGGAGCTCGAGGCGGACCTCGGCGCGGAGCTTGGCGTCGAGGGCCGACATCGGCTCGTCGAGGAGGAGCACCTCCGGCTCGTTCACGAGCGCGCGGGCGAGAGCCGCGCGCTGGCGCTGGCCGCCCGAGAGCTGATGCGGGTGGCGGCGGGCCAGCTCGCCGAGCTGAAGCATCTCCAGCGCCGTGCCAACGCGACGGCCCACCTCTGGCGACGGCACTCTGCGGCTCCGCAGCCCGAACGCCACGTTCTCGAACACGCTCAGGTGCGGGAAGAGAGCGTAGTCCTGGAACACCGTGTTCACGGGGCGGCGGTTGGCGGGGAGGTGGGTGATGTCCTGGCCGCTGAGGAGCACGCGGCCGGCGTCGGCGAGCTCCAGCCCCGCGACGATGCGGATGAGGGTGGTCTTGCCACAGCCCGAAGGCCCGACGAGGGTGACGAACTCCCCTCCGCTGACCGCGAGGCCCACCTCGCGGAGGACCGGCGTGGGGCCGAAGCACTTGGAGACGCCCAGGACGTTCAGCTCGCCGCGCGCTTGCATCACCGGGTTCCGTTTGTAGTGCGGCCTTTAGGCCGTGGCAGGCCAGGATACGGGCTGAAGCCCGCACTACGAGCCCCTGTGTCGTGTGCCGGGACTTCCCGCAACGGAAGCTGTTCAGGCCTGGAACGGGGCGTCCTTGATGCCGTCAACGTTGATGCCGTGCTTCTTGACGCGGTGCCAGAGGGAGCGCTCGGTGAGGCCGAGGAGCTTTGCGGCGCGGCTCTGGACGCCGCCGGTCCAGCGGAGCGCGTCGAGGATGCACTGGCGCTCGATGGAGGCGAGGGTCTCGTCGAGGGAGCGGCCGGGCTGGATGGCGGGCCGGTCGGGCACGCGCGGCTTGTAGGTGATGATCTGGGAGGGGAGCGAGGCGGGGTCCATGATGTCGCCCTGGGCGCGGAGGACGGCGGCGGTGACGACGTTTTCGAGCTCGCGGACGTTGCCCGGCCAATAATGGGTGAGGAGGAGCTGCATGGCATCGGCGGAGAAGCCGGTGACACGTTTGCGGCAACTGCGTGCGGCGGCGGCGACGAAGTGCTCGACGAGGGGCGGGATGTCCTCCTTCCGCTCGCGCAGCGGCGGAAGTGTGACCGAGTAGACGTTTAGGCGGAAGTAGAGGTCCTGGCGGAATGCCTTCTCCTCCACGGCCTTCTCGAGGTCGCGGTTGGTGGCGGTGATGATGCGGACGTCGAGGTGGACGGTCTCGGTGCCGCCGAGTCGCTCGCACTCGCGCTGTTCGAGGACGCGCAGGAGCTTGGCCTGGATGGCGGGCGACAGGTCGCCGATCTCGTCGAGGAACACCGTGCCGGTGTTGGCGAGTTCGAGCTTGCCTGGCTTGCGTCCGACGGCGCCGGTGAAGGCCCCGGGCTCGTAGCCGAACAGCTCGCTCTCGAGCAGGCCCTCGGGGATGGAGGCGCAGGTCACTGTGGCGAACGGGCCGGCGCGCCGCGCGCTGTTCTCGTGGACCACGCGGGCCAGCAGAGTCTTCCCCGTCCCGTTCTCGCCCCGAAGTAGGACCGTGACGTCGTTGTTGAAGACGGTCCTGATGTCGTTGAGGACGGCCCGCATGGCGTGGCTCTGGGCGATGAGGTTCTCCGGGCGGAACTCATCGGAGAGGCGCTGGAGCAGGGCGGAGACCTCGCGGACGAGGGTGCGGCGCTCGAGCGCCCGGCGGACCACGATGGCCAGCTCCTCGATCTTGAACGGCTTCTCGAAGAAGTCGTAGGCCCCCTTCTGGATGGCCTGATAGGCCATCTCGCGCGAGCCGTAGGCCGTGATGAGGATGACCGGCATGTCGGCGTCGAGCCGCAGGATGGCGGGGAGCGCGTCCATGCCGCTCATGCCCTCCAGGTTGACGTCGAGGAGCACGGCGTCGAAGGGCTCCGCCTTCAGGCGTTCGAGGGCGGCCTCGGCGGAGGCGAGGACCAGGCTCTCGAAGCCCTTGGCCTTCAGCGCCTCGCGCAGTGTGATCTGCACGTGCGGGTCGTCGTCTACCACGAGGATTCTACCCGGCATGAGCTACACCTTCATGCGGCCGCTAGCCGTGACCAAGGAGGATGATTGGATGGGTGGATGAATGGATGAATGGATGAATGAAAAAGCCGAACCCTCAGACATTCATCCAGCCATCCAGTCATCCATTCGTCCAGCTCCTTCTCATCCATCCACCCATCCATTCATCCATTCATCCATTCATCCATTCATCCCCTGCTCGCCCTAGGCAACCGCCTCGCCAGTAGCGCCAGAGGTCGGGAGCTCGATGGTGAAGGTGGTTCCGCTCTCGGCGCTGCTCTCGACGGCGATGCGGCCGCCGTGGGCCTTCACGAGCGCCTGCGACATGGCGAGGCCCAGCCCGGTCCCGCGCCGCTCGGTCGTGTAGAACGGCGTGAAGAGCATCTTCTGCGCCTCGGGCGGGATGGGCGGGCCGGTGTTCGTGATCGCTACCGCCACCAGGGGGCCGGCCGAGCTTGTGGCGACGGCGATCTCGCCGCCGCCCTGCACGGCACGGCACGCGTTCCGCAGGATGTTCAGCACCACCTCCACGAGGCGCTCGGGGTCGCCGGGGACGCGCGGCAGGTCGGGCTGGTAGGCCTCCTTGATTGGTATGCCCTTCGTGGCCGGGTCGTGGCGGTAGAGCGCCAGGGCGTGACGCACGAGGCCGTTGATGTCCACAGGCTCCACCCGGCGGGGCTCGGGGTGCCCGATGGTGAGGAGCTCGTCCGTGATGCGCTTGAGGCGCTCGATCGACTCCAGCACAGTCCGGCAGTATTCCCTGTGGGGCGAGTCTGGTGGCGAGCCGTCGCGGATCAGCTCCACGAGTCCGGACATGGCGGTGAGTGGGTTGCCGATCTCGTGAGCGAGGCGGAAGGCCATCGAGCCGAGGAGTGCCAGGTTCTCGGCCTGGCGCACCACCTGCTGCGCGACCTTGCGGTCGGCCAGGTTCTTGAACGTCAGCACGCAGCCGAGCTGCTTGCCCGCCTCGTCGCGCAACGGGGTGATGGTGTAGCCGATGTGCGCGCGGCGGCCATCGCGCGTCCGCACCTCCGCCTCCACGGAGGACGCGCGGCCGGCCCCCGACAGAGCCTCGCGCACCGAGCCCACGAAGGCCGCGTTCGCGGGGTCCTCCGGCAGCGCCTGGCCGAGCGAGCGGCCTATGGCCTCGCCCGCCGGACAGCCCAGCACCCGCTCCGCCACGGGGCTGAAGCTCGTCACCACCCCCGACTGGTCGAGCGTCACCACGCCCCCCTCCAGGCTGCGGAGGGTGTAGCCGTTGTGAACCAGGGTCGCAAGCGACTCGGCCACCTCCTTCACCGCGCTCTGGGCCAGGTCCGTGCTCGCGGCCGCCTGGCGCGCCGCCGGGTGCTCGCCCGTGATGCGGCGCGCCGACTCCATCTGCGACATCAGGCTGCGGAGCGGCCGCGCCAGCCACTCCGTCACCACCACCGCCACCACGAGGCCCACCAGCGCGAGGGCGCCGCCCAGCGTGAACACCCACGTCACCCGCCGCTCCATCGCCTGCACGCTCGTCACCCGCGAGCTCTCGAAGAACAGCGGGTAGCACAGCCACAGGAGCACGAAGGCGCTCAGCAGCACCACGAAGCCGGCCGCCAGTGGAAGCGTCACCGTGAGCCGCGTGCGCAGCCCGCGGCCCGGCGGCGCACCGTGCGCGCCTGCCTCCTCGCGGACATCGCCTCTCGCTCCCTGTTCCGCCGATGGCATGGCCCACCCTCCTTGCCGGGACCCTCCCCTCCTCGCCGCCAGCGAAGGAGTCTATCCGCTGGACCAGCCATTGTCAAGCTCCGAGCATGGGTCCCGGTTGTGGCAACTGCCTGCTTCCTCCTCCTCTCGGGCTCGTCGTCGTCCTCGTCGTCGTCGTCGATTCACCGGACCCGTCTCATGCCGGAGGTCCGACGACGAGGACGACGACGACAACGACGACGATTGGGAACCCCAGGCGCGGCGCGCCACCCCCTTCCTTTGCTTTCACCCGCCGAACGGGGTATACTGCGCAGAGAGGCGTGCGAACCCGCACCTCCAAACCCCAAGGAGGACGAGCCATGGCCAAGACCGATGCACTCCAGACCACCTCGCTGACGCCGGGCAAGCTGCTCGGAGTCCAGCGCATCACGAATCCCAACGGCACGTTCACCATGCTGGCCCTCGACCAGAACAGCTCGATCATCAAGATGGCCAAGACCGCGCTCCACCGGGTCGGCGAGGAGCGCGAGCCGACCTATCAGGAGCTCGTCAGGGCCAAGCTCGACCTCACCGCCGTCCTCGGAAAAAAGGCCAGCGCCGTGCTCCTCGACTCCAACTACGGGGCCTGGCACGCCGTGTGCGCCATGAAGTTCCCCCACCGCGTCGGCCTCATCGTCCGGCTCGAACAGACCGGCGCCCAGTCCACCCCCGACGGCTCGGGCAAGCTCACCGCCATCGAGCCCGGCTGGTCCGTCGCCAAGATCAAGCGCCTCGGCGCAAACGCCGTCAAGCTCCTCGTCTACTACGAGCCCACCCACGCCGAGAGCGCCGCCGCCCAGCGCGCGCTCGTCGAGCAAATCGCGCGCGACTGCGACCACCACGACGTCGTCCTCCTCCTCGAAACCCTCAGCTACCAGTTCAAGGGCGAGGAGAAGACCTCGCCCTCCTACCTCGACCGCAAGGCGACCACGGTGATCGACTCGGCCCGCCACCTCAGCGGCCTCTGCGACGTCTACAAGGCCGAGTTCCCTGGCACACTCGGGCGCGAGAGCGACGAGCAGCTCGCCGCCAACCTCGACGCCCTCGACAGGGCCTGCGCCCGACCCTGGGTGCTCCTGAGCGCCGGCGTGGACTACCCGGACTACGAGCGCCAGGTCCAGATGGCCCTCGGCCACGGCGCAAGCGGAGTCCTCGGCGGAAGGGCCTTCTGGAAGGAGTACTTCGACTTCGACGGCGCGGCCGCACGCCTCAACTTCCTGCGCACCGAGGGCCTTCGCCGCCTCGGCGTCGTTGACGCCCTCGTGAAGCAGCGCGCCATCCCCTGGTTCAAGCGCTACGGCCTCTCGAAGGCCAGCTTCGCACGCGTCCGCATCCCAGAGGGCTGGCAGCGCACCTACGCCGGCGGCCCGGCCCCCGAGCCCACGCCCCCCGCCCCGGCCAAGGCGCAAGGAGATTATTGAGTGGGGGCAGCCCTTGTGGCTGCCCCTGGGCGGCCACAAGGGCCGCCCCTACGGGAGCCGTGCACGATGGTGGCCCTCCGCGATGGTAGCCACTGAGGAGTTCTTCTATGCGCCCAACTCTCCAATGCCTCTGTCTCCTGGCGCTCGCGCTCCGCCTCCCGGCACGGGCGCAGGAGGCGAAGCAGTGGACGCCAGAACTGCTCACGAAGGAGATGCGCGACATAGAGCGAAGGCTCGACGCCTTCGAGCGGCGGTTCAAGGCCACGGACCGCCGCCTCGCCGAGCTCGAAGAACAGATGCGCGCGGTCAGGGGCAAGGTGGACATGATGGAGCTCACGCTGAAGAACGTCGAGGCCACCCTTGAGGCGCTGCGCAAGGAGGTCGCCACGCTCACCGGCCGCACCGAGGCCATCGAGACCCGCCCCATCAAGCCCGCCGCCCCGCCCTCTACCGAAAAGGGCAACCCCATCCCGCCAACCCTCGGCACCATCCGCAGCCAGAAGGTCTCGATGGGAGCCGACGCCCTCACCATCACCGGCGTCGTCGCCAACACCGGCGACAAGCCCCTCGTCTTCGTCATCGTCCAGGCCGACCTCCTCGACAAGGAGGGCAAGCTCGTCAAGACCGAGGCCGTCTACACCGAGCCGCGCGTCATCCCCGCAGGCTCCACCGCCACCTTCCACCTCAAGGCCGCGCGCGACCCGCGCGTCCAGGACCACCGCCTCTCCCTCAGAACCGAGTGAGCCGGCCGATCCCTTCCCCCTTGACTCCCGCCCCCGCCCGTGCATAATGGCGCTTACGGGCTGAGGCCCGCACTACGGCAAGGAGGGCGCGACATGCCAGAGGGCGAATCGCAGCCTTCGAGAATCGGCGGCTTCGAGCTCCTCGCCACACTCGGCAAGGGCGGCATGGGCGTGGTCTTCAAGGCACGTCAGGTCTCGATGGACCGGGTCGTGGCCCTCAAGGTGCTGCCGCCCCACCTGGCGAAGAACGAGGCATTCGTCCAGCGCTTCCTCCGCGAGGCACGCTCCGCCGCAAAGCTCAACCACCCTAACATTGTCCAGGGCATTGACGTCGGCGTCGCCGACGGCAACTACTACTTCGCTATGGAGTTCGTTGACGGCACGACGGTGAAGGAGATGATCAAGTCGAAGGGCCGGCTGGACGAAAAATCCGCCTTGAACATCGTCGGGGCCGTGGCCCGCGCCCTCGAGCACGCGGCCAAGCACGACATCATCCACCGGGACATCAAGCCCGACAACATCATGGTGGCCCGCGACGGCGCGGTGAAGCTGGCCGACCTGGGCCTGGCCCGCTCGACCGAGAAGCCCGACACCATGACCATAGAGGGCACGGCCCTCGGCACCCCCTACTACATGGCCCCCGAGCAGGTCCGCGCCCAAGCCGACATTGACACCCGGGCCGACATCTACGCCCTCGGCGCCACCCTCTACCACATGGTCACTGGCGAGCAGGCCTACACCGGCCCCAACGCCGGCGCCATCATGGCCCGCCACCTCGCCGACCCCGTGCCCAGCGCCCGCGACAAGCACCCCGAAGTCTCCCGCGCGACCGACGAGTTGATCCAGCGCATGATGGCGAAGGACCGCGAAGACAGACCGGCCAATCCCACGGCCCTCCTCGCCGAAGTCCGCGACGCCCTGGCCGGCAAAGTGCACCTACGCACGGCGGCGCGCAAGCACCCTCACCCCCACCCTCTCCCCAAGGGAGAGGGAGCAGAGCGCCCTCACACCTCTTCCCCTCTCCCTCGGGGAGA
>VGYW01000040.1 GCA_016872875.1 Planctomycetota bacterium | reverse complement strand
CAGAAGTAGAGAAGTCCCGAAGGGACGGCAGAGACCCGTGCCGCGCCGCCCTGCCGCGGGGCTTCTGCCGTCCCTTCGGGACTGGCCTGTGGGTGCGCCTGGATCCGGCGGCTGAAGCCGCCGGCTATCCACTGCCGTCCCTTCGGGACTGGCCTGTGGGTGCGCCTGGATCCGGCGGCTGAAGCCGCCGGCTATCCACTGCCGTCCCTTCGGGACTGGCCTGTGGGTGCGCCTGGATCCGGCGGCTGAAGCCGCCGGCTATCCACTGCCGTCCCTTCGGGACTGGCCTGTGGGTGCGCCTGGATCCGGCGGCTGAAGCCGCCGGCTATCCACTGCCGTCCCTTCGGGACTGGTTTGTGGGTGCGCCTGGATCCGGCGGCTGAAGCCGCCGGCTACCCACTGCTGTCCCTTCGGGACTGCGATTTGATCCCCTTGTTAGTGGGCCCGTGTATTCACAGCGCGTGATAGGGCAGGCCGAAGGTCTCGGCCACGGCGCGGTTGGTGACTTTGCCCGCGACGAGGTTGAGGCCGGCACGGATGGCGGGGTTCTCGGCGGCGGCGCGCTCGTGGCCCTTGTCCGCAATCTCGAGCAGGTACGGCAGAGTTGCATTGGTGAGGGCGTAGGTGGACGTGCGGCCGACCGCGCCCGGCATGTTCGTCACCCCGTAGTGGACGACCCCGTGCTTGATGCGGATGGCGTTCTGGTGCGTGGTCGGCTCGGTGGTCTCCACGCAGCCGCCCTGGTCGACCGACACGTCCACGATGACGCTCCCCGGCTTCATTGTCTTCACCATCGCCGCGGTGACGACGACGGGCGCGAGCGCGCCCTCGACGAGCACGGCGCCGACCACAAGGTCGGCCTCCCGGACCTTCTCCCGCAGCGTGTGCGCGTCCGAGTAGAGGGTCGTGACGTTGGCGGGCATGATGTCGTCGAGGTATCGGAGGCGCTCGAGGTTGATGTCGGTCACGGCGACGCGCGCGCCGAGGCCGGCGGCGGTCTTGGCCGCGTTGGTGCCCACGGTGCCGCCGCCGATGACGAGGACGTTTGCCGGCTCGACCCCTGGGACGCCGCCGAGGAGGATGCCGCGCCCCATCATGGGCCGCTCGAGGTACTTGGCCCCCTCCTGGATGGACATCTTGCCCGCGATCTCGCTCATGGGCGTGAGCAGCGGGTGGCGGCCGTCGGGCGTGTGAATCGTCTCGTAGGCTATCGCCACGATGCCGGTGCCCAGGAGCGCCTCCGTGAGCTCGCGGGAGGCCGCGAAGTGGAAGTAGCCGAAGACGAGCTGCCCGCGCCGCAGGAGGCCGTACTCGTGGGGGAGGGGCTCCTTGACCTTGAGGACCAGCTCGGCCTGGGCGAAGACCGCGGCGGCGCTGTCAACGATCTCCGCGCCGAGCCCGGCGTAGAGGGCGTCGTCAATCCCGCTGCCCTCGCCCGCGCCCCGCTGCACGACCACCCGGTGACCCCTGCGCCGCAGCTCCTCCGCCCCAACGGGGATGAGGGCCACGCGGTACTCGTCCGCCTTCGTCTCCTTCGGCACGCCGATGACCACGCTTCGACCTCCTCGTGATTGGCACATGGCCGCAACGGAAGGGGATGATTGGATGGCTGGATGAATGGAAGCAGAGGGAAAGTGAAGAGGGAACGCCGAAGGGGAGTTCCTTCACTCTCACTCTCACTTTCACTGGCTTCACCCATCCACCCATCCATTCATCCATTCATCCATTCATCCTCGCCAGCTAGTGCCCAGGCCTGACCGCACTAGCGGCGGGCATTATAGCCGGGCGTCTTTGGCGGATCAACACTGTTGACAAACCCCGTTGCCTTTGCTAGATTGAAGTCCATGACGGGACAGGAGCGTTGGGCGCCACTCGGCTGGCAGGGGGTGTCGCTCGAGGTGCCGGAGGACTGGTGCCCCGGCAGCCTCGAGGGCGACTCCGCCAGCGGCTACCTGCGCGTGGAGGACGAGCTCCGCGTCCGCCTCGAGCTCCGCTGGGAGACCGCGGGCAGGAGCGTGGTCCCGGCGGCGCGTCTCGTGGACGCCTACCTGAAGCAGGTCCGCAAGAAGCTGCCGCGCGGGGCGCCGGAGCCGAGCGTTGACCGCGGGCGGACAGTGAAGGAGCTCGCTGGCCTCGACCACGAGGCGTTCACCTGGCGTGGCGGCGCGGGCGCCCGCAAGGGGGGCGCCCACAGCCTGCTCCTCGTGGCCCCCGAGCAGCGGCGCATCGTCCACTGCCGCCTGTTCTTCGACGAGGGCAACGACCACAAGGCCCTCGCGCGAAGGGTTTTCGGCAGCATTCGCGTGGCGCCGCGCGACGGAATGAATGAGTGGGCCGTCTTCGGCCTGCGCTTCCTCGTCCCGCACGAGTGGCGCCTGGAGCAGAGCGCCCTCCGCACTGGCTCGCTCCAGTTCGTCTTCAAGGCCGGGAGCGACGAGCTGGATGTGGTGCGTCAGAGCCTGGCGCGGATGACGCTCGGGAAATCCCCTCTGGAGCAATGGCTCCTGGGGACGTTTGCGAAGCCGCTCAAGGGCTTCCGGTGCGCGAGCGAGGCGGGGCGCTATCGGGGCCACGAGGCGGCCCGGTGCGGCGGCGAGCTGAGCCTGCGGGCGCGGCCCCTGGCCGTCTTCCGGCGCCGCTGCTACGCCACGGCGCTCGCCTGGCACTGCCCGGAGGCCGACAAGTTGTTCGCCGTCCGCTGTCAGTCCACGCGGCCCGACGACCCGCGGGCCGAGCGCTGCGCGGACTCGATAGTGTGCCATTGATCACAGGCTGGAAGCCTGTGCCACCGTTGTTCAGGGAAAGGGCCACGTGGCGAACTGGGCCTTCTGGCGTCGGCCGCAGCCGCTCTCGCGCGAGCAATCGCTGGCCTCGGTGCCCCTGCGCAACCAGGCCATCGAGGTGGAGGAGACCGACGCGGGCGAGGTGCGGCTGGTCATCCCGCTGCGCGCGGCGTGGTGGGCAAGGCTCCTGTCGAGGCTCTTCTACGTGCCCAAGAAGCGGCGGGTGGTGCTCGACGAGATCGGCAGCTACGTGTGGGGCCTCTGCGACGGAAGGAGAAACATCCGCGACATCATCCAGGCCCTCGCAGGCCGCTACAAGCTCCACCGCAAGGAGGCCGAGGTGTCCGTGGTCGCCTACTTGCGGCAGCTTGCCCGCAGGGGCATAATTGGCATCGCCCTGCTGAAGCCCGGTGACAGGAAGCGAGCCGGAGACCGTGAACCATGAGCCAGGGTCAAGCCCCCAAGAACGTCCAGGCGCGCATCGGCAAGCAGGTCATGCTCCCGTGGAGCAAGGCCATCGAGATCGCTCTCAAGAGCATCCGAGTGCGATTCTGGCGCTCCATGATCACCATGAGCAGCATCATCCTCGCCATCGCGTTCCTGATGTCCATCTGGACCTCCACCGCGATCAGGGCCGCCCTCGACACCGGGCCGCAGGCCAGGATTGACGCTATCGCGGCCAAGCGCGCCGACATACGCGCCACGCTGGAGAAGGCCCAGGGCGCCCACACGAAGGCACAGCTCGAAGAGCTCTACGCCAGCGACCTCGCCGCGGCCCGCCGCACCAAGGAGCGCGCCATCCGCGAGAACGAGCGCCCGCTTGCCTCCGCCACCACCGACGAAGCCAAGAAGCTCAAGAAGACGATCGAGGCCCTCAGCGCCGAGCTGGCCCCCGACAGGAGCCTCGAGCTCCTCCGCAACTACCTCAACGACGAGCGCCAGCGGATCGAGGCCGTGAAGGGCAAGCTCGACCCCATCCTCCTCCAGGAGCGCGGCGGCCACGAGGCGGAGGCGAAGGAGCACCCTGCCCCGAAGGGCAAGGACGCCGCCCCACCCGCCAAAGCTGCCGGCGGCCCCCTCAGCTCCTTCCTCGGCTACATGACCCCCACCGACAAGTGGCTCGCCATCCTCGCCCTCCTCGTCTGCTTCGTCGGAATCGTCAACGCCATGTTCATGACGGTCCAGGAGCGCTTCCGCGAGATCGGCACGATGAAGTGCCTGGGCGCGCTCGACGCCTTCATCGTGAAGATCTTCCTCATCGAGTCGGCCATCCTCGGCTTCATCGGCACGCTGTTCGGCGTGGCCATCGGCCTGATCCTGTCCGTTGGCCGGCAGACGTACCACTACGGCTGGCCCACGCTCGACTACTTTCCGCCGGGCTCGGTCCTCACCGCCGCCCTGTCCGCCGCCGTCATCGGCCTCGTCCTCTCCGTCCTCGCCGCCATCTTCCCGGCCCGCAAGGCCGCGCGGATGGAGCCCGTGGCGGCGATGAGAATAGAGGAGTAGCGCTCCATCAAAGGGATGAATGGATGTATGGATGAATGGATGAGAGAAAGAGCCGATCTCTCTGACACCCATCCACCCATCCATTCATCCAGCCGGAGAACCGTGATGCAGCAGAACATCGTCCGAACCCGCCAGGTCACGAAGGTCTACAGGATGGGCAAGGTGGAGGTCCACGCCCTCAAGGGGGTAGACCTCGAAATCCGGGCCGGCGAATACATCTCGATAATGGGGCCGTCCGGCTCCGGCAAGACCACCCTGTTCAACATGGTCGGCGGGCTCGACAAGCCGACCGGCGGAAAGGTCTACATCGAGGAGGTGGACGTCGCCCAACTCGACGCCTACGAGCTGGCCTGGCTGCGCTGCCGCAAGATCGGCTACATCTTCCAGACCTTCAACATCATCCCGGTCATGACCGCCCTGGAGAACGTCACGCTCCCCATGGTCTTCGCCGGCCTGACCACGGACGAGGCGCGCGACAAGGGGGTCGGCCTCCTCCAGCGCGTCGGCCTCGGCGACCGCCTCTCGCACAAGCCCTTCGAGCTCTCCGGCGGCCAGCAGCAGCGCGTGGCCATCGCACGCGCCATGGCCAACGACCCCAGCCTCATCCTGGCCGACGAGCCGACCGGCAACCTCGACATCAAGACCGGCACCGAGATCATCGAGCTCCTCAAGCAGCTCAACAAGGAGAACGCCGTCACCATCATCTCGGCCACCCACGACCACAAGATGCTCAGCGCCTCCGACCGCATCGTGTGGATTCGCGACGGCAAGGTTGACCGCATCGAGGACCGCCGCGACCTCAAGATCGAGATCGGAACCATCGAAGGAGAAGCCTAGGCCAGGGATGAACGGATGGGTGGAACAGGTGAGAGTGAGAGGGAAGGGGAAAGGGAAAGGGAGAGTGAAGGGAAAGAGAAAGGAAGAGTGAAAGGGATGCCATCCGACCTCCCCTCTTCACTTTTCGTCTCACTTTCCCTCTCACTTTCCCTCTCACTCCGTTGATCCACCCATCCAGGCATCCCCTCGATGGCGGCATCAGGGGGAAGCGAGCATGGAAGGCCAGACGCCCACTACGCCCCTCTACACCCTGGAGGGCTGGCGCGACAAGCGCCTCGCGCGCCGCCGCTCGTCGCTCATGCTCTTCACCGTGCTCGCGCTCGCCGCCGTCGCCGCCCTCCTCTCGTGCACCGCGCTCGTCATGGCCCCGCCAGGCATGACCATCGGCAGCGCCAGAGCACATGGCCTCGCCCTCATGGCCGCGATCATTGGCCTGGCCTGCCTCATCGCCGCCTTCTGGCAACGCTACCTGGTGCAGCAGACGGGCCGCGACGGCATCCTCCTCCAGCGCACCGTGGAGGCCATGCGCCGACGCGAGAAGTACGACGAAAGCGAGTTCGCCCTCACCTCCCGCATCAGCGGCCTCATCGAGGTCTTCACCCACACCCGCAACCTCCAATCCGTCCTCAACGAGGCGGTCCAGGCCCTCCAGAACACCCTCAAGGTCAGCTCCATCGTCCTTCAGCTCTACGACGAGGAGCTCGGCGGCTCCACCCTCACCATCGAGGAAGGCGGGCACGACGTTGACCTCGGCGAGCCCACCCGCCGCACCGTCATCGAGAAGGGCAAGTCGGTCCTCGTCAACCAGCTCGCCGCCAACGAGGGCTTCGCCCCCCTCGTCGAGCAGGGCTACCGGTCCCTCATGGTGGCCCCCCTGGGCCGCGGCCGCCGCGCCACCGACCGCAGCATCGGCTTCATCGCCGCGCTCGACAAGGGCGAGCGCGACTTCACCGGCCACGAGCTCAGCCTTCTCACCCACTTCGCCCGCCACGCCGGCCTCATCATCGAAAACGCCCAGCTCTACAAGCGCGCCGAACACCTCGCCGAGCACGACGGCCTGACCAACCTCTACAACTACCGCCACTGCCTCGCCACCCTCAACGCCGAGCTGCGAAGGGCCGCCCAACTCAACGCACCCGTCTCCCTCATCATGGCCGACCTCGACAACTTCAAGCCCTACAACGACACCTACGGCCACCCCAAGGGCGACGTGCTCCTCCGCCAGATCGCGCGAATCCTCCTCCAGAACACCCGCCGCCACGACATCGTGGCCCGCTACGGCGGCGACGAGTTCCTCATCATCCTCCCTGGCACCGGCCTGCCCGGCGCCCGCAGAGTCGCCGAGACCATCCGCACCCAGCTCGACGGCCTCCGGCTCGACGGCGACGACACCCCTGTCCCAGTCACCATCACCCTTGGAGTTGCCGTCTTCCCCGAGGCCGCCACGGACGCCGAGGCCCTCATCAAGAAGGCCGACGAGGCCCTCTACACCGGCAAGCGCGAAGGCAAGAACCGCGTCGCCTACGCCGCCCCTCCGCCCCAACCCGCCCCAGCCCAATGACCGCGCTCCCCAGCCCCTCCAATCGTCCTCGATCCCCTTGGTCCGTCGCAGGCAGAGCCGAGGTCGAGGGACGAGGACGAGGACGATTCCAGAAACGCCCAAGCTCCCGCCGCTCCCCCACTCGTACCCCCAACACCGAACACCTATCGCCCCCATCCGACGAACGCGCGCACGCCCACGCCCGGCCCCTCATCGAACAGTGCTCGGGCGGCACGGAACCGCTCCAGGTCAGCTTTCTGACCATTGATCTCCTGGTAGATGTAGGGCGCTTCGTCCACGACGGTGCCCCAGTCGTCACCGAGGTCAACAACGAGTGCCCCGTTGGCGTCGAGGGAGAGGCTGGCGATGCCGTCGTAACGCACTTGGATCTGCGGCCAGGCGGCGCCAGGGGCGACGTTGAATTCGCACTTCAGGTGGCTGCGGAGGCCCCAAGTGCGCAGGTCTATCCCGTCGTACAGCCCCTCGTAGGCCACAGCTTCGTGGCTGCAAGCGTCCCGCTTGCAGGATCCTCGACAAGCGGGAGGCTTGTCGCTACGGGGGCGTTCTGGAGGAGCTGCAAGACCGGGCCGAAGGCGGTCATGGCCACGTTGGCGCCGCTGCCGTTGTGGACGAAGCGGACCGACGGGTCGGCCCACTGGCCCAGGTTGGGCACGAAGAGCGCCGGCGATATGGCGAAGAGCGCGGGTGCCACGCCCAAGCCTTGCTTGGGCGTGTGTTCGCCGGCGCCGACTCTGTAGCGATGCTACGGGCTCAAATGAACCGTGGGAAATCACACGCACCCATCGCTGCATTGGCGCTTGAAAAAACCTGCCACAAGCCGCATGCTAGTAGGCCGCCGCGTGTGAACCTGGCGGTGCCTATGAGAAGGGTGACTATGGACAGCAGCTACGTGCCCAGCGGGATAGCCGGCCTGGACGCGACGGTTCAGGGCCTGCGCCTCGGCGACAACGTGGTGTGGCAGGTGGATGGCCTGGAGGACTACCAGGGCTTCGCCCGCCCCTTCGTGGCCCGCGCGCTCAAGGAGGGCCGCAGCGTGGTCTACCTCCGCTTCGCCGCGCACCCACCCATCCTCGACGCCAACGCCGCCGTGAGGGTGATCGAGGTGGACCCAGGCCACGGCTTCGACTTCTTCAGCGGACGGGTCCACCGCATCATCGAGGAGCAGGGGCGCGAGGTCTTCTACGTCTTCGACAGCCTCTCCAGCCTCGTCGAGGAGTGGGCGTCGGACGAGCAGCTCGCCAACTTCTTCCAGGTCACTTGCCCCTTCCTCTTCGAGCTCGACACGGTGGCGTACTTCGCCCTCCTGCGCGGCCGCCACAAGCACGGCGTCATCGCCAAAATCCGCGACACCACGCAACTGCTCCTCGACGTCTACCGCGTGAAGGGCGCAGCCTACGTCCACCCGCTCCGCGTCTGGGGCCGCTACTCGCCCACGATGTTCCTCCCCCACAGGGTCACGGACGAGGGCTGGGTGGCGGTGTCGCAGAGCGGGCAAGCGGCGGCGGCCGCTTCGCTGAGCCGCCGCGGCTCGCTGCGCGCCCGCGCCAGCTCCACCGCGCCCTGGGAGAGCATCTACCGCCGGCTCGCCGCACTCCGCAACGGCCACGGCGAGCCGAACGAGGCATCCCCTGAGGTCGCCGCCCTCAAGCAAGAGCTCACCCGCATGCTCATCGGCCACCACCCCGAGTTCCACCGCCTCGCCGACCAGTACCTCGCCCTCGGCGACCTCCTGGCCATCCGCGACCGCGTCATCGGCTCGGGGCGCATCGGCGGCAAGGCCGCCGGCATGCTCATCGCCCGCAAAGTGCTCCTCAAGGATTCGGCGGAGACCGACTTCGCCCAGGTGCTCGAGGACCACGACTCCTTCTATATCGGCTCGGACGTCTTCTTCACGTTCCTTGTGGACAACGACCTGTTCCGCACGCGGCTGGAGACGGCGCGCGACGAGCACCTCACCCGCGAGCGCTTCGAGGAGGTCGAGCGCCAGTTCCTCGCCGGCGAGTTCCCGCCCGAGATAACCGAGCAGTTCCGGGACATGCTCGACTACTTCGGCCAGGCGCCCATCATCGCCCGCTCGTCGAGCTTCCTCGAGGACAGCTTCGGCAACTCCTTCGCGGGCAAATACCGCAGCGAGTTCTGCCCCAACCAGGGCGGGCCGGAGGAGCGCCTCGAGGCCTTCCTGCGCGCCGTCAAACTCGTCTACGCCAGCGCGCTGAACCCCGACGCGCTCTCCTACCGCCGCAGGCACGGCCTGAGCGCCAGCGACGAGCAGATGGCCATCCTCGTCCAGCGCGTGGCGGGGATGCCCTACCGCGACTTCTTCTTCCCCACCCTGGCGGGCGTGGCCTTCTCGCGCAACCTCTACGCCTGGAACGACCGGATTGACCCCGCCCAGGGCCTCATCCGCCTCGTCCTCGGCCTCGGCACCCGAGCCGTCAACCGCGTGGGGGGCGACTACCCCCGCATGGTCGCCGTGAGCCACCCACAGCTCCGCCCAGAGGTCGGCACCCGCGTGGCCAAGTACTCCCAGCGCCTCGCCGACGCCATTGACCTCCTCGGCAACGCATTCGTCACCGAGCCGATCATTGACCTCCTCGCCGCGGGCGACTATCCAGGGCTCCACTACCTCGTCTCCCTCATGGGCGAGGGCTTCGTCCACGACCCCGTCGGCACCTCCGTCGAAGGGCCGCCGAAGGACTACGTGCTGACCTTCAACCGCCTGCTGAGCCAGACCGACTTCGTGAAGCTCATGGGCAAGCTGCTCCGCCTCCTCGAGCGCGCCTACGGCCAGCCCGTGGACACCGAGTTCACCGCCTCCGTCGAGCCGAGCGGCCACGTCCGCATCAACCTCCTCCAGTGCCGCCCGCTCCGCGTCCCCGGCCTCACCATGCCCGTCCAGGTGCCCGAGGACGTTCCCGCCGACGAGACGGTCTTCCGCTCCTCGCGCGTCATCGGCGGCGGGGTGCTCCGCGAGCTCCGCTACCTCCTCTACATTGACCCCTGGCGCTACGCCGCGGCCGACGTGGAGCTCAAGCGCTCGCTCCCGCGCCTCGTCGGCGCCATCGACCGCCACCCCCTCATTGCCCAGGGCAAGATCATCATGATCGGCCCAGGCCGCTGGGGCACCAACAACTTCCAGCTCGGCGTCAGCGTCGGCTACGCCGACATCAACAACGCCGCGGTCCTCGTCGAGCTCGCACACGAGGAGGCCGGCCAGCTCCCCGAAGTCTCTTACGGCACCCACTTCTTCCAGGACATCGTGGAGGACCAGATCGTCTACCTGGCGGTCTATCCCGATGACCCGACGGCGATGTTCAACCGCGACTTCCTCCAGAGTGCGCCCAGCATCCTGGCCGAGCTTGTGCCGGAGAGCGACAAGTTCCGCGACCTGGTGCGCGTCCTCGACGTTCCGCGCGCCTCCCGCGGCTCCCTCGCCCACCTCCTCGCCGACCCCCAGAACCAGAAGGCGCTGTGCTATCTGGAATGAGGCTGAACTGCGTACCCGTTTTGGATACGATCGTAACCGCAATGAGCACGACAAAGAAAGACACCCTCTCAGCAGCGCTGTTCGGAAAGACCCGTCGGGCCGTGCTCGCCGCGCTCTACGGCCAGCCGGGTCGGGAGCTCTACCTTCGTGAGCTGGCCCGCTCCGCAGGGGTAGGTTTGGGGGCCGTTCAACGTGAGCTCAGGCGCCTTTGCGCTGCCGGGGTGATCGAGCGCGCTGTGCAGGGCCGGCAAGTATACTTCCGGGCCAACGAGGAGTGCCCGATCTTCCCGGAGTTGAGGGGCTTGGTGCTGAAGACCGCGGGGATTGCCGAAGCGTTGAGGGCGGCGCTCGAGCCCCTGTCGGACAAGATCGCCGCGGCCTTCGTCTACGGGTCGGTCGCGAGCGGCGAGGCCGGGGCAGATAGCGACGTTGACCTGCTGGTCGTCGGCGCGGCCGAGGACCTGGAGGTGCATGCCGCCGTGGCCGAGGCAGAGGCGGCGCTCGGCCGCGTCGTGGATTACACGCTCATGACGAGGGCGGAGTTCAGGCGACGCCGCAGGGAGAAGGGGGGCTTCCTGGCGCGCGTCCTCGCCGGCCCGAAGACCCTCATCTTGGGGCACCTCGATGCCTTACGATGAACTCCTGAAGTCGCGGCGCATTCGCAGGGAGCGCGTCTCGCCACGCGAGGCCGAGCGTGGGTTACGCCGCGCCGAGCGCGACCTCAAGGCAGCGCGGGCCATGATGGCGCAGGACTGGGACTGGGCATTCGCCATCGCATACGATGCCGTGTTCCAGGCATCGCGAGCCTATATGTTCGCTCGGGGCTACCGCCCGGCCAGCAAGGAGGCCCACAAGAACACCTTTGCCTTCCTGCGCGAGGCAATGGGACAGGGTGCGGCCACCCTGATAGCGTACTTCGACCGAATCCGCAGGAAGCGTCACAAAGCGATCTACGACGTGGCGGGCCTCATCTCGGAGACCGAGGCCCGGGCTCTCTTCAAGAGCGCCGATGCCTTCGTGAGGCGCATCGCGGCTGACGTGCGCCAACGTCTGGCCGCAAAGTCATGATGGAACAACGCTGACGAATGAACTCCTCTTTGAGGAGGATGCAGCATGGGCAAGAGATTGTCGGGGATCACGGCTCTTGTGGCCAGCGTGGGGTGCGCAGGGCCGGGGGCGCTGTTCGGGGCGACGGCGGACGCGAAGCGGCTTCAGGCCTTCCGCGTGGAGGGGCTGAAGAACCCCGCCGTCGGCACGGTCTATCCGGCCGGCGCGCTGGCGCAGGGCGGGATGCCCCTCGGAGGGCTTGGGACGGGCTACATCTGCCTCGACCCGACCGGGCGGCTGGGCAAGACCTCGGTCTTCAACCGCTTCCCCGCGCCCATCGTCCTCGACCAGCCGTTTCTCTTCCTCACTTTGGGCGAGAAACGCCTGACGCTCGCCACGCCCAAGGATGGCGCGGGCGATGTCAAGGCGGTCCACTACTTCGGCCACTTCCCCGTGGCAGACGTCATCTACGAGCTGGATGCGCCGGTGAAGGTGGAACTGCGGGCCTACAGCCCGTTCATCCTCGGCGATTCGGCGGAGTGCAACACACCCGCCGCCGTCTTCGAGGTGCGCCTGACCAATGCCTCGGACCAGCCGCAGAGCGCGACCGTGGCCTTCGCGCCCGGCGGCTTCCCCAGGGGCGAGGCCGAGGCATTCGCCACGGACGGCTGGACGGGCCTCCAGGTCAGGCACAAGCCCATCGAGAGCCTCCCCGCCTGGGTGATGCACACATATGCTCTCCTCGTGGAGGGAGGGACAGTTGTGGGCGGGATGTCCTCATCCCGCGAGACGCGGCGTGGGGACACGCCGCCCACATCAGAGACACCCCACCTACAGGTGATTGCAAAGCGCCAGTTGAAGCCAGGGGAGACGGCGATTGCGCGCTTCATCCTCGCCTGGCACCAGCCCTTCCTGCGCGAGGGCTCGGGGCGGGTGGAGAAGCACAAGTACGCCGAGCGATTCGCCGATGCCAAGGCCGTGGCCGCCCGTGCCGCGGCCAAGCACGCCGATTGGCTCCGCCGCATCCTCGCCCAGCAGGATGTCCTCTACGGCTCCGACCTGCCGGATTGGCTCAAGGAAGAACTGGTCAACGTGCCCTACACCCTCGCCAAGAACTCCACCTGGATAGCGAAGACCCGGCCCGACGACTGGTGGGGCGACGAGGGGCTGTTCCTCGTCAACGAGAGCTTCTCCACCTGCTCGGTGAGCGAGACGATGCCTTGCCGCTTCTTCGGCCACTGGCCCGCGCTCTTCTTCTTCCCCGAGCTGGAGCTGACCACGCTCAAGGCCATCCGCTACTTCCAACTGCGCGGCGGCCAGGCGCCCTTCTGTCTCGGCCTCGGATTCGCCATCCGCGACCCCCGCTACCACTGCCAGCACACCTGCGGCGCGGGCGAATACGCACAGATGATCTACCGCTACTACCTGCGCACGGGCGACGCCGCGTTCCTCAAGGACTTCTGGGAATCCGCCCGCGATTCGCTGAACTTCCTGCTCTGGCTCGACCGCGACGGCGATGGCCTTGTCGAAGACCACCCGCACACCATCGAGGGCCAGGGCTTCCCCGGCAACAACCCCCTCGACCAGTGGCCCTGGTACGGCCCGAGCAGCTACACGGCTGGCAAGGGCCTGGGCGCGCTCGTCTGCGGCATCAAGATGGCCGAGCTGGTGAAGGACCGCGAGCAGGCCGCCGCCTGGCAGGCCGCCCTCAAGAAGGGCCAGAAAGCCTACGACGAGAAGCTCTGGACCGGCTCCTACTACCGCACCTACGCGGGCGACGCCAAGCACAAGGCCAACGACGCCTGCTTCTCGGCGCAACTGAGCAGCGTCTGGTGCACCCGCACCCTCGGCCTCGACGACCCGCTGCCTAAAGACCGCATCGAGAAGGCCCTGGAGACCATCGCCCGCCTCAACATCCCGGCCTCGCCCTTCGGGATGGTGGACGCCGTCTTCCCCGACGGCAAGGTGTGCAAGGAGGCGAAGTGGTCGGACGACATCTTCATCCAGTGCAACGCCACCGCCGCGATGGTCTACCTCTACTTCGGCCAGCGCGAGACGGGCGAGAAGGCGGCCAGGGCCATGCTCGACACCATCTTCCGCGGCCCGCACCCCATGCCCTGGAGCCAGCCTTGCGGCCTGAGCGGCTCGACCGGCGGCACCTGCCACGGCCACGACTACTACGACCACATGGTCGTCTGGAGCTACCCCCTGGCCTTCGCGGGGCACGACATCCGCGCCGCCTGCGCCCCCGGCACCCTCATCGCCCGCCTCCTTGACGCCGCGAAGTGACTTGATCGCTGGGCACGGATAGGGCATACTGGTATGCGGCGGCCGGCTAGCGGACGAGAGAGTCTAATGAGCGAACGACGCTGTACGCAAAGGGAGCGAAAGTCCAGGTTCGTTGACATCTTCCGCACGACGCCCGCGAACACGGTGTGCCCGAACTTCTACGTGCTGGCGCACGCCGACGGGTGCGGGTTCGCGCGCGAGTGCTCCTACTGCTATCTCAAGTCGTCCTTCTGGTATCTCGATGCGCCGCAGGTGTTCACCAACACGGAGAAGATGGCCGCCGAGATACGGGCCTGGCTGGAGCGGGATGACCTGGAATCCTACGTGCTCAACATGGGAAACCTATCGGACAGCCTGACGTTCGAGCGCGTGCGGCCGCTGGCGGAGCAACTCGTGGAGCTGTTCCGCTCGGAGGCCGAGGCGAAGGGGCGAAGGCACGCGCTGCTGCTGGTGACGAAGGGCGGCCTGGCCGAGTGCCGCCCGCTCCTGCGCCAGGCCCCCTGCCGAAACGTCATCGTGTCGTTCTCGGTCAACAGCCCCGAGGCGGCGAGGGACCACGAGCGCGGGGCGGCACCGGTCGAGAGCCGCCTCGAGGCGGCGCGCCAACTCAAGGCCAGCGGCTGGCGCGTCCGCATGCGCATTGACCCGATGATCCTCGGCTACGACTACACTTGGCTCATCGCCCAGGTGAAGGCCCTCGGCCCCGAGCGGGTGACGATTGGCGCCCTGCGTGCGGAGGCGAACCTCCCGAAGTTCGTGGAGAACGGCCTCTTCGAGGCCCTGGAGCCGCCGACAGGCAGGAAGGGCCTTGCCCGCTACCCCCGGGAGCAGCGCCTCGCCCTCTACCGCCAGGCTATCGAGGCCCTCCGCGACACCTGCCCCATCGGCCTCTGCGAGGAGACCCCCGACATCTGGGACGCCCTCGGCCTCGACAAGGCGGCCAAGAGCTGCAACTGCGGCTCCTGAACCTCTTTGCCGCCCCACACGTGCCGCGGTCGGCTTGCCCGACCGTGCTCCCTGCCCATCTGTATCGCCTCTCCCCGGTCACAAGCTGATCTGGATTGATCATGTTCCCATGCAGGGCGTGCGCGGCAAAGGTCTGCTCAATCCGCCGGATGGGGGATAGGGACTTAGAGGTGGTGCCGAAGGGGGGACTCGAACCCCCAAGGCCTTAACGGCCACTAGGTCATGAAGGCAGAACCGCCCGTTTTCGCAGGTCATAAGCCCGCCAACACCTACGGCGTAAGTCTCCGAGCGCCAAACGTTTACGAGCGTCGAAAACAACAAGATGCAACGCGATCTTGCTGCATCATGTTGCAGATTTTGGTCACAATTCAGTCACACCCTCCCGGCCGGGGCAGCGTCACGGTTGCGGGCATTGGGGTGGCCCGGAACAAGTCGAACAAGAGGCGCCCCTTTCAATCGACCTCGAGGCCGATCTGCCCCTCCTCTGACACGCGGACCAGCTGAAGGTAAGTCTCTCCGCAAGCCAGCTGTTTGGCCCTCTCAAGATCCGCTATCTTCGCTCTTATGGTCACGGGCAGCTGCGCGGAAGGGCCTTCCTGCTTTGCTGCCACCGCCACTCCAGATGCCAGCAGAAGAGCTCCGACCAGGGCAAGGCCACGCGCGCGTGAAGATAAGCTCCGCATGCCTCTTGCCTCCTTTCGCTAGCCAAACAATGTCAACGGCCCTCCCCGCCCCAATCAGCAGCCTGGGTGCTCACAAGCCTTTGGGTCGTGTGTATTGTAGGCGGCGGCAATGTCCTCGGCAAGCATGACCAGCAAGAGTGAGCGGCGTTTCGCCGGCTCCTTTGCGGTGCCCCCTGGTTCAGCTCAATGACCTGGGGACAGTGCAGTAGGCGTCCGCGGCAGCTCAAGGCACCTGCCGCTGCCTCGGGTACCTAGCGGCATCAGCACGCCGCCACCACAAAGATCACCCTCCCAACAATGGCACACGCTACGTCAGCACCTTCTGCCCACACAATCGGGGCGTGCTGCTCGGATGGGCTGGCAGCCTGGAACAGCCGATGCTTCTCCGCCTTGGCGAGCTGACGGACGACGCAGCGGTCAGATGGGCCACGTACCGCAACGAAGCGGCTCCCCGCTCTGAGCAGTGGCTCTGGGTCTCGGACAGAGCAGTCAATCCCGGCCAGGCTGCCCTGCGGGACAGCGGGAGCCATCGCGTCATCCTGCACCCGGAAGCCGAAGGTAGCCTTCGAGTGCTTGATGGCAGACCGGGGGCAGAGCAGCCAGCCATCCCTGTCTGCCTCGAAGACGTCCTCGGGTGGAGCCGCCGCGGCCGGCGCGTTGAAAGCGTGGTGGTCGCCCACTCGCTTGGCGCAATGGCCCAGCAGCGGGGGGCCGCTCGGGATGGGGCACAAGGGGCTCGCGCCTACTGGGCCAACAACGGCTTCAGCGCCAATGTCCTGGACAACGTGCCGAACGAGAGCCGCCTGACGCCAGCCGAGTGGGGCGAGGCCGACGTGGAGTAGTGCGCGGAAGGGCCGGGTGCTTCCTCTCCCTCGTTCCTCCGGGCGCTAACGCCGTGTCACTGTGACCGCGATGCTGCTGGTCGCTGTGAGTCCTCCAGCGTCTGCAATCGTTACCTGGAACGTATAGCGGCCCGCAGTCTGGAATGTCGCGGTGGTGTTCTTGGCCCGGTTTGGACCGTTCACACTGAACGTCACACCCGCTGGGCCTGTACACGACCAGGTATACGTCAGGTTGGGTTCCCCTCCATCATCCGCTCCCAGCACACTCAATGCCGTCGTTGCGCCGCTCACTGGATCTGCGGCGACGCTAGCTGCTCTCGCAATCGTCGGCGGCTTGTTGGGCGGCGCGCCAGGTCTCAAGAACCACGGCGTCGCGGTGGGATCGGTCGTCATCTGGTGAAGAAGCATGTTGGCATACTTGGTGAGGCCGCTGAGCGATGGGTGCAGGCCGTCCGGGGCCACATCGGCAATGCTCCAGACGAATCCGTCATAGCGTCGAGGCGTGCCGTCTGGATAGCTCCAGAAGTATGGCCCCCAAGACAGCCAGGGCGCTTTGACCGGTCCCCGGGCTGGATCATAGTTGAGGTCTGGGTCACCGTTGATCTGATCTTGAATCACCCACTTGACACCCCAAGCGGCGTCGTGATTGAACGGTTCGATAGGGCCGCCGATGAACTCGGGGTTCTTCGTTTCCGTTGCGGTCATGTACATCGCCCCCTTCGTCGAGCTGTAAATGATCTTGACGTTGGGATAACGGGTGCAAATGGCGTGGACGATCTCCTTCCACGCGAGCTTGGATTGTTGAGCATCCGCAGGGAAAGTCCTGGCCTCCGGCGGCAGGTTGGTTCCCCACGACTTCCCGGAGACGGGCATGGAGAGCCAGACGATCTGCACCTGCCGTGGGGTGACTCCCTGCTGCTGGAGCGCGTGGTCGAGCGTCCGGTAGAAAACGCTGTTCGGACCCGGATCGCCTGTGCCCCTGTTGCCCCCGGGCAACTGGTATTCGAAGCCATAGGCGATAAGGAGCTTGGGGTTCTTGGCAGGATTGGCGTTCGCTCGGGTCATGAACGTGGTGGAGGTATCACTCTCGTCGCCCCGATGCCAGGCCCCGTACCCGTTCGAGACACTCACAGGCATGATGACAATCTTGCCGTTGGCGAGGTCGGGCTTGCCATCTGCGGCCAGAGGCACGATGCTCCGTGCGATCTTCTGTCCGGCCGCATCGTGAGCGGCGGGGCGGATATTGCTCCCGCCCGGATAGAGGCCACCCGCCTGTCCATTGTAGGCCTGCCCGGGACCGAGATCCACGAGGGGCGGCAACGGCTTGGCCGGCGTCACGCTGTCCACGAGGATGCCATCGCCGCCGTTGACGGTGGCCTGCACGCCCTTGACGGCGTACGCGCCCCTGTCCCCCTTGGAGAACTTGGCCAGCATCTCCGCGACCGAGGCGTCGGCCTTGTCGGAGGGCTTCAGCTCGAATCGCTTGCCGTCAACGATCAACAGGGGCCGCTTGTAGGTGCCCGTTGCCGACGCGACGCCCGTGAAGGTCTCGCCCTCGGCAGCGTGCGCCGCTCCCGCCAGACTCGTCAGTAGCACGACCATCGGGATGCTCTTGAGCAAAGCTCTGTCTCCTTGTAGGGTTTGCCCCATGATAGCCCGTCCTTGGGGGCTCGGCAAGTGCCCAACTCCTGTGGCGCTCGACGGTTCCCTCACCGACCCGAGACCCAGCGCCGCGCGTGGATCGCGCCGCGTTGCTTCGGGGCCGAGGCCATAGGATGGCTCAGGCTTGTGTGGCAGCACACTGGGCACTAGAATACGCTCGCCCTCGTGACGGCGGCACTCGGCCCCCGCGTGGCTGCCTGCCTCTCGGACTGCCCGGCCTGCTGCCAGCCGCATGAGATCATGGAGAACTACCCGAGCTTCGGACCGTGCCGGGGCCAGGTGCCGCAGGGGCAGACGCTTCGGGACGTCGAGAGGATGCTGAGCTACTACAACCCGGTGAACTTCTGCCCGTGGATCAAGTGCCCGACCTATGTCGGGTCGAACATCGGCGATCTGACGGTCCACAGCATGGGCCCGCTGGCCGCGTTCCACAATCTCACGGGATTGGGCCCGGAGCAGAAAGCCTTCTACCCCGGCTTCACTCATGCCCACGGGTCTGGTCCCGGCCTGGGAGGGAAGAGCCGCGAGTGGCTCGACAAGCTCGGAGGGGCTCTCCCGCGCGCCGCCGGATACGGAGGTCAGGGTCATGACGGGCCGCCTCGGCGGCCCCGCTACGCGTCAACCGGAGGAGACACCCCGTGAACCCTCTCAAGATGCTTCGCTCTGCATGGTGGTCGTGCCTGCTCCTCGCGGTGGGAGCGAGGTCGGCCACCGCGCCTGCCCAGGTCGAGGAGTTCGTCGGCCCATTCTCCAGTTGGGCCAACGTGAAGACCGAGTACGGCGCGGTCGGCGACGGCCGGGCCGACGACACCGCGGCCATCGGGAAGGCGCTGCTCGACGTTCGGCGCCTCGATTCCCCCAAGCGGGTGCTCTTCTTCCCCGCCGGCACCTATCGCATCACCGCCACGCTGAGGCTGGACCGCATTTCGCACAACGAGCCCCTCGGGATGAGCATCGTCGGCGAAGACCCCGAGAAGACCATCCTTCGGTGGGATGGCCCCGCGGGCGGGAACATGCTCCGCTACAATGCCTGGTTCGCCAGCTTGAGCCGCCTGACCTTCGACGGCGCAGGAAAGGCCAAGACGGCCATCGAGCACGGCGAGAAGTTCACCACGGCCAACGAACTCGCCGACCTCGTCATCAAGGACGTGCAGTTCGGCATCGAGGCGGGGATCAAGGATGGCATCGCCGAGACCGCTGTGCTCCGCTGCCGCTTCTACCGCTGCGCCCAGGCCGCCATCAGCATCCAGAACTTCAACTCGCTGGACTGGTACATCTGGAACTGCTGGTTCGAGGACTGCGGGATCGGCGCGACGAACGAATTCGGCGCGGGCAACTTCCACGTCTACCTGAGCACCTTCCTCCGCTCCACCGACGCCGACATCACGATCCGCCATACCGGCTACTTCTCCTTCCTCCACAACGTGTCCATCGGCTCGAGGGCCTTCTTCCACGCCAAGCGCGCGAGGAACTGGAAGGACACCGAGACGTGGGGCTCCCAAGCCACGCTGCAGGACAACCGGATCATCTACCCCAAAGACGGGACGCCGATCCGCATCGAGAACAACGGCCCGAATCTGCTCCTGGACAACAGGGTCTACGCGCAAGGGCCCGGCCCCGCCGTGCTGAACGAGCCGCCGGCGGAGAAGGCCGACCTCATCTCCGTAGGCAACACCTGGACGGCTAAGGAGCCGCTGAGGGTGAAGGGCCGCCTGACGGCCCTGGACGACCAAGTGCGGGCAGTGGAGATCGAGTACGTGATACCGGCTCCGGCTCCCTTCGCCGCCCGCGCGGACCGGCCGGTGATCGAGGTGAAGGCGGGCGCCGACGCGGCGGCCATCCAGGCCGCCATCGCCCAGGCGGCGGCGATGAAGGGCCAGCGGCCCGTCGTCCACCTGCCCAAGGGGAACTATCCCGTCGCAAAGACCCTGGTCATCCCTGCGGGATGCGACCTTCAGCTCGTCGGCGACGGCCCGGAGAACGCGACCCAGCTCAACAACGCCGGCGGCGCCGACCCCCTCATCCGCGTGGAAGGCCCCTCTCACGCCACCTTCCGCAACCTCCTCGTCAATGCCGGCAACGCCGCGGTGGGCCTCCTGGTGGAAGGTTGCGACCAGCCCGGCGCGAGCATCTTCGGCGAACAACTCAACACCACGGGATACGAGTACGGCTTCGTCGCCGACGGCCTCAAGAACGCCTATGTCGAGCTGCGCGACCAGGGCCACAACGGCATGCAGGTGGTCGGCGCGGGGCCGGGCACGAAGCCGTGGGTCACGCTGTTCTGCGGGGCGTCCAGCCGCCACACGCACAACAAGGCAGGCGGCCAGCGCACGGTAGCGGGAAGTGAACGCTCGCCCAACTGGTGAGGACCTGTCGGGCGTGGGCTCGTCATCGAGTTCGTCAGGAGCCAGGCCCGCTGCCGCGGCGCACTCGTCATCCTTCGCGACCAGCAAGGCAGGGTGCTCTCCAACCTCAAGTACGGAGAATTAGCGCGTGCCCCAACCAAACACGAGAGGATACCCCATGGCCGACGCACAAGCCGACGACGGGATGCTCGGGAAGAAGCTGCTGGCTCTGCCCGTGGACTACCAGTATGCGGGCCACGGCTGCGGCGCGTTCGGCGTGGGCAAGGAGTGGCTGGCCGCTGCCGTGCGGAAGCTGGGCTATGTAACTCGTCACGATTCTCGCTCAATGTAGCCACAAGCGTCTCGCCTGTGGAACTGCACGGACAGGTCCCGGTCGGCAAGCGGGACGCTTGCCGCTACGTCTCGCAGACCGATAGCGCGGGGCGGTTTGAGCGAGAATCGTGACGAGTCATACAGGAGCCTGCGGCGCGATCTCGGATGTCGTAGCAGATGATCTCGACGGGGGTGCGGACGAAGAGGCGTCCCCGGGAGATCACCGGCATGCACCAGCCGTTCAGGGCATCCAGATGGAGGTTCTTGCCGACTGGCCTGAGGCCGCCATTGGCCCACGCCGGGGCTTCCTGGGGTCCCGTGCACTCCCAGCTCCATACCTGCTTGCCATCCGCCAGCCTGAGGATCTTCCATTGGCGGTTCCCGTGGAACACCATGCAGTCCTCGCCGCGGAACGTGACGGGCAGGCCGCTGCCGGTGATGAGGCCGGGGCCGCGGGAGCCGGGCGCGCACGCCTCCTCGAACCGCCAGACGATCCTGGCCGTCAGGGCGTCGTAGGCGGAGATTTGCATCGTGCTGCCAGACGATCTTGCCCGTCTTCCTCTCGAAGCAGAAGCCGTGGCCGAAGGTGCCGACTTCGTAGACGCGTTGGTCGGTGATCGTGGGGGTGGCCCGCACGCCTAGTTCGCCCCATCCTACGTGGTAGATGGGAGGCACCTCGTAGGTGTGGCTCCATCGCTCCTTGCCCGTATTCGCGTCCACGCACCTGATCGTCTCGTGCCGATCATCGGTGTCGAGCTGGCCGAAACACAGGTCGTCGCCTGCGACGGAGGGATGGTTGGAGCCGGTGCCTATCGGGATTCTCCAGAGGACCGGGGGGCCTTCCTTCGGCCAGGCCTTGAGCAGACCCTTCTCATCCGTCGTGCAATCGCCTTCCGGCCCCGCCCAATGGGGCCAATCGCCCGCCATCGCCGTCGCGGCAATCGGCCGGCGCCGTCGAAGCGCCACATCACATTGGTGGCGTTGCTGGTCTTCCTCTCCTCCGCCATCAGAGCCGTGCAGGCCGCGGCGAGAGAAGCGATGAGCAAGGCGCCGGAAGCGGGGCATCTCACCATAGCGGGCCTCCTCGAAGAGATTCTGGCCGAGCACATTGTGGGGTTCAAACCCGAATGGGGAGCGGGCGTTGGCGCCGCCTTGTGCGGGGCCGCCACAAGCGCTAGAATCCCGAAAAGGGCTTCGACGCTGATGCAGCCCGCAAGCTCGTCGACCGGTGCACCGAGAAGCTGAAGCACTCCATTGACGGGCCGCTGGCAAGCAGGCCGCCCAAGGACGCGACCTGCGGCGCGCGGCAGGTGGTGGCAGTGACGGGCGCCGTGCGCGAGCGCAGGTGTTGACAGGATGTGGGCGGCGGAGTATGGCCGCCTTCCAGCGGCTTCGATGTCCTGCACCCGATGAGGACTGGTGAGCCATGATGCTTCCCTTGGCGCTTGTTGCGGGATGCGCTTCGGTGGCGGCCGGAGGGCCGCCCCCGGTGCGCCACCCGAACCTGCTGCTCAACCGCGAAGAGATTGAGGAGGTCAAGGCCAAGGTACGCCAGCACCCCTGGGCCGCACGCCTCCTCGACCGGGTCAAGGAGATGGCGAAGGACGGGCGAAACGTCCGCGAGGCCGCACTCGCCTACGTCCTGACCGGCGAGAAGCCCTACGCCGACCAGGCCCGCCGCGAACTCCTCGGCACGGCCCGCTCGATGATGGCGACCTACGAGAAGCTCGACCTCAAGCTCCAGCCCGAGTTCGGCGCCTGGACCTCCTGGAGCACCTACGCCTGGGCCTACGACCTGACCTACGACACCTTCTCGGACGAGGAGCGCCAACAGGTCGAGCGCTGGCTCCGCGCCGCGTGCAGGGCCGTCATCGAGGGCGAACGGCTCTGGACGACCACCCCCAACCTGGTCTTCGGCAAGCACTTCAACGTGGGCCTCGTCGGCTACTGCCTCGGCGACAAGGAGCTGATCGAGTGGGGCCTGAACGATCCCGGCGCCCACGGCCCGCGCCGCGGCGGCTTCTACCAGGTGCTCGACTCGATGATCAACGACGGCCGCTTCTGGGGCGAGACGCCCATCTACGCCCTCCACTACGACGTCCACGCCATGCTCGCCCTCGCCGAGGCCGCCCGGCACTACGACGGCACCGACCTCTACGGCTACGTCTCGAAGAAGACCGGCGGCTCCATCAAGTCGCTCCTCGACGGCTACATCCGTATGGGGTATCCCGTGGAGCGGACGGGCATCGGGGCCGGCGCCATCCGCATGGCCACCTATGGCGACGGCTCGACCTCCTACAGCCCCAGCGGCATGCTCAACGAGACCTATCTCGCCCCTGGCGACCTCTTCTGCGGCAACCTGGAGATCGCCTACAAGCGCTACCGCGACCCCGCCTATGCCTGGCTCCTCCGCTTCAACGAGAACCGCGACGCGAACGTGACCTATGGCCGCGCCGTCTGGGGCCTCCTGGCCCTCACCCACGGCGAGCCCCTCCCCGAGAAACCCACTCCGCCGCCCGCGCCGAGCGGCGTCTACCCCAGCCAGGGCTTCGCCTTCCTGCGCGCCGACGAGTCGCCCGCCTACTGGACCTCCGGCGCCCTCGCCGCCCTCGTGATGCTCGGCAAGCCCGTCGGCCACGGCCACAACGACTTCTACAGCCTCGTCCTCCACGGCAAGGGCCGCCTGCTCTATCCCGACATCAACGTCATCCAGTACGAGCCGACGCATCTCCGCTGGACTCACGAAGGCATCTGCCACAGCACCCTCCTGGTGGACCGCCAGTCCCCCGAGGACGGGCCTTTCACCACAAGGCAGGAATTCGGCCCGGACCTCAAGTTCTTTGCCATCGAGGGGAGCGCGTTCAAGGGCGTTGGCCAGTCCCGCGCTCTGTTCTTGACAAAGGAGTATCTGGCCGACATCTTCCACGCAACGGACCGGAACGGGGAGCCGCGCGTCTTCGACTGGGTGCTCCACGGCCTGGGCCGGCTCTTCCCCGGGAACCCGGCCGCCTATCGCCCGACGAACGCGCTCGTGCCCTTCTACTGGTGGGTGGACAACGAGCGCGGCCGGGAGGTGGACGGCCCGTGGCGAGCCGACTGGATTCAGTCGAGTGCCGGCGTCACGAGAGGGCTCCAGTTCGCCAAGGATTGGTTCGAGGCGAGCGTGGGGGTGCGGATGACAATGCTAGGCGCAAAGGGGACGCAGGTCTTCTGTGGCGACGGCCCAATCACCGACGGTCCGCCGTATCATCTGCTCAACGGGAACCCCGAAGGGTCTTCGCCCCTCGTCGTCGCTCGCCGCCGCGCCGCCTCGACCACCTTCGCCGCCGTCCATGAGCCTTATGAAGAGCAGCCCGCCATCCTGGAGGTCCGCCGCATCGCCGAGGCAGAGAAGGCCGTCGCACTGGCCGTTCGCGCCCCGAAGTTCACGGACTATCTCATGGTCGCCTTCGACAAGGAGGAGCACAAGATCGCGACCGACACGGGCGAGGAGTTCACCTTCAGCGGCCATGGCTACCTTCGCGTGGTCGGCGGGGCGCCGAGCGTCGTTCGGGGCGTGAAGGCGTGGCGACTGAGACCAGAGGGCCTCGAGCCGAAGCCCGATGCCGACGAGCGCTCCGACCAGGCAGCCGCGCTCCACTACTGGTTCCAGCCCGCGGAACTGCACCTCTCGGCGGCGGGCGACCGGGCCGAGCGCGAGGTCGAGGTCCACTTCCGCTGCGTTGGCGAGGGAGAGGCGCGCGGCGCGCTCCGAGTGGTTGCGCCCAAGGGGCTGGCGACTGAGCCTGGGAAAATCGAGTTCCCGCCGTTTCGCGCGGGAAAGGAAGCGGTGGCCAAGCTGAAGGTCAAGACCCTGCCGGGAGCCGAGAACGACCTCCTTGAGGTGCGGTTCACGCCTGAGCAAGGGCTTGTCGCGGCGGAGCAAGACCTCCCAGTCGCGGTCGGCGTCGTGATGAAGCTCGATCGCCGCCTCCCCAAGCTGGCCCAACAGGTCATCCGCGCACCGGGCTACACGTTCGCCGTGGACGAGTTCAGCGGCGTGAGCAACTTCATCCTCGACGCCGACGGCCACCGCCGCCACGGGCGGATGCACGGCACGAACTTCATCTATGGCATCCCCGGCGTCATGCGCGACGGCAAGTGGGCCTTCCAGTTCCGCCACCCCTGCCGCTTCGTGTGGACGCGCAAGGACGGGCTGATCGTGGGCTGCGACGGGAACTACAACGATCACGATGCCCGCCTCGGCTACACCTTCCGTGAGGACGAGATTGCCATCAGCCTCATCCCGCCGACGAATCCCACCATCGAGCACACCGTCTGGCTCGGCAACTTCGACGCTCTCGGCGAGCCGCGTCCGGTCAACCTCCCGCGGGTTCCAGACCCGCGGGAGGTTACCCCGCGGACGTGGTTCTTCTACCCGCATCCCGCGTATCGTCAGGGGCTTCTCCTCGGTCTCCCGCCGAAGACGGAGCCGAAGTACTATGGCACTGCCGTCAGCTTTCCCCTGCGAACGGGGCAGGAGGTGGTCCTGCGGTTCGCCTCGGAGGCCGAACTCTCAAAGCTCGTGGAACAAGGAGGCCCGAAGTGAGAAATGCCACGCGCCGTCTGCTCCTCGCCGCGCTTGCATTGGCGCCCGCCATAGCATCGGCCGAGCCGCCGCTCGTCCCGCAGAAGACCGAGGGGAAGCGTCCCCCCTTCCTCGACCGCCTCAAGGCCGAAGTGCCGCCGCTGAAGAATCCCCGAGGCACCCGCTGGCCGATGATCTGCTGGGAGTGTGTGTCGTTCGACCCCCAGCCGCCCGAGGTCTACAAGGCGCTGCTCGACCGCGGGATCACCCAGCATATCCAACTGGACGCCAAGATGATCCCTGCGGCTCAGGCTCTTCAGAAGGCCGGCTGCCCCGTGATCATGATGCAGGGCGGCGGCGGGCCGTGGCCCTACGACCAGGCGCCGAACTGGGCTCATCAGTTCGACGTGGGCTACACGCCGCTCGTCTCGAAGAGCTGGTGGCCGTCGTGGAAGGCCTGCCCGGCCGTCTTCGAGGGCTGGCGAGTCAACGCCGATCGCATCCGCGACACGCTCCGCAAGTTCAAGGACGCCGGCGTCACCGTGGACGCCGTCTGGATGGACTGGGAGGGCGAGCCGTCCAGCTCGGGGCAGAAGAACGGGTGGGAGAACGCGCGGCATTGTAGGCGCTGCCGCGAGACGCTGCCCCCCGCCGTTCTCCGCGACCAGTCGCTCTGGCACGGCTACTGCCGCCGGCTGGCCGAGGACCTTCTCGCGGCCTACCTGGCCGCCCCGGTCCGCGACGTGTTCGCCCGCTGCTCCGTGACCAACTGGATGTCGGTCTGCTCCACCCCCCAGCGCCGCGTGCTCGCCTGGGAGAACAGCCGGCTGCCCCCCGTCATCCCGGCCATGCTCACGGCCACGAACCCGGTGGCCTACGGCAACGACGTCTTCTGGCGATTCTGGGACAAGGCGTGGCCGCTCGACCAGCGCCACGTGGACCGCTTCTACACCCACCTGCTCCTGCGGCAGGTCTCGGACGACGCGGCGAACCGCCGCGACTTCGCCCCCGAGAAGCGCGCCGTGCCCTGGGTGAGCCGCTGGTGCCCCGACGAGGGCGACGCCAAGCTGCCGATGATCTCGCGGCCCGCCTACCGCGAGGCCCTGCGCCACATCTGGCTCCGAGGCACCGAGGCGATGCAGGTCTTCAACCCGACCCGCAAGGGCTACGAGGACATCGTCTTCGCCGAGGTCGCCGACGCGGCCGCCGTCTACGACGAGATGCTCGCCTACGCCCGCTTCCTCGATCAGGGCGAAATCCTCTGCTACGACGTGCCGGGCGTCCAGAGCGAGGGGGTCTTGTGGTCCGGCCTGAAGCTTGGCGGCGAGGCCGTTGTCAGAGTCATCAACCAGGGCGAAGGTGCGGCGAAGACGAAGGTCGAGCCCTGGCCCGGCGCCGCGGCCGAGGTCGAGGCCCCGCCCGAGGGGGCCACGTACATCCTCCGACACGAGGGCACGGCCGTCCGCGCCACCCGGCAGTGACTGAAGGAGCGCCGGATGGGCAGCTTTCCTCTGGAACCAGTTGCGTTGGCCTGCGCCCTCGCGGTGGCGGCGCTCACTGTGGCCTCGATTCAGGCGAATGGCGGAGATGCCGACATCACGGCGGCTGCGTTCGGCGACATCCATGACATGAGCGACGGAGCCAAGCCCATCCAGAAAGGTGGAAGCCACAAGGACATTGTCTCGGGCGATACCTGGTACACCACCTGGGCAGGCGACGGCACCGCGTATCTGGTCCACGACGACGGCCTGGGTTCGACAACATCGGCGGCCTCTTCGCCAGCCACCGCCTGTGCCGGCTCGACGGAGACCCCAATGTCTCAACCGGCGGATTCCGGGGAGTCAATCTCAATCCCGGTTCGCTTGGCAACACGATGCCGAACTACGAGGCCACGCCCGAATGGCGGATCGGCTACTCCTCGTCGGTCTACGAGCAGGACGGCACCCTCTACGTGGTGCGGCACAACTGGAGCAAGGACGATGCCCTCTGGCCCCCGATCGACTCCAGCCTGATCAAGTCGTTCGAGGTCGGCCCGATGCTTGAGAATGGCTTGGACCCGCCAGTTGTTCGGGGGAGCGATTCTCTGGGCCAGGGCGCACGGCTGGCCGACCCAGTAGGTGTTGTAGGGCGCCGTCGTGCTGTCGAACACGGGCGCGATCTCGCGGCCATGATGGGAGAGGAGGTAGAAGTTGTTGAGGCTGAAGCCGTCCACGCCTGCCTCGAAGCTCGCACCGCGCTCTCCTTTCGGATAGGCCGCCAGACCAAGTCCACGGCCCCGTCCAGCGGCGGGCCGATGGCACTATGGCACTTGAAACGTCTGGCCGCGCGGTGGCAGTATGGTGGCCTCAGGCCCTAGCAGCCCGAGTCGCCAGGGGATCTGGCCGTAGTTCTTCCCTTGTCGGTCGCGGTCGAGGACGCCCTGGAACAGGAAGCGCAGATGGGCGGGGTCGACGTCCAGGCGTTGATCGCGGCCATCCCGAAGCAACTCGCCGTGGCTGATGTTGTCGGTCCACTGGAACTCGCCGCTGGTCAGAGCTGCCATGGGTGGGCGTCCCGGGCCGTCGGCCATTTTCGGTTCCCCCGCGGCGAGGCCGCCAGCGGAGGCGAGCAGCAATGAGAACATCGTGAGAACGCGCGCGGCACTCATCTGGATCTCCTTGCCGTCGTGACCAGTCGGGGCGCCCAAGCTACCGGAGACCAAGGGCCAGCGCAACGCGGAGTCACGCCCGCGCTCGGATCCGCGCAGGAAGAGGCCGGCAGAACGCCTGCCCCACGGCAGCGCAAGCCTAGCCCGCATTTCTCACGAAATGCGGGAAATCCCAAGAGCCAAACGCCAAGCACCAAACAATCTCCAAGCCCGGAATGCTCAATGACCAAAGCAAGCCCCCAGGGTCGCGGGCAACACCACGTAGTCTCCGCTTGGACCATTGAGGATTGGAGTTTGGGGCTTGTTTGGCGCTTGGTGCTTGTGGTTTGGTGGTTCCCGCATTTCTCACCAGCCGCTGGTGAGAAATGCGGGCTAGCCGCGCTCCCGCTTGACTCCGCGCCGTCCATCCACTACCCTGCTGGCCGAGGCGTCTTGTTGCGAAGCTTACTCGGTAAGCAAGAGAGGTCTGCAATGGCCGCCGCTGCGCGGTGTAGGCCAGTCGTCCCGACTGCCGGGCCAACGCGCCGGGGCAGCCCTATGGGATTGTGGGCCGCGGTCGGGGTTCTGGGCCTGGCGGCTCAGGCCGCCGCGGGCATGGCGCAGGGAGGAGCCGCCAGGTTCGCGTTCGGGCCAGCGGGCTTTGCCCCGCGGGCAGGGTTCGCCCTGGTCACCGCCAAGGACGCGTTCACGCCGGAGAAGGGCTACGGGTTCGAGTCCACTCAGGAGCTGCCGAGGGGGCGCGCAAGATGATGTCACAAGCGGGTCGGGAAAGAGCGGCCCTCTTGCGTGAAGCGCCTCAGAAAGGGCAAGCCACCGGAGTAGCGCTGTGCCCCGTGCGCGTCGAGGAGCACGGCCCCGTGGCCGCCACGGGGCTTCTACGAGGGGAGTCGAGGGTGGAGATCGCTCGATGAAACGGACACGTGCTGGGCTGTTCGGCTGGCTCCTGCTCGCCGCCAGCCTCTGCCCCGGCGGCGAGACGCCCATGGCGGGCGGCTTCCAGGCGCCCGCCGGCTGCCCCCTGGCCCGAAAGGAGCACCCGCGCATCTTCATCACGAAGGAGACCCTCCCTGAGGTCAAGGCGCGCTGTCAGACGAGCCACAAGGCTCTCTTCGCGAGGATGCGAGCTGCCTGCGACAAGGGCGAGGGCGGCGCGATTCAGCACGCCTTGTGCTATCTGGCCACGGGCGACAGGCGGTACGCCGCGGCGGCCAAGCAGAGCATCTGGAAGAACCCCGAGCAGCGGCCCGGCCAGGAGTCCGTCGCGCTCGATTGGATCTACGACACGCTGACCCAGGCGGAAATCCAGGAGATCGGCAGCCGAATGTTGCGCAAGGGGCTCTGGGACCCCGACCACGGCCATTCGCGCTCCGCCTTCCGCGATCTCGTCTGGTGGAATCAGCACTACGCCTATACCTTCAGCGAGACCTTCATGAAGGACCTCTTCCTCTACGGCGAAGGGGTGGACGATGCCGCGGTCGCCAGATCGCTCGGTGACAAGGTGAGGTGCCTCAAGTCGAGCGGCGCCGCGGTCGGGATCAACGACGGCCACGGCTTCGCCCCGGGAAGCCCCAAGTTCAGCGTCATGCCGCTGCTCGGCTCGCGCGCCGGCGACCGCGTGTGCCAGTGGATGGCCAATCAGTACGCCGCCGACCCCAAGAGCCACTACGGCTATGGCGGCGAGTTCTGGTGCGCGATCCTCTGGCACGACCCGGCCGCCCCGGCGACCCCACCCGACGAGCTTCCGCCCTCCCGCCTCTTCGACGGCCTCGGATGGGTCTCGATGCGCAGCGGCTGGCAGCCGGAGGCGACCTTCGGCTACTTCATGGCCGGCGATTGGTTCAACGGCCACCGCCACGAGGACTGTGGCAGCTTCATCATCTCCTCGCGCGGAGGCTATCTCGCCATCGACTCGGGCTACTACTCGACCTACCAGGACGACCGCCAGAACCACGGGACGAAGTACACCGCCAAGGGCGTCGCCCACAACACCCTCTTCGTCCACGACCCCCACGAGCGCTCCGGCGGCATGTGGGACCGCGCCCTGCGGGTCCGCGACAACGGCGGCGTCCTCCACCCGGGGCACCGCAGCCGCCGCGAGGCAGAGCAGCCGACCAAGGGCAGCCCCTGGGACTCGGCCGACATCACGTCCTATGAGGCGAACCCCCTGTTCACCTACGTCGCCGCCGACCTCACCGGGAACTACCGCCGGGAACTCGACCCCTTCATGGACCCCAAGGGGCCGGCGATTGTCGCCAAGTACACCCGCGAGCTGCTCTACCTCGCGCCTGACGTCTTCGTGATCCACGATCGCGTGAAGACAGCCGGCCCCCAATACACGCAACGGGTGCTGCTGCACGTGATCGGCGAGCCGGAGGTCCGGGCGAAGGCCGCGCGCACGCCCGAGTTGGGGACCACCGAGTTCGACGGGCCGGGCGACGCCGTGATCACGGACGGCGCGGGTCGGATGTTCGTGCGGACGCTGCTGCCCGAGAAGCGGGTCATCCGCCGCATCGGCGGCGTGGTCGTGAAGTCCGTGGAAGCGGCCGCAGCGAACAAGGGCGATGGCAAGCTCACCGGGATCAAGACGCTCCTCGGCGCCTGCACCGAGACCCTCGACCTCAAGTGCGTCGAGGGCGGCCCGGGGGCGAAGTTCGGCGTCACATCCAGCGTCTTCGGCCCAATCGGGACCGCGGGATTGGGGAAGCCCTTCACGGACGCCCCGCGCCATCCGCAGTACAAGAACCTCAAGCTGGACCCGCACGTCTCGTTCACGATCGAGGCGGGGGCGAAGCCCTTCCAGATTGGCGACGCGTTCCGCATCGGCCTCGTGTCGCGGCGATTCTGGGTGGGCGGTGAGAACCCCGAGCCGTCGCTGAAATGGTGGACGAACCTCAGCCATGCCGAAGCCAAGCTCGACAGCCGCCGCATGGGCGGCTGGGGCCGGCTCGAGATCGAGCCGGCCGAAGCCGCGGCGGAGGCCCGCTTCCTGACGGTCCTCTACTGCACCGGCTCCGACGTGAAGGACCTGCCTGGAGCGTGCGGCCTGCTCCAGGATGCGGGCATGGAGGGCGCGAGGATCACGCAGGGCGAACGGACCTGCGAGGTCCTCTTCCGCGCGGCCGGAGGAACCGGCGGCACCATCAAGCTCACGGAGACGGGCAAGACCCGGGTGGACAGGGCGCTCGCGGGCTCCCTCGAGAAGGAGTTCCGGCGATGAACCCGGCGATATAGGCCCTCGGCCGGGAGGCGAAGGACTCGGGCGCCGAGACGACGGCCATGAACCGCTGCGCCAGCGGACGCGACTCGCCGATGCCCTCTCGTCCCGCATCTACTTCTTCCCGACGCAGTAGAGGTAGCCTTCGGCCTGGTAGTAGATGCGGCCGCCGTCGAAGATCGGCGAGCTGACCGTGCACTCCGGGTGAGCGCCCTCCTTCGACGGGACCGGCGGGTAGCTGCCGCGGTAGCGGCCGGGGAGGAGGCGCTCGATGCGGTTCTCGGCGACGAGGTCGAACGTGCGGCCCGGCTTGATCACCACCGAGTGGCCGCCGTTGCCGAAGAGGTAGATGTGCTTGCCGCCGAGGGTCGGGCTGGCGCACACGCCCGAGCCGTGCGGATAGGGATACGCGAACATGATCGTGTTCATGTCGAGCCGCACGCTGTAGACGGGGGCGAGGGTCGCCTGGTCGAAGACGCGGAGCGGCCCGCCCATCGCCACGGTGTAGATGAGGCCGTCGTGGACGAGGGCGTTCGCCGTGACCTCCGCCGCCGACCAGGAGCCGATCGTGAGGAGGCCCCACTCCTTGTCGCGCTGGTAGCCGATGGTGCGGCCCTTGAGCCTGGTCTCGGGCGTGACGGCCTCGGGGAGGGTGAA
>VGYW01000039.1 GCA_016872875.1 Planctomycetota bacterium | reverse complement strand
CAATGAGCGCCAGCTTCGCCGTGGATGCCCCGATGTCTATGCCGCAATAGTGCTGCGTCATAGGGTCAGTCCGTTTCGCGGGGGGAAGAGAAGAGAGAAGGTAAGATGATTACGGGTAAAATGATAGGAGAAGAACGGATTCGATCTGGAGATCACACGACCCCGGGAAGCATCTGCGGCGCTCTCTCTGTGTCTGTTCCCAAGTCCCGATCTTCTTCTTATCATTTTACCCGTAATCATTTTACCTTACTTCTTCTCTCTTGACGCCTCTATCCGTGTGCGCTCGGCTCCCCGCCAGCCGATCTTCTCGAACTCGGCGGGCACCGGCGGGTCCTTGGTCCACGGGCGGTAGTCCAGCATCTTCCCCTTGAAGTGCCGGTCGAATAGCTGCCGGGAGGGCTGGAAGAAGATTCGGGTCCCGCCGCTCCCGCGGGCCATGAGGACGGGGAGGGTCTCGTTCTGAACGTAGTCGGCGACGTGCTTGGCGACGTTCTCGCCCGCCAGGTCGCCGCGGAGGAGTTCCAGCATGACCTCCTCGTTGTCCAGGAACGCCCCGCCCCAACTGTCGAGGTTATCGCTCGAGAAATTGATCAGGTCCACCCAGGTGGTTGCGGCCCTGACGTTGCGAATCCCCGGGCTGCCGTGGCTGGGGATGAGCGGGCCATAGGTCTCGAAGGTGAGCCTTATCTTGAAGTCGCCCAGCATCTCGCGGAAGACTGGCCCCAGTTCGCGGAAGACCTGCTGGTCGCTTGGGGCGTAGGTCTTCGCCGGCTCCTTGTCGTCCCGTCGCCTGGCCGGCTTGGCGGCCCGGACCTCAACCCTCACTTGGCCGGCCCATGCTTCGCCAGTTGATGACCCGCAGGTGAGAAGGGGCACGAGCTTGAACGCGATGGCGTTGTTCTCCGCGTAGTCGAGCAGGTGCGGCCAGGGCGACACGTACTCGAGGTCGCTGATGTCGGGGACGCTGAGCTCGGCGAGCGACTCCTTGGAGGCTTTCTCGGCGTCGCGGAGTTCGTGGCGGACCAGGCTCACGCCCTTGCCCATTCGTTTCGCTCGCTCGCCCGCCGCCTCCTTGCCGAGAAGGGCCAGAAGCTCCTCCTGCCTCTCCCCCGCCAGGTCCAGCAGCCGGCGCGAGAACCGCACCCGCTCCGTCACCGTCGCGCTCCCGTCCTCGTGAACCATCACCCGCGTCTCAATCTGTAGGCAGCCGGCCGCAGCCGCGAGCAGCAGGAGGGAGTGAGAGGGAAAGTGAAAGGGAAAGGGGAAGAGAGGCAGCAAGACCCGGCGCACCGAAGCGTCTCCTTCTTCCCCCCTTTCACTTTCCCTTTCACTTCTCCCCCACGGTATGCGCCATCTTAGCGCGCGGGGGCCGGCTCCGCAAGATCTGTAAGAGGCTTTGCCACTGGAAAAGCGGGTGGGACTCGCGTACCATAAGGTGCTCAGGTTGGTCCGTAGCGAGGCAACACCGAGAGGAGAAGCTATGCGCCGCATGGCACTGGCAGCCGCGTTCACCCTGGCATCGGCAGTGGAGGGCGGCCCGGCGTTCTGCGTCCGCGTGACCAGCGAGCACAACGCCGACACGACCGACCTGGCCCGCTTCCGCAACTTCCACGCCTGGCGGGACAAGACGGACAACGACCTCGCCGTCGCCATCTGGCAATACCTGTGCGACTACGAGACGGGGCTGTACCACTTCTACGAGGTCACGGAGGGCCGCGACCCGTTCGCCGAGTACGCCACGATGCGCGAGCCGCTGAAAATCCTCAACGTCTACAACTGCGGCTACTGCGGCATTTTCGGGCCGACCGTCGAGGGCATCTACCACGGCTGCGGCTTCACCACGGGGCGCAGCTTCGGCCTCTCCGGCTGGGCGCACTGCGCCACGGAGATTTTCTACGGCGGCGCCTGGCACTACCTCGACGTTGACGTGCGCGGGGCGATCCTCAAGCCGGACGGCATCATCGCCAGCCTCAAGGAGGCCCAGACCAACAAGCAGCTCTGGCTCGACTCCATCGGCCGCATCAAGCCCTTCTTCCCACACCACGGCACGCCGAAGGAAGCCGGCCGGGTCGCCGACATCTACGCGAAGAGCGGAGTCGACTTCCAGTACCGCTGGTTCCAGGGCAGCCACACCGCCGACTACGCGCTCCGCCCGGGCGAGGGCCTCACCCGCTGGTGGCAGCCGAAGGACGGCCACTGGAACCACCGCCCCGAGTACAACAGGGAGAAATGGG
This sequence comes from Planctomycetota bacterium, assembly GCA_016872875.1. Next base: position 29,319 of record VGYW01000039.1, on the reverse strand, counting down.
TCCGCGACCTGATCATGCAGAAGCCCATCGGCATGAAGCCCAACCACCGCGAGTTCACCAAGTGGAACCACGGCGAGGGCCTCTTCCACTATGCGCCCGACCTCACCGATGCGAGCAGCGACTTCGCCGACGGCGTCTACTCCTCGAAGGACGCGAAGCCGACGAAGGATGGCCTGCGCCTGGCCGGCAGGGGCGCTGAGGCCGTCTTCCGCCTCTTCACCCCCTTCGTCATCGCCCCGAAGGTCAACGACATTCTGAAGGAGGACGACGACACGGATGCCTCGGTCGTCGCCCTCGATGCGCAAGGGGTTGTCCAGATGTCCATCTCACTCGACAATGGGCTGAGTTGGGCAGATGTCGGCGGCGACAAGCGGATTGACCTGACCAAGTGGGTCAAGGGCACCTACGGCTATCTGCTCCGGATCGCAGCGGGGGAAGGCGGCGCGACGATTCGCTCGTTGGCGATTGACACCTGGGTGCAGGTGGCGCCCATCTCGTTGCCGAGACTGAAGAAGGGCACGAACCATCTGCGCTACGACGCCGGCGACCGCTACGGCGGCCTCACCGAAGCCGTCCTCATCCTGCCAAACGTCGCCGACCCCGACGACCTGCGGCGGCATGTGGTCGAGATGCCGAAGGACTACGACCCGAAGCGAAGGCTCGACCGGATTCACGGCGACGTGGTGGTGAGGCTCCCCGCGCCGCCGGGCACCAGGATCGCCTGGCTCAGCGTCGGCGGCACCTTCAACACCCACCAGGGGCAAGGGGCGAGGAACACCGCCAACCGCATCGCCTACGCCGTCGGCGAGCCGAAGGACTTCACGGAGGTCTACAAGGCCGACGTGCCGACCTGGGTCCAGCACTGGCGATACAACTACGACACCGACGTGCGGCTGGAGAAGCCGGCCGACGTCGTGTTTGCCAAGTTCACCGGCAGGCCGGGCGTCAACGTCATCCGCGCCTGTCTCCACGTCATCCCCGCTGCGAAGCACGACCCGGCCGTGACGATCACCCACGGCTACCAGAGCGGGGGCAAGACGCTTGAGAAGTCCGTCCAGATGAAATCGCCCGGCGACTACGCAATCGAGTGCGATGGCGACGTGGAGAACGTGTTCATCCGCATCGAGAAGCCGTCGGGCCACGCGAAGTGAAGCCGTAGGAGGCGCTGGATGCCCAGAGCTCTGCTGGTCCTGATCGCGCTCTCGGCGCCCGCGGCGGCGGGCGCCGAGCTCGTGCTCGACGAGTCGGCCTACTTCCGCCAGTGGCTCGTCTTCGGGCTGGAGCGGCTGTCGGCCAAGGCCCTGAAAGAGGAGGGCGGCAAGGCACTCCCCAAGGGCGACCTGGTGCGCATCGAGAGGAACTCCAAGAAGCTCCTCGAAGGCCGCGGCTTCGATTGGAAGAAGACCGACTGGCGCGACGTGGCCGTCACCCACTTCTCCCGCACCCAGTGCGGCGTGGACGAGCGCGGGGCGATGATGCTGCCCGCCCTCTGGCCCCCCGCGGACTGGGCGGCTGCTGACTTCGACGACAGCACCTGGCTCTGCCAGCGCCTGGGCCGCCTCACCCCCGGCCGCCTCGGCGCCGTGGCCTACGACATGAACTCGCTCCTCTTCCGCGCGGCGTTCTACCGCACGTGCTTCCTGCTGCCCGAGCCTGACAAGGCAAACGACCTGACCGTGACAGTCCGCTACCGCGGCGGGGCGAGAATCCTCGTCAACGGCAAGGAGTTCGCCCGCGGCCACCTGCCGGCCGGCGAGCTCAGCGGCGACACCCTCGCCGAGGACTACCCGCTCGAAGCATACGTGGCCCTGGACGACGAGCTCCCCGCCAACCCTGAGATGAAGCGGCGCTGCGCCGACGGCATCGCAGACCTCCGCTGCGATTGGGAGGAGGCCCACAGCACCGGCCGCAAGGGCGAGGAGGCCTTCCGCCGCAACTGCATGGAGCAGAACCTCAATGAGAAGGGCTGGCGGCGGCTTCAAGACCTGCGCGACCGAAAGCTCGGGCCGCTCAGAGTGCCCGCCGGCCTCCTGCGGAAGGGCGTCAACGTCCTCGCCATCGAGACCCGCACCAGCCCCTACCACCCCTGGGTCATCCCCACGGGCCAGACCCGCCGCTGGGGCGTCCACGGCGGCTACACCAACCTGTCGTGGGACCACTGCGGCCTGGTGCGCATCGAGGTGCGCGGTGGCTCAGCGGGAGCTTCGCCCGCCCGTCCCGCCGCGGTGCAGGCCTGGGTGGCCGACATGCACAGTCGCCTCTGGACGCCCGATAGCAAGCCCCTCAGCACGGGCAAGGACACGCTGCGCTTCGTGGGCGCGCGCAACGGCACCTTCTCCGCCCAGATCGGGCTGAGCACCGACCGCGAGCTGGCCGGGCTGAAGGCATCCGCCAGCGACCTGGTCTCCGAGAAGGGCGCGAAGCTCCCAGCCGGCGCGCTCCAGGTCATGGCCATGCACGGCCAGCCGGTCTCGATGCTCGACCTCCTGGGCGAGGGGCGCTCCGACAGCGTGGGCTACAACCCCACCAACCCCAGGATCAATGCGTCCACCGGAGCGCTCGCGCTCCACCGTTACCGCGTCCTCGATCCGCTCCCGAAGCGGCGCGACGGCAGGCCGGAGGAAAAGGACCTGGCGAAGGCATACGCCGACTTCCGGTTCTTCGACCACATCAGCGCCACTTGGCCGGAGAAGGTGCCCGCCGACTCCTGCCAGCCCTTATGGGTGTACCTGAGGGTCCCCGCGGATGCCGCTGTGGGCCTCTATACCGGGAGCGTGACCATTCAGGCGGACGGCATCGAGCCGATCACCATCCCCGTCCAGGCGGAGGTCATCGGCTGGCGCGTGCCCGACACCCGCGACTTCCGAACCTTCGTCCAATCCGAGCAGTCGCCCTACGGCGTCGCCAAGCACTACAAGGTGGAGCTCTGGTCCGACCGCCACTTCGAGTTGATGGAGTCCTCGTTCCGCCAGTTGGCACGCCTCGGCAACCAGTGGGTTCTCATCCCTGTGCTAACGAGGTCCGAGCTGGGCAACCGCGACGACATGATGATCCGTTGGACGCGGCGGAAGGATGGGACGCTGAGCTTCGACTACTCGGTGATGGACCGCTATCTGGCCCTGGCGCAGAAGCACCTGGGGAAGCCCAGGGTGGTCTGCTTCGTCGTCATGCACGGCTGCGCGTGCAACAGCAACGCGGTGCGGATTGCCGACGAGGCGACTGGCCAGGTGGAGAGCGTCGAGATCGGCCCGGCGCAGGGCGCGACACGCGGGCCGCTGTGGCGCGCCTTCGCCATGTCCCTTTATGATCACATGAAGTCGCTCGGCCTCGAAGGCTCGATGTATTGGGGCCAGGCCTTCGACGACGTGCCCGACAAGGGTCTTGTCGCCCTCCTCGCGGAAGCGGCGCCCGGGGTCCACTGGGCCTGCGCCGGGCACGGACGCGGCCCCGACGCCACCTTCCGCGCCGCGAGCCGGGCCTACGGCGTTGACCTGGGCAACTCCAGCCTCCAGGGCTGGAAGAACCCGTTCATCCACCTCCTGATGCCGCGGGCATTCGGCTCCGTCATCTGCGTAGAGGGCACCAGCACCGCCTTCACCCATCGCGTGCTGGTGGACCGCGCGATCTACACGGGCTTCAACGGCATCGGGCGGATGGGGGCCGACTACTTCGGGGGAACCTGGTGCGACGGCTTCGGCGGCGGGCAGTGGAACATGGTGGGCCGCTCCTGCGTGCAAACCCTCTGGCCGGGCAAGGACGGCGCCGAGGCATCCGCCCGCCACGAGGCCATGCTCGAGGGCGTCCAGGAGGCTGAGGCCCGCATCTTCCTCGAGCAGGCCCTCGACCGGAAGGTGTTGCCCGACGACCTGGCGGCAGAGGCGCAGACGGTGCTGGACCGCCATTGCCACGAGACGCTCTACGTCCCCGGCGGGGCCGCCAGCGTGTATCTGATGGACTACGCGGGCGACTGGCAGGGCCGGTCGAGGCGGCTCTACCAGGCCGCCGCCAAGGTGGCCGAGAAGATCGGCCTCGACGTAGACCGCACCGCCTTCGGCGAAGCCGCGCTCCAGGTGTGGCACGGCCAGACCTTCCGCGAGGAGGTCTCGGTTCCCGCCCTGGGGCGCACCCGCCTGTGCCTTAAGCTGCGCAACTGGTCCGACAAGCCGCGCGCCTGGCGGGCCGCATCGAGCGACTCCTGGATTGCCCCGGAGAAGGCCGAAGGGACCGTGGCTGGGCACCAGGAGCTTGGGATCATCCTCGATGGCAGGGCGCTCAAGGATGGCTCGACGGTCTCGGGCACGCTCACCATAGTTGTGGGCGGCGTGTCCCCACGCCGCGTGCCGCGGGATGAGGACATCCCGCCCACAACCGCGGCAGGCACGGCCTATGCCGTGAGGGTCACGGCGAAGGTCGAGAAGGCCATCGAGTTGCGCCTGCGGCAGGAGTTCCAGTTCGTCACGGGCGGCGGCTCGGGCGCCGAGCAGCCAAAGCTCATCCGCGTCGTGCTCGAGCCCGTTCTCAACGTGCCGTCGGGCGGGAGCGACAGCAAGGAGTACATGCTCGTCAGCCGCGCCGCCGAGAAGCAGCCGTGGAAGCTCGAGAGCGATTGCGCCTGGCTCCGAGCCGAGCCCGCCTCGGGCGAGATCGCGCCCGGAGCAACCATTCGCGTGCGGCTCACCGCCCTCACCCCTCCCCCCTCTCCCCAGGGGAGAGGGCAGGGTGAGGGTGCTTCTCTCCCCAGGGGAGAGGGGGGAAGGGGTGAGGGTGCGGCGGGCGCCGTCTACGAGCCTGCCATCACGCTCGCCGCCGCCGGCGGAGCGGTCAAGGAGCAATACAAGATCCGAACCTACGTGATCCCCCCCTACCAGCCGCCGACGGCCCCCACAGGAGAGGCCGTCTACCTGAACGACCTGGACCAGAAGAAGCTCATGAAGGGGCACGTCGAGGCGGGCTTCTCGAAGGGCGACAGGCTGTCCAGGCCGTGGCACATCAGCGAGAACCCGATGCCGAACTACCTGCGGCGCGAAGAGTCCCCGACCACTCCCTCGACCCCGTACACGATGGGCCAGAAGACCTTCAACCGAGCGCTCTGGGCTTCCCCCTACCACGAAACGGTCTACGCCATCGAGGGCGAGGGCTTCACCGCCTTCGCCGCAGAGGTCGGCTTCTACGACAAGCTCCCGAAGCGCAACTACGCGAACCTCGGAGCCGTCGTGAGCTTCGAGGTCTACGTGGACGGCAAGCTCCGCACCCAGAGCGGGCTGATGAAGTTCGGCGACGCCCCGCGCCTCCTCGTGGCCGACAACCTGGAGGGCGCCAAGGAAGTGAAACTCGTCACCCGCCGCGACGACCTGGTCAACGACTGGTACTGCCTGGCCACCTGGGGGGACCCGGGGTTCTATCGGAGGAGACCATGAGAGCTATCGCGGCCTTGATTCTGCAGCAGCCGCGCCGCGTGCGAGGCCATGAGCAGGGTCATCACCAGGATGACCAGGTTCACGTTGATGAGCGGCGTAACGTCCGGCTCTTCGAGTTGCTGGCTCATAGATCACCGAGAGCGACGAAGATGCGGTTGGCCTGCGTCCGCAGGTCGCGGACCGCGTTGTCGCCCGCCGTCGTGAAGAGGTTGTAGGCGACATAGGCTGGGATGGCAATGACGAGGCCCACCGCCGTGGTCTCGAGGGCCTGGGCGATGCCGGCCGAGATGACCGTTGGGCCGCCGAAGCCCTTCTGCACGATGGAGAAGAAGGTGTTCATGATGCCCAGCACCGTGCCGAGAAGGCCCAGGAACGGCGCCGTGCCCGCAAGGGCCGCCAGCAGCGGCAGCCGCCGCTTGAACTGGCCCCCCGCGACCTCCAGCGCGTCGTCAAGCAGCAGCAGGGTGGTCTCGGGGCTTTGAGAGGTGTCGTGCTTCAGCACATAGCTCATCACTTGGCCGAGCGGCGCGTCGGACTTCTCGAAGGCTTCCTTCAGCTTCTGGCGGTCGGGGCTGGCGAGCAGCCCCTCCATGTCGGCCGCGAACGCGCGCGTCCGCGCCTTCGCCCGCCGCCACGCCCACAACCGCTCCACGATGAGGGCGAACGCCGCCACCGAATAGAGAATGAGGGCGATGCCGCAAGGGTCAAGATACAGCCGATACATGCTCACTCCTTGGTCTTCAACACTTCGGGCGGATGAAACTCGACGGCGATCTCGGTCGTCTCGTCCTTCCGAATCTCCACGTCCGGGCTCGCCTTCACGGGCTTGAAGCGGGGGTGCCAGACCTCCATCGTCCACTTCCCGAGGGGCACGTTGTCCAGCGTGAAGTTCGGCCCGTCCGAAACGAGGGCATAGGGATTGTCCACGAACACCACATAGGCCCGCTTCCACGGGTGGCGCCGGCACCCGACCTCACAGACGCCCGTCTCGTGGACCACTTTGGACTGGAGCATCGTCGGCCGCCGCGTGTAGTGGACGCCCCCGCCCGGCAGCGGCTTGATCGTGTCGCGGTCGAACGCGCTCAGGGGCTCATCGAGCGCCACCTGCCCCGACGCGACACCCTTCATGAGCAAGTGGCTCGGATACGAGTCGTAGGTGCCGAACATCGCCCGCTCGTGGACGGGGCAGAACTCGATGTGCGGCTTGAGCACCCCCTCGCGGACCATGAACGTGGCGCGTGGCAGCATCTCGCGCGGCCCCTTGCGTATTCCGCGCAGCGCCAGCACCACGCCGCGCGGATACGTGCCGGGATACGCGTCGGCGATATAGGTCTCCTGCTTCAGGCCGAGATTGCGATAGTAGTCCACCTCGCCCTTCTCCGCCTTCTGGATCGCCTGCGCGCCGTCGAGGGCGACCGGCTCGGGGGCTGGGGCCTTGCCGCGAGGGTTGGCGCCGGCCCACTTGCACGCGCCGATGAGCTTGCCGGCGGGCACCGTCGCGTCGCGCCGATAGGCATTCGCCTCCGGCGTTCGCCCGCCGGCCGGCTCCTTGACGAGGATTTCCATCCCCGATTCCGGCGCGTCCTTCTCCGGCACATCGGGCACGGCGGCCTTCGCCGCCGGCGCCGCGGGCGGGCTTTGGGCCTTGGGCGGGGCGGGGGCTTGCGACGTGTCGCACCCCGCTGCCAACACCACGGCTGCCCACAACGCGAGCACTCTCTGGCCCATCGAATCTCCTTGACCTGCCTCTCCTGCCAGCCGCTGAGTCTAGCAATTGAGCCAAGCACGGGCAACCCCCGATTGCAATGCAGCACACAGCGGGTACAATTGGAGACAGGAGTTGTTGGCATTGCGCACCCCAGGGAGCTGTGCCATGGCCGCCCCGAAAGAGCGGTTTCTCGTTGACACCCAGGGGAGAAGGACCGGCGTGGTGGTCCCGATGCGGCGCTACGCGGCGCTGATGGAGGACCTCCACGACCTGGCAGTCGTCGCCGAACGGAGGGAAGAGGGAACGGTCAGCCTCGAGGAAATGAAGCGCCGGCTGAAGAGAGATGGCCTCCTATAGTATCGACTTCAGGCCCTCGGTCCACAAGGACTTCCGCCGCCTGCCGAGAGCCGTTGTCCGTCGGGTCATGAATCGCATCGAGGCCCTCCGCGAAGACCCGCTTCCCCGCGGCTGCCTCAAGCTGTCCGGCTCGCAACAACTCTACCGACTGCGTGTGGGCGCTTACAGGATCATCTACGGCTTTGACACAGCTGCCGGGCAGGTCATCATCCACCATGTCCGCCCCCGAAGCGACGCGTACTGGGACATGTGAGTTCGGAACTCAGTGTGCGAGGCACCCTAGCCTCCACGGTGCCTGGAACTGGGTAAGGTGTCACCTGAACTACGGAACTACCCCTGACGGCTGTCCTCCCGGCCGGGTGCCGCGGCATCGTTATCTGAAACACCCTCGTACGCACTCGTCGAGGCCGGCTGCCGCAGCAGCCTTCAGGATATCGGCTCCCGCTGCCTTGGCGGTTCTCTCGACATCAGCCTCAGTGCAGCCGAGGTACTTGTACTCGAAGTGCGTCCACCCCAGGCATTCCACGAAGCCGCAGACCTCAGGTTCGGTAGCAGACAGGGCGATGAGTTCTTGCCAAGCGGCGACTTCGTACGGCAGCTGGTCAACGCGCTCCACCATCTTGGCGCGCTTCTTCGCCACAGCAGCGGCGTCGAGGCCTGTGAACTCGCCTAGCAGGTTGCTTCTCTGGAACTGGAGATCAACCCAGTCGTCAGTGCTCCATCCCGATGCCCCACCTACGCTCTCCGGACGGATCCTTGCGACAGGAACAGTAAGGGGGTTCAGTAGAAGGAAGACCGTTTTGGCGCCATGCAGGAAACGGATCGCGCCACGAGCGTCCATGCTCCTAAGGATCGCGGAGAACACCGGCGCGAAGAGTTCCACTTTCCTGTTTGGTGCTTGGAGGTCGATGCCATGGTGAAGCAAGACCTGCCTGTCCTTGCGCACAGTGAAGAAAGTCGCATTGGTGTAGATCTGGACCCACTGCTCGCATTCCTTCCCCCCTATCTTGCAAGGCTTCATGTCGCCTCTGGTTGAACTCAACGTAACCTTAGCTTCGCCGCCGTCCAGCTCCCTGTTAAGGCGCATGAGATCATCCAGCATGTCGGGACAAACGTAACGGTCTTCGCCAGCCCTCGCGCCGTCGGTTCGTGCCCTGTATGGGTCCACTCTCGCGATCTCGGCAAGAACGTACTTCAGCACCGTGCTCTTCCCGACTCCCGATCCGCCAATCATACAGATATTCGTCTTGTGCTGCATGTTTGTGCTCTCCATGGAAGTTCAGGCCAAAGCTCACGGGGCACGTTACAACATTCCGCGGGGCCGGGGTGAGGGCCATGAGGAGGCAACGAGTCGCCTTCGTGGCTTCAGCCGCACCGGGGGATGGCGCACGACTTTGCGGCCACACGTCTCCTGGATGCGGCGGAAGTCCTCGCAGATGGCATCGAGGTCACCGTGGAACTTGGCGGTGTGCTCCATCCGGTGCTTGCGGACTTCTTCGACAATTGGGTCCTTCATGACAGGGCCTCCGGGGCTTCCTTGCTGCCCCATCATACGCTACCGCGGCTGCTTGTCAACCGGCCTTCACTCCGCGCGCCTCCTCAAGCACAAAGAAGGGACCACAGGGACCTAAGGGACCCAAGGGACAAAAGGGTCGGCAGAGCGGCGTTGGGCAGGCGTGTCCCTGCGGTCCCTTTGGTCCCTTATGTCCCTTAGGTCCCTTGGGGGGACGGCCAGAGCAGGCCATGCTACCGGCCCGCCTCCACGGTTGGCACGACGCGGGTGACGGGGGCGAGGGCGGGGAGGCGGAGCTCGCTGATGACGTTGCGGCGGCCTTTGGAGTTGGCGAAGTCCACGTAGCCGAGCCGCACCTGCTGGAGGGGCATGGCCTCGAGGACGCCCTGAACCTGGCGGCCGAGGCCGGGTTGGGTGTCCACGAAGCCGCGGAAGATGGCGGAGTTCTTCGCCGTCTCGCGGAGGACGAGGACCTCGACGTCGCCGTCGCCATTCCCCACCTCGGCGCTGACGAGCACGGTGTCCTCGGCCGCGGGGTTCACGTTGCGGTCGGGGTCAATGACGGTCACGAGGTACGAGTGGCCGGGGGTCAGGCTCTGGGCGAGGCTGCCGGCGGCGTTGGCCTCCTGGAGGAGGATGCGGGGGTCGGTGCCGAGCAGGAGCAGATCGCCCCAGCGGTCCGGGCGGTCGGCCTCGCAGCCGCCGCTCCACGACTGGCCGACGAAGCGGCTCAGGCGCGGGTCGTCGCCAGGCTGCACGCCCGTGGCCACCACGCAGTCGAAGCCGATGCGCCAGCCCGGGGCGAAGACCGGTACGCGGAAGAGCGAGCGGGGGACGAAGACCTCGATGGTGTAGCCCGTGGGCGACTGCTTCGTGACGCGGAAGGGGCCGGAACCGTCGGGGCCGCTCTCGACGGGGGGCTGGGGCGGGAAGACCTTGCACGTGGCCTTCACGCCGCGGTACTCCTTGGTCGCCGCGTCGCGCTGCGAGGCGATGAGCCGCTCGATGCCGGGCACGCTCGGGTCGCTCTCGATGCCGAGGGGGAAGATGGCGAACTCCTGGGTGTGGGGCTCGCCGCGGTTGTCGTTGCGCGCGTCGAGGGTGTCGAACATCAGCCGCAGGTGGTCGCCGCGGTAGGCCCAGTCCACCCCCGTGACCTTCTGGTATTCGACGCCGCCGGTGTTGTGGTTGTGGCCCATGCGCCAGAGGGAGGGGTAGTAGAAGCGCTCGGCGTCCTGCTTCACCTGGTAGCCGAAGAAGAAGCCCTGGTAGTTCCAGGCGGCATAGACGAGGATTGCCTCGCCGCCGCGCGTGGGACGCAGGATGAGGGGGCGAATCTTCCCCCAGTCCGAGAGGTCGCCGTCGAGACGCGGGAACTTGGTGAGGAACGGAATGGCCTCGAAGTGGGGGGAGTCGTCGAACTCCGGCCTCACGGCGGCCTGCTCCTCGAAGCCCCACTTGGCTGCGGCGGGGGGAAGCGATGGCGGGCCGGCGAGGAGCGCCGCCTCAGGAGCGTCGGCGGGGGTGAGCATGGCCGGCTGCATCCTGGCGGGCACGGGCTGGAGGTTGGCCCCGTGGCCCTTCGATGCGCCGAAGAGGAGGGCGACGAGGGGGGCCGAGGTGTCGGGCACGCCGTCCTTTGTCAGCTTCGCGAGGTCCTGGCCGCGGCCCTTGAGCGCCATCGCCCGGGCGTCGAGCTTCTCCTGGACCTTGTCCGCGTAGTCCACCCCCTCGACGAAGTTGCCCATCTGCTTGAAGAGCAGGTCGCCCGTGAGGACGCGAGAGAGGATGCCCTCCTTCGCCCGGTCAATCGCCCGCTGGAACTGCTCCTCGATGACCTTCGCGCGGGCGTCCACGTAGGCTCCATCCGCCTCGGGCCAGCGGGCCAACGCGTCGGCCAGGGCCTTCTCGTCGCGCGCGATGTCCTCGGCGTCCGGCGGGCCGTCCTTGCCCGTCACCTTGCTGCGGTACGGGTTCGCGTAGTCCATCACGAAGACCGTGCGGTTGAAGACGGGCTGGGGAAACATGCGAAGCGTGTCGCGGCGGACGAGGGGCACGACGCTCTCGGTGAACTCCTTCATCGCGCGGTCGAGGCCGTCCTTGTGGACAATGATGCCCTTCTTGAACTGGCCGCGCGCCATGTCGCGGATGAGGGGCGAGAGGCCCTCGACGAGGCCGTTGACCCAGCGGTCGAACATCCGCTCGCAGGCCGGGCCACGCAGGACGCGGGAGCGGATCGCCTGGTTGGCCGCCTCATACTCGCGGGCGTTCTTGGGAATGGCCTGCTCGGCGGCTTCGCACAGCTCGCGGATGGCGGCCAAGGCCGCCTCCATTGCTGATTGCTGATTGCTGATTTCCCCTCGCCCCCCGTCCCTCGCACCTCGTCCCTCGCACCTCGGCAGTAGGCGGCGGCGGCGGCGAGAGCCTTGTCCCACAGCGCCGCGAATGCCTCGCCCTTCTTGCACATTTCGTCCGCGCGGTGAGGGAAGTACTCCTCGACGTGGTGCTTCCACGCGGACTCCCACGAGTAGGTGTCGGTGAAGCGGCCGTCGAAAATCTGCTTGCCGCGAATGACAGCGAGCGTCTGGGCGAGGGACTGCGCGTGCTCGGCGCTTGCGGGCGCGTCCTTGAGGAGCCTTCGGAGCTGTGCCGCCTTGCGCCCGAAGCCGCCGAGGTCCAGGAAGCCCCAGCGGCCCCAGTGCAGCGTGTGCTCGGAGCGGCAGAACTCGACGAACCAGAGTTTATGATACGCGCGGAACAGCTCGAACTGCATGTTGCCGAAGAGCGTGCGCGACACGTCCTTTTCGTACCACTCGGTGGTGCTCATCGCGGCGCGTTCTTCCTGGTGCTGGACGAGGTATTCCTTGCGCCAGGCGAGGGTTTTCTCGTGGGCCTTCTCCTGGAACTTGCGGTGGAGCTCGCGGATTTCGTCCTCGGAGAGCTTGCCCGTGGCGATGTCGGCTGCGGCGGAGGCCAATTCGTCCTTGAGGCTGGCCTGGACGTAGTTGGCCAGGTCGCGCTGAAGCTCCACGCCCAGGAGGTCGCCGGTGATCTTCGCCACGTCGCTGGTCAGCGACTCGGTGAGGGCGGACTGCACGACGGCCTCGGGCTCGGGGGGCGGCGGGGGCATGGTGAGGCGGCCCTGAACCTCGCGCGAGACGGCTCGCGCCCGCTCCTTCTGCATCACCTGGCTAAGGTAGGTGCCCTCCTGCGCCGCAAGGTCGTCCACCCCCCTCCCCTTCCCGCCAACCAGGAGTGGCGTGGCCGCGAGGTGGAGGATGAGGGAGACTGCGAGTGCCAGGGGCAGGAGCGTGGCGGCCCTTCGCCGGCGGAAAAGGTCGCCGAGCGACGCCGCGGCGGCCGAGCGCGCCTCGGCCGGCACACGCTTCCACCTGCGCCGCCACTTGGGCACACTGGGACTTGCGTTCACCCTCGGCCTCCCTCTTCCCTCTTCACTCTCACTCTCACTCTCACTTTCCCTCTTCCCTCTTGGCCTTAGCCATGTTCGCCTGGATCTGTTCGGGAGTCAAGGGCCGGCTGTAGATCGCCACCTCATCGCGGCAGGTGCCGCTCCAGAGGCCGTGGTCGCTGCTGATGAGGATGAGGTTCCAGCCGCTCGGGCCGCCGGTGTCCCAGGGCGAGGCGTGCCATTCGCCCTCGCCGGGCTCAGCTTTCGCCGCCGGCCTGCCGTCGAGATACAGCTCCAGCCGCCGCTGGGGCACGGACCAGAGGAGTGCCACGTGGCGCCAGGCCTCGGCCCACTCGAACGGCCCGGCCTGGCAGACGACGAGGCGGCGTCCCATGAGCTGATAGGTGAGCTGGAGGTAGCCCGGCTTGCCCTGCCACGAGCGGAACCGCCGCAGCGTGAGGCCGCTGTCCGAGCTGCCCACGTTCTGCACCAGCCCGGCGCAGAAAAGCGTCTCGCCATCGTTCGAGCGGCCGCAGGCCAGCTTCGCCGTGGCCGCGGGGTCGGGCACGAAGGTCATCTCGTTTCGCTTTGATGGGTCCTTGCGCACCCAGAAGCAGGCCGTGCCCTCCCAGCCGTCAATGTTGCGGAAGGGGTCGTGGATTTGGCAGACGTCCTGGGAGTTCATGCACCAGCCTTTGACGCCCTCGTTGTTGTAGGCGGCGCGGTGGCCGGGGTAGAAGTGGGCGCCGGGGTTGCCGCGGCTGCGGTCGAAGTGGCCGTTCTTCGTCTTGTCGTCCCACGTTGCCTCGGCGATGAGGCCAAGTGCGTCGAAGGGCTCGACGTGGAGCTTCGCCTTGTCGCGGATGACGGTGGTGCCGGGGAAAAGGACGGCCACGGCCTCCTTCTCGCCCGCGAAGCGGATGACGGGCCTCACCATTTCCTCGGCATCGCTCCACGATTCGTTCTGGACCTTGAAGACGAGTGTCTTGGCGTCGTGGTCGGCCAGCTCGAAGGGCTGCTCGGCGGGGCTGGCGGCCATGCCCTTGGGCAGTTCGAGGGCCACCGTGCCCTTGCACGGCCCGGCCTTGTGGCTGATCAGCGTGTCGGGCGGGCCGCCCGGCCGCGCGCTCCGCTTGTTGTCCACGTGAACCAAAAAGTGCTGGTAGCGGCCCGGCACCATCGGGACGCGCTGCATCGGGTCCACGGCCACCCGCAGCCTGGGCGCCACGACGGCCTCGAAGCCGGCCATGAGCACAGGCTGGAAGCCTGTGCCACCATTGCTGGCGGTGATGATGGCTTGGAAAGGCGTGAGGCCGAAGCGGGCATCTCGCGCGGTCACTGCCGTGGCCTTGACCTCGCGCTTGCCTTTGGGCGGAATATCCAGGTCAGCCCCGCCCTCGACGCGGAAGCCGACGCTGCCGGCCCATCGCAGCCGAGCCGCCTTGATTGGCTCATCCGACGCATTCTCGATGGACAGCGTGAGCTCCAGCCGGTCGGGGACCGTCATATCCGGTGCCGCAGTTTTCAGCGTCAACTTGAGGCCGCCGGCGAGCGCCGTCGCAAGCGGCACGTCCACAAACGTGCCCTCCTCACGCGAAGTGACAGGGCATTCAATGCCCGCCACCGTGGCCTTCTTCACCTTCACGCTGGCCGGCAACGCCAGCGGCAGAGGGGTGAGGAGGAAGGGGGGAAACGTGTCCTCCTCGATAGCAAGGACGACATCGAAGCTGGGCGGGGCCACAGGCTGGAAGCCTGTGCCACCGTCTTCGGCCTTGACGCGCGCCACGCGGACCTTGTTGCGGATGTATTCGTTCGCGCCGATCTCGGCCTCGCTGGCGTGCCAGATGTCCTCGTGGGCGCCGTAGGGGCCGATGATGGCGGCGCACTCGTCGAGGTCGGCGGCCTTGAAGTCGCGCAGGGTGAACCGCACGACCTGGCCCCTCTCGGCCCGCTGAAGCGTGCCGCGGAACTGGTTGGCCAGCAGTTGGTAGTAGATCATCTCGTTGGGGACGTTGCGGGAGTCGAGGCGGTTGTCGAAGTTCTCTCTGAGCGTGAGCAGCTTGTCGCGCTCGCGGCCGAGGTAGACCATGTAGGGCCTGTTGTCGCTCAATAGCAGATAGTTGGCGTCGTGGTAGGCGTAGCCGAAGCCGGCTCGGTTTTCGGGGCTGCGGTCAATGGGGAAGCTCGCGGGGCTGTAGTGGCCGCCGATGGCCCCGCAGGCGAGGGGACCCGCGCACTTGGCGCGGAGGGCCATGCGACTCGTCGCCACGGCGTCGAATGCCTCCTGGATGGTGTTCGCGCCGATGTGGGAGGCATAGGTGCCCTTCCCGCCCCAGATGTTGATCCCGATGTCGGCCCCCGCCGCCTCCAGCGCCCGCAGCGCGTCCGCCGACGCGCCCGGGTCGCAGTAGACGGTGGTGCGGAATCCCAGCTTGGTGAGCGTCGCAATCGTCTTCGGCTGCTGGCAGCCGCCGAATGTGAAGGCGCACCGCTTGCCGCCAGGGAAGGGCGCGAACTTGATGCTGGCGGGAGCCAGCTCCGCCTTCGCGGCCAGCTCCAGCCGCACCTTCAACTCCACCGTGGCCGGCGCCCTGCCCGCCTCGCCGGCCCCGAGCCAACTGCACACGGCAGCGCAGGCCAGGGCAATCGACGCCACTCTCATGTCATGTCTCCAATGCCCGTTGCGGTCCGGCAAGAGTCCCACTATCTTATCCGTTGCCGACACCGCGTCAACCCGCGTTACGTGAAAGGAAAGCGATGAACCTTGCACCCCGCCTATCGCTCGCCTTGTGTGCGGGCGTGGCCGCGGCCGCGGAACTGATCCCGGCCGACAGGCTGTCCGGCTGGACGCCTGGCGTCACCGTGGGCGTGCCAGGCGGCATACCGACCGACCGAACGCATCTGCTCGACGTGACGAAGGCGCCCTACAACGCCGACAGCACCGGGGCCGCCGATGCGCAGCCGGCGATCATGAGGGCCATCGCCGATGCGAAGGACAACGATGTGGTCTATCTCCCTGCGGGGAAGTACCGGATAGACAAAGGGATCCCATCGCGGCAAGCCGCAACCAAACGCGGAGGAAAAATCTTTCCGGAAAACAAGATTCTGGATGTTTGTAGCACAGTGGGCGGTGGCAAGAGCAGGATTACAGTCCGCGGCGACGGGCCGGAGAAGACCATCATCATGGGACACCATCCCTCCGGCAGCGCGATCGGGATCACCCCGGCCGACGGCGGCGACTGGTGGTATCCGAACCGCCTCAAGCTCGACATCACGGGCAGCCCGGGAAAAGGCGACACGGTGCTGGCCGTGGGCGACACGAAGCCGCTCGATGCCTACCGCAACGGCGGCATCGGCCTGCCCTGCCAGCTCTCGCTCAAGAACGACCGCAAGCTCCCCGTCGTCGCGCCCGCGAACTGGGACTACCTGCGCCGCCAGCTCTCGCGCGTCGTGGCGAAGACTCCCACAACCGTCACCATCTCGCCCGGCCTCCTCTTCGACCTGCCCGCCGAGCTGGCGCCCGTGCTGCGCCCGGTCGGCCGCTACGCCGAGTTTGTGGGCATCGAAGACCTGACGGTGGATGGGGCGAACTCCAAGACGCCCCACGGCCTGATCGGCATGGGCCAGGGCTACGCCTGCTGGGTGAAGAACGTGGCGGTGCGGAACGCGCCGAACTACCACGTGAGCGTGGACGGCTGCGTGCAGTGCGAGGTGCGCGGCTGCACGATGGCGAAGCGCAACAGCGCCCTCGGGCCGAACGGTGCGGGAATCCTCGTCGGAGTCTCCTCCTTCTGCCTCTTCGAGGACAACGCCATTGCCGAGACCTTTCCGCATGTCGAGATCAATGGCTCGTGCGGCAACGTCATCGCCTACAACTGGTGCGACGACAGCGGCATCCAGGGCGACCTGCTCGGCTGCACGATCAACAGCAACCACGGCGCCCACTCGTGCTTCAACCTCTACGAGGGCAACTACGCCCCGAAGTTCCAGAGCGACGGCTACCACGGCTCCGCCTCGCACGACACCGCGTTCCGCAACTGGTTCCACGGCACGTCCACGAAGACCGAGCAGTTCTGGATCTGTGTGAACCTCAATCGGTTCACCCGCTTCTACTCCATCGTGGGCAACGTGCTCGGCAGGAAGGGCGACAACTGGCTCTACGACAACGCGGAGAACGGCTTCGGCTACGACCAGCACTTCATCTACGTGTTCGGGATGCCCAACATGGGCAACGGCGGCTTCTCGGGGGAGAAGGTGCAGCCGAGCAAGGGAACCTGGTGGGCCGACTGGGAGAAGCTCCTGGCCGCCGAGCGCGGCAAAGGCCCCGGGCCGGGCGGGTTCCAGGAGATCGATCTGGATGTCAGAGCCACGACCCTCCTGAGAGGGAACTACAACTTCAAGGACAACGGCGTGCCCGAGAGCGAATCGCTTGGAGGCGCCGCGCCGCCCAAGAGCCTCTATCTGAAAGAGAAGCCGGCCTGGTTCGGGGGCCTCAACTGGCCCCCGTTCGGCCCGGACACGAACTTCGAGAAGAACACGCTGCCGGCTCAGGTGCGATTCAAGGCGATGCGAGGCCAGTAGGGAGCCGTCGGTTCACCGCCGCTCCGCAAGGCACAGGACGCGGCCATCGGCCAGGGACGCGAAGATGCGTCCGCCGCGGTCCACGGCAAGGCCGCCCTTGACGGGCGGGGCGGGCAGCTCGTGGCGCCATATCTCCGAGCCATCGTCAATGGCGATCGCTGTGACGAAGGGCCTGGCCCCGCTGCCCGGCGCGCCCTGGCCGGCGGCCAGGAGGACGCCGGGGGTGACGACGAAGGCGTTGAACTGGCGGCGGGCGGGGTCGGTCCACACGGCCTCGCGTGTGGGCTTGGGTGGATCGTTAGGCCGCCGCCAGGCGAGCCGCCAGCCGGGCTGGGGCGGCTGCTGGCCGGCGGGGACCGGCCTCAGCAATGCCAGCGGCGCGTGCCGGCTGCCGTCGTAGAGCGGCTCGTAGCTCAGCGTCCGCCCGTCGGCCAGCGTGTGGTCGAGGGCGACGTACTGGCCGTACTCGGGGTAGTGGGCGTAGAAGGCCGTGGCACTGCCCGAGCCGAGGCGGTGGACCGGGTCGTTGAGACACTTGCCGGTCTTGGCGTCGAACACCGCGGTGCCGTAGACGCCGCCCCCCGCGAAGCAGAGCCTGCCGTCGCGGAGCATCAGCTCGCCCTGGAGGCTGATGCCGCTGCGCACGGCGTCGGACATGCGCCCGGTCGCGTCGTTGTACCACAGCGGCTTGCCCGTCACCGCGTCGAGGGCGGCCACGTGGGTGCCGTCGTAGTCGGCCATCCCCGCGGCGGCGTACACGACACCATTACGAACGACGACGCCGCCGGCGACGGGCCAGGTGGAGGCCAGGCGGCCGAAGACCGGAATCCAGCGGTCGGCCGGGGCGAGGCGGAAGGCCCAGAGGCGCCGCCCCGTGGCCGCCTCAAAGGCATAGACCCGGCCATCAGCCGATCCCAGATAGAGCCGGCCATTCCAGACCGCGGGCGGATAGAACACGGCGCCTGCGGCGTATGCCTTCCACTTCGGCGCGCCGGTGGCCGCGTCGAAGGCGCGCACCGCTCCGGTGCGGTCCGCCGTGAAGACAAGGCCGCCCGCCGCCGCGGCGCCAGTTGGTAGTGCGGGCTTCAGCCCGTAGTCTTGGGGGATGCGGCCTGAAGGCCGCACTACGAACAACTCCCAGGCCTGGGCCACCTGCTTTGGGACGGCGGTCTTCGCGCCCAACGCCTGTGGGTCGGCGGACCAGGCGGTCCAGTCGCCCTCGGCGGCCGCTAGCTCCTGGACCTTCGCCAGGTCGCCCTCGCCCGGCTCAAGGCGCGAGGCGTCGAGGCCGGGTTGGAAGTTGAAGCTGCCTGCGCCCGTGAGGCCCACGTGCCCGTAGAAGGCGAGGGGGCAGCCGCACATCCACGGCCCCCAGTAGAGCATGCCGTGGGCCACGATGACCCCCTCGAGGCACGGCGGGCGCATGGCGGCGATGTGCTGGGCCGTGCCGCTGGCGAGGTCTATGCGCACCGTGCCCTCGGGGGCGCGGTAGAAGATCGCATCGGTGGAGCCTGTGGCTCGCGTGCAGGACCTCCGCCCGGGATACTGCGCCTGCGCCTTCCACGTGCCGAAGTCGAGCTTGAAGCCTGGGGCGGCCCCGATGCCGTAGAGGCCCTCCGGGCGCGGAACCAGGTGGAAATTGCCGTCGGGCCGCTGCCACAGCAGCCGGCCGTCGGCGGCGGAGGCGACGACGACGTTCGGCCGCTGCGGGCCGGCGAAGTAGAGCCGCTCGGCATCGCACTTGAGGAAGCTGGTGGTCGAGAAGCCCTCCCTCGGGTTCTGCGCGCGGCCCGTCGGGCCGATGGCCTTCAGAAGATCGGCATCGGTGTTCTTCCACGCGACCTCTCCCGTGCGGGCGTCGAGGGCCGCGAGGAACTTCTCGGGGCAGTAGTAGTAGATGCGCTCGTTGCCCATGCAGATGCCGCGGCCGTCAATGTAGTCCTCCTCGGCGCGGCGCCAGAGCACCTTGCCGTCGGAGGGCTCGAAGGCCAGGAACGTGCGCCCGAAGCCGTAGCTCGTCTTCGGCTCCCTATAGTCGAAGCCGTCCCACATGCTCCACGGCCAGTGGCCGATCTGGATGCCGGTGGCGCGGATGGGCTTGGGCTGGGTCTCGGGGCCGCCGATGAGCGCGTAGAGCTTGCCGCCCTGAAGGACCATCCACTTCCACACCTTGCCGTCCGCTGTGCCTTCGGGGGCGGCGATCTCGCGGAGCACCTTGCCCGTCGCCGCGTCGAGCACCTTGCACGACTCGTCGTCGGCCAGGTAGAGCGCGTCGTCGGTGGCGGCCATGCACATGCGGTGGACCATGAAGCCCTCTTTGAGCGGACGAGTCCAGAGGACGGTGCCGCTGTAGCCGTTCGAGCAGACGAGGGTGTTGATGACTGGGGTTTGGTTGGCCTGGAAGGAGATGTGGCCGTGGGCGCGGAACACGCGGCCGCCGGCCGCCACGACAGCCGTCGGCAGCGGGCTGAACTTCGGCTCCGCTATGAACTGCGTCAGGTACGGCGCGCGGGCCAACCGGTCCGTGCTCAGGGGGTTATTGTCCGGGCCGTGGTAGGGATGGCTCCAAACGTCCACGCCTTCGGGCACGGGTTTTGTGATGGTCTTGCCATCGAGGTGGCCCGTTCCGCCGGGATGAAGCACGCGGCTGATCTCCGCCTCGGCGGCCTTGCCCGCGGCGCTCGCCTGCACCCACGCGGCGGTGGCCAGGTTGTCCGCCAGCACGATTCGCCCGTAGCCGCCCTGCGCCACGAACACCTTGTCGCCCAGCAGCCCCTTTCCCTCGGCCCATTCGCGCACCGCCGCGGCCTCGCGGGCCTCAGGCGAATGGAAGAGAACCGTCCAGCGCTCCTTCTCCGCGAGCTCGGCCAGCACGCCGCGTCCGCCGTCGGCGGGCAGCCCCAGGACCACGGCGATGCCCTTGCCCGCCGGTGGCGGGCCTGCGGCGGCCGCCTCGGCCCCCGCCGCCACCACGCAGCCGGCCACCGCCAGCACCGCAACGCCCACCAGGGTGGTTGCTTTCTTCATCGCCTTCTCCTCACCTCTCCCCACGGCTTCCTGACGCCTGCGCTCCCCCACTCCGCCAGCGCCGAGTTCCCCTCTCGCCGGCCATTATACACCCGCCGCGGCCGGACGCAAGCCCCTGAGTCCCGCCCCCAATCCTCGGGCAGGGCTTGACAAGCGCGGTTCTTCGGATATAATCATACTAAACGCCAGCTACACGCGTTGCGTAGCCTGCGGGCGCCGGTGCGTGAGCCCGAGCCGCATCGAGCAATGAGGAAGGCGGGAAGGGACAACGGAATGGGGACAAGCCTCCTGCGTTCATTCCCTGGTCCCTCTCCCGACCCTGGCAAGGAGCAACCACATGGCCCCAGAAGGCAATGAAGTGAGGCAGAAGGTTGAGGACGCGCACCGCATCGTCGAGGCGCTCGCGGCGCTCGACAAGGCGGGTGTCCTCGGCCGCCACGACGCCCCGAAGGCCGAGACCCTTCAGCGCCTCTTCACCGGGCGCACCGAGGTCCCCCTCGCCGAGCTCCTTCGCGCCATCTGGCCCGACGCCACCAACGAAGATGCCGCCCTCAACCTCTACCGCGGCTTCAAGGCGCGCCTCAACGAGCGCCTTGCCAAGAAGGGTCTCGGAGTCTTCCTGTGCAGCCCGCAAGACAACCGCCCCGTCGCCTCCAAGACCGTCTGGTTCGAGGGGATCCCCTCCGCGGCCGAGCTTGCGAGACGGAGGGAGGACGAAGAGGCAAGAAACTCAGCCGAAATCATCCAACGCGAGCACAAGAGGGAGTTCCTTGGTACGCCCTCCGTAGAGTACATTCCGCAGGAGGTCACAAGCGGTCTCCGGGCAGTTCGGTTTCCGGAGACTGTGGCTGGCTTCGCCGAGCGCTTCGCGCCCAAGGCTTGGGGAGCGCTGCCGCAGGACGATCGGGCGTTTCTGGCGAACCTCATGACCAAGCTCGAACCCATCGTTCAACTTGTGCCTGCGACCAAGGAACCGTTGGTCGTGGCGTTTGAATGTTTGGGCCTGGGACCGGGCGGACAGTCCTTCCCAGAGATAGAGGCGCGCTTCCGGGACAGGGTTGATCCTGGCTTGCTTCGGGTTCTCATGGCGCTGTGCAGCGTTGAGACGGCAAGCACCTTGGCCTGTGCGACGCACACCATGAGCAAGTCCGACCCGCGCCAGTTGCTCTTCACTGTGAACCTAGACCCACAGATGCTAGTGAGCGCTTTCTTCGATGAGTTCCTTCATGCTTACCGGGACAAATGGCAATGCAACGTGGTGTTCGAGTTGCACCAGGAAATGGTGAGAACCCATATCGACGGGATCAAGCGGTTAGTGGCCGAATTCGGGTTAGGGTTCTGTTTAGACGACATCAATGAGCTGGATCCCCAAGTTCGCGAGAACCTCGCTGACTTGGCTATACTCTCCAAAGTGGATGCACGGGCCTTCCTGCACCTCATGGCTGGCCGGGACGACCCGGAAACCACAGTTCGAGAGCTGGCTTCGTATCGTCTCGCGAATAGGCCCCTTCTGGTGGAGGGTGTCGAAGATGACAACTTCGTCTCCTTCTTGCAGAGGCACTGGAGGCACCAAGACAATGGAACCCTCCTCGCCCAGGGGTATCTCTTCACGCCCGGGCTCTCGTGGGAAGGTTGGATTGCGGACCTTCGCCATTTCGGTTTGCGCGGCGGACACTTCCTCGCGAGCCATTGCCTCGCCGAGGCCAAGCGCACGATAGGTGACTTCCTCTCGGCCCAACACCGAGGCGAACTCCACTGTGAGAACCGCGGGATCATTTTCAGCATTAGAGTCCCCGGCGCGTGCTGTGGGCGAGACAGGGACATTGTCTTCGGCATCCTCAATGAACGCGCAAGCAGTCTGCCTACAGAAGATGAACTGCAGGGTGTTGACTTCTTGGTCGTGAAGGCGCGCCTCGGGGCGTTGGACTGGGAACAGGTCCCCATGTCGGATCTTCGCGGGGTCCTCGATGCTTCGGCACATGCAACTGAGATCGGCGAGAGAGCCCTTATTGGGAGGTTAGCGGACCTCTACGTGCCACAGTTCTGGGTGCCCCCGAATGTCATGCCGCTCAGACAGACTGGCACGGATGTGGATCCTGCGGAGGAAGCACGGCAATTCCTCCTGCACTGGGTGAAGGCTCCTGGAAGCCCGCCATTCTGTGCGATCCTTGGTGACTACGGTGTGGGTAAGACGTTCCTATGTCGCATGTTCAGCAGGGGCTTACTGGAGCTTCGCGACGCGGGTGACCACCATCTGCCCGTGCCCCTGTATCTGGACATGCGCAACCTGCCAGTCTGGTACGGCGATAGGGTCCCTCGGCTCGATGAGATGCTCAGGCACTTGCTTGAGGAGGCTGGCTTCGGCGAGCTTTCTACGTCTGGCGTCCTGGCCGCCGTGCGGCGCGGCCACGTCATCCTCATTTTCGACGGCTTCGACGAGCACTCGGTGCACCTGACGGACGCGCAGGCCACGGAGCTGATGCGGCAGATACGGTCCGCTGCGCCGCCACACTCAGATGGCAAGGTGCTCCTCACTTGCCGCACCCACTATTTTCTCGACAGGGCGAACGAGCGCGAGAAGGTCAGCGGCGGAGGTGGAGCACGCACACGTGAGGGTTTGAGGGGGAGCGCGTTCCGAATCGCCTACCTGCAGCCTTTTGACGAGAAGCGCATCCGCGACTACCTCCATAGGGTCCTGGGGGATCAGGCCGACGCGGCATTCGAGTTTATGAAGCGGGTTCACGACCTTGTTGACCTCGCCAAGCGCCCGGTCCTCCTGGCCATGATCGCAGCGAACCTAGAGCACCTGGAGCGGAGGGCCAGGAGCGGCGAGCGGGTGAAGGCTGCCGACATCTACGAGGGGGTGCTTGGCAACTGGTTGGGCCGCGACACCGGGAAACATATTGTTTTCCCAGACCTTAAATCGGACCTTATGGCGGAATTAGCTAGGCGCCTCTGGCTTAGCGGGGGCCGCGACGCCACTGTGCATTTCCGCGAACTGCGCGCCTGGATCCTGGCGCGCCTCAAGGATATCTTTCGCTTTGGGAACCCCGAGGCGGTTTGGCGGATTGATGCAGACATGCGGACCGCCACGTTTCTCGTGCGGGACCCGAGGGGGAACTACCGGTTCGCCCACAAGTCATTGATGGAGTTCTTCCTCGGCCGCGGGGTTGCCATTGGGCTATCTGAGGGCCACCTCGCGGCCCTTGACCTGCCGCGCCTGAACAGAGAGGTCCTCGAGTTCGCGGTGGACCTCCTCCATGGTGAGCGCGGCCACGCTGGGCGCGCGGCACAGGTCCTCACCGACATGCTGGAGGGAGCCTATCGCACGCAACGGAGCGAGAACGCTCTTCTCCTCCTTCTGGCTTGGCGGAAGCTGATCCCCGACACCGCGCCCAGGCCCGCCGAGCTTCACCTGGAGGGCGCGCAACTACAGGGCGCGGACCTCGCCGGTGCGCAACTGTCAGGGGCCAGGCTCTTGGGAGCGAATCTTGAGGGAGCGGTGCTGACTGAAGCGAAGCTCCGCGAGGCCGACCTGCGCGGCGCCAACCTCAAGGATGCCTCAGCCCGCTCCGTGGACCTTGAGGGCACCTGCTTGGCCGAGTGCCGCCTCGATCAGGCGGAGCTCACCGCCGCCTCCTTGCGCAACTGCGACCTATCGAACGCCAACGGCCGCGGGGCATTCCTGCAGAGAGCCGATTGCACAGGGGCGCGCTTCGGTCGTGCCAAGTTCCCCTATGCCCGGCTTGCCCGGGCGGTCCTGTTGGACACGCAACTCTCGGAAGGCGATTTCCGCAGTTCGTCCCTCCCGAAGGTCGCAGCCCAAGGGCTGGCATTCATGCCCTTCCTGGGCCATGGCGGCTGGGTCAGGTGCGTGGCCTTCAGCCCGGATGGCGTTATCATTGCCTCGGGGAGCGAAGACAAGAGCGTGAAGCTCTGGGAGGCGGGCACAGGGTGCCTCATGCGAACTATCGAAGCCCGCAGCAGAGAGATCTTGACCGTGGCCTTCGGCGCCGGTGGCGCCACCCTCGCCTCGGGGAGCTCTGACAATAGCGTGGAGCTCTGGGACGCAGCGACCGGGCGCCTCGTGCGAACCCTCGAGGGCCATGCTGCCCCGGTCAATAGCGTGGCCTTCAGCCCGGATGGCGCGACCCTGGCCTCGGGGAGCAATGACCAGAGCGTGAAGCTCTGGGAGGCAGCGACCGGACGCCTCGTGCGAACTCTTGAGGGACATCCGAACTGGGTCAATTGTCTGGCCTTCAGCCCGGATGGCGCGATGATTGCATCGGGATGCGCTGGCGGGAGCGTGAAGCTCTGGGACGCAGTGACTGGGCATCTCGTGCGAAACCTCGAGGGCCATGCGGGCTCGGTGAGAAGCGTGGCCTTCAGCCCGGATGGCACGGCCTTGGCCTCGGGGAGCTATGACAAGAGCGTGAAGCTCTGGGAAGCCGGGACTGGGCGCCTCATGCGAACTCTCGGTCTCGATGCGGCCTCGGTCTGGAGCGTGGCCTTCAGCCCGAATGGCGCGTCCCTGGCCTCGGGGTGCGATGACAATAGCGTGAAGCTCTGGGAAGCCACGACCGGCCGCCTCGTCCAAACAATGCAGGGCCATCGCGGTTGGGTGAGCAGCGTGGCCTTCAGCCCGGATGGCACCACCCTAGCCTCCGGAGGCTCGGACAGCAGCGTGAAGCTCTGGGACGCTGCGACCGGGCGCCTCGTACGAACCCTCGAGCGATATGCGGGCACGGTAGAGAGCGTAACCTTCAGCCCGGATGGCGCGACCCTGGCATCGGGGAGCGATGACAATAGCGTGAAGCTCTGGGACGCTGCGTCAGGGTGCCTCGTGCGAACGCTCGAGGTCCGTATAGGCCCGGTGGTTAGTGTGGCCTTCAGCGCGAATGGCACGACCCTGACTTCGAGAGGAGCCGGGGAGGGGGTGCGGGTGTCGGATGCGAGGACTGGCGCGCTCCTACGTGCGGGGCGCGAGCCGGTTCCATCTTCCGTTGACCAGCGCCAGGCGACGAGCGGACACCTGGCCGCGGCGGCCAGTCCGGCGGGAACGATTCACGTCTACAAGGCGGGCAGCGGGGAGCTCGTGGTCACTCTCGCGGCGTGGAACCCGGAGGAGTGGGTGGCGTGGACGCCTGACGGGTATTTCGATGCGCCAAAGGCGGCGTGGCACAGGATCGGGGTGACGGATGGGCTGGTGTCGTATCCCGTGGAGGAGTTCGCGGAGCACTTCCACAGGCCAGATATCATTCGAGAGAGGCTGGCGAAGGCGAGGGGAGAGTGAAGGCAAAATGATTGGGGGGCAAAATGATAGGAGAAGAAGAGAAGAGGGAAGGTAAAATGATTACGGGTAAAATGATAAGACAGGATCGGATCTGGGCCGGCAAGATTCTGCCCGGCTTCGCTCTCCTCCGGTTTCTTCTCTTATCATTTTACCGCGAAATCATTTTACCTGAATCGGTGCTTCCCCCCCTTCTTCTCCTATCATTTTGCCCGTAATCATTTTGCCTGATTCGGCTCACTCAATATTGAGCTGGTTGAGGTAGTCTTCGAGGTCCTTGCGGGTGTTCTGGACGCCGGCGCGCTTGTCTTCGAGCTGCTTCTGGAGGGTTTCGATCTGGGTCTCGGAGTCGAGGAGCTTCTTCTCGAAGCGCTGGTAGGCCTGGGAGGAGCGTTCGACGGCTTTCATGTTCTCGCGGGTGTCGGCCTGTTCGCGGCGAAGGGTCTGGATGCGCTGCTGGAGTTCGTTGAGCTCGCGCTCGGCGACGGCGAGGGCGCTCTTGCGCTTGATGGCCTCGGCGAGGGCGGTGCGGACCTTTTCGGGAATCTCGCCGCTGCTGGTGAACGACTGGAGCTGGCCGACGTCGCAGGGGAGGATGGCGATGGTCTGGGGGTCGAAGCGCTGCTCCTTGACCGGGAACTGGCCGGTCTTGGCTCCGGGCACCTTGACTTCGAAGCGGTAGAACTGCGGGGTCTTTTCGGCAAACTCCTTGGGCCCGAGGAGCTCGCGGTCGGCCTGGAACGGGTGCTCGATGAGGACGACCTTCTCCTGCTCGGCCTTGTTCTTGATCATGTAGGTTTGCACGAACTCGTTGCGGCGCTTGATGTTAAGGACGCCGCGGACGATGCTGGCGGAGACGATGCGCTGGCTGGACGTGGCGGTGGGGTCAATCGTGGCCTTGAGGTCAATGGCGTAGGAGAGGAGGCGCTTGTCGCCTGGCGGGAAGTTGCCGATCTGGGCGTCGCCCGCGTAGGTGCCGGCGTCGAAGACCGTGACCGGCCCGGCCAGGAGGCTCGACGGGGTGGAGTTGGTGAGCCAGACGCCGTTGAGGGGGTTGGTGGGGAGGGTGCCCGGGTTGTAAATGCTGAGTTTCTTTGCCTTTACGGCCTGGTTGACGATTGGGAGCATGGCCGACTTGCGGCGCGGGAGGGTGACGGGGGTCTTGATGTGGTAGGAGAAGAGTTCGCCGATGGCTTGGGCGCTGGCTACGGCGGACACGCCGCGGTCGAGTGCGGCAGCGGCGGCGCGTTCGAGTTGCTCCATTGACTTGGCGGCGGGCGGAGCGCCGGGGGCGGCGGCCAGTGCGCGGTTGGCTCTGAACCTGGTGGCTGCCCTTCTGCCCTCGCCGCCTTGGGCGTCCTCGGCCAACGCCATATCCGCCTCTTCCCTCTCGGCCTTGAGGGCGAGGACGTTTTTGTCGGCCTTGATCCCCTCTTCGTAGGTGCGTGGGCGCAGTGAAGCATAGCGCTCCGTCTGCACCACCGGCCGGTCAAGGTAGAGTGGAGTGTAGAGGTCCTCTACGAAAGAGATTGGGCGGCCCGCGACGAGCGTGAGGTCAACCTTCTCCCAGTCGTAGTCGCTCGTGTTCTCCACGATGGCCCAGCCCTGGAGGGTGGCTTCCTCCTTCTTCTCGTCGCTGAGGACCAGGCGGTAGCTGGTCTTCCAGACGGGTGCCTCGGTGATGTAGCCGATGCGGACCGGGCGGTCGCCCTCGCCGACGAAGTTGATCTGGACCGCCCTGCTCTCGGTGTCGCGGCTCTCGACGAGGAGGGCGAGGGCCTTGTTCAACTCCGTGTTCAGCTTCTCGTTCGTAAGTGCAATGCTGCGAATGGTTTCGATTGGGACCGACTTCATCCCCTCGGCGGTCAGCAGGCTGAGGAGGTGCTCCTGGACGATGGTGTTGGAGGGGAGGATGTGACGGGTCTTGACCTCGACGCCGAGGATTTTGCCCGTGAGCTTTTCGGGGGCCATGACCGCGACCTCGGCGCCGCGAATCTGCTGAAGGAGTTGGGCGAGGGTTGGGGCGCCCGAGATGTCGATCCCGAAGCTCCGCAGGGCGCGGGTGAGGGGCTCGCTTGAGGCGTAGTTCACGCTGCCAACTGTGCCGTCACCTAAGTCCAGCACCACCAAGGACTTGAGCATGTCGCTCATGCCGGTGGTCTTGAACTTCAGTTGCACCTCGGCGCTGCCGGTCACTTTGCCGTTGTGCTCGAAGTAGGCCACGCCCGAGCTGAAGGCCGTGACCTTCGTGACCGGGACGGCGGCCTCGCCGCCCAAGGTGGCCGGCACGCACGCCGCAATCGCCAATAGCCACACTGCCCGTTTCATCCATGTCTCCTCTGCCAAGCGGAAAGACCGAGCAAAACACACACAACCTTAGATTTAGACGCCACACTCAGCGGCCGGTTCCCAGTGAACGGGTGTTTGTAGTGCGGCCTTCAGGCCGTTCCCGAGTAGCGCCGCCGCCCCGGCGGCGGGAGGCCAGCGGGACGCTGGCGCTACGGAACGGGCTGAAGCCCGCACTACGGACTACGAACTCCCTGATCCCTCGGGTCCTCGGGCTTGGCGGGGGCTGGCCCGCCGGTCGAGGATGAAGAAGGGCGCGTAGCAGAGGCACATCACCGCCAGGGCGACAACATCCCCGACGAGCAGATACCAGGGCCAAGGCCCCATCAGGTCGAGGAGCGAGGGTGTCGTCGGCTTCGCCATGAGGAACATGTAGTTCGTGCCCATCGCCCAGTTCGCGGGAATCAGGAGAAGCGCGTAGGCGTTGGCGACCAGCCAGGCCCTCAGGAGCGAGCGGACCGTTGGCCGCCGCCGCATGACCGCGGTGGCGTAGAGCGCGCTCGTCACGATGAGGGCGTGGAGCAGGAAGCAGCAGACGCAGCGGATGTGGGGGAAGCCCCAGTCCACGTTCGGCGTCAGCAGCGCCTGCACCGCGCCGCCGAAGCCCCAGAAGTAGAGCAGTTCATAGGCCAGCCAATGGCCCGTCAGGAGCACGACGGGGGCAAGGACGACCGAGATGTCGCAAAGATGCAGCGGCAGGAGGCCCACCAGCCGGGCACCCTTCCACCACCACCAGACCACCATGAAGGCCTCGCTTGCAAGGCATCCCGCCGCGAGCGCGAGGCGCGCCGCCCAATCAAGGCGCCGCGAGCCGGAGCGCCGCACGGCCCACACGAGGGCGCCCCCGAGGCCCAGCGACAGCGCCAGCCCCAGCCAGTGCTCCCCGCCGCAAGTCACGAACGGCCTGTTGCTCACAACCCAGCTCTCCATCCGCGGATAACGGCTTCACGGAGAAGCGAAACGACCTCGGCTATGATAGCCGAAACGTTTGGCCTTGCAAGCCCCACATCCGTGGGGGATGAATGGATGAGTGGATGGGTGTCAGACAATCATCCACCCATCCAATCATCCTCGCTTGTTGCGGCTACGGGCGGTGTCAGGGTATAATACGGCAGGCAGAGGTAGCGAACCAGGAGGGTGAAGCCGTGATCGACGTCACTCCGTATGTCGAAGGCATGCACCGGCGGATCGCCGAGCGCGCGGCGTGGGAGCGCGCGGTGCGCGAGCGCGGACGCGAGTGCGCCCGCCGTGTCGCCGAGGCCTTCAGGCGGCTCCCGGGCGTCACGCGCGTCCTCCTCTACGGTTCGGTGGCTTACCACCCAATCCACAAAGGGAGCGATATAGACATCGCGGTGGAGGGCGCCTCGCAGGCCGAGATTGACGCCGTGGCCGAGGCCCACGAGGCCGACGCCCCCTTCCGCCTCGACATCCGCCGCTTCGAGTCCTTCCCCCAAGCCCTCCAGAACCTCGTCACCCGTTTTGGGGAACTCCTCTATGAACGACCGCGCGAGCCTGGAGCTCCTGAAGGTTGAAGCCGCGAGGCCGCCCCGGCCCTTCGCCAGGCCATCGCACGGTTCCTGAAGGCGGTTGACGAGATGCTCAGCCGCTCTCCCTGAGTACAATGCCCCACGAATAAGGGCACAGAATCTCAGTCCCGAAGGGACAGCAGTG